>JAHVKF010000001.1:665394-998091 GCA_019800895.1 Halomonas denitrificans
CGACGCGGGCCTGCTGGCCATCGGCGCGCACGCCGACGAGCGCTTCCAGCCAGGCATGGGCACGCTGTTCCTCGAACTGCTCGGCGAAACGCTGGCGCGCCGCCTGGCCGCCCTGGCCGCCGATCGTGGGCAACGCCGCAGCGCCTGACCACGGCGCCGCGCCGAGCGAGCTGGCCGCGGCGATCGACCGGTTCCTGGCTGACGCCGAACGCGCCGGCCGCCTCAGCCCCCGCACCCTCGATGCCTACCGGCGCGACCTGCGCCGCCTGCTGGACTGGGCCCGGCGTCGCGACCTGGACCGGATCGACGACCTCGACCTGCCTGCGCTGCGCGGCTTTGCGGCGGCGGAGATGCGCGCCGGCCTGGACCCGCGCACGATCCAGCGCCGGCTTTCGGCGATCCGCAAGTGGTTCGACTGGCTACAGCGCGACGGTCGCGTGACCGGCAATCCGGCGGCCGACCTCAAGGCGCCGCGGACGCGTCGCAAGCTGCCGGTCACGCTCGACCCGGACCAGGTCCTGAAACTGCTCGAACTGCCCGGCGACGGCGCGCTGGACGTGCGCGACCGGGCGCTGATGGAGCTCTGCTATTCCTCCGGCCTGCGGGTCAGCGAGCTGGCCGACGCCCGCTGGTCGCGGCTCGACGAGCGCGAAGGCCTGCTGCGGGTGATCGGCAAGGGCGACAAGGAGCGGATCGTGCCGGTCGGGCGACACGCGCTCGCCGCGCTGGCCGCATGGCGTCCTCATCACCACGACGCCACCCACGGCAACGAGGACGTGATCTTCACCACGCTGAAGGGCAAGCCGCTGAGCGTGCGGGCGATCCAGCAGCGGATGGCCGTGCGCGCGCGCGAGCAGGGCCTGGGCCAGCACGTCCATCCGCACCAGCTCCGCCACTCCTTCGCCTCGCACATCCTCGAGTCGTCGGGCGACCTGCGGGCCGTGCAGGAACTGCTCGGCCACGCCAACCTGTCGACGACCCAGATCTACACCCACCTCGACTTCCAGCACCTCGCCGAAGTCTACGACCGCACCCACCCCCGCGCCCGCGGTCGCGGCTGACGGTCAAGCCACTCAAGGCTTAGATGCAATGGAAACCGCAGATGAACGCGGATGAACGCAGATAAGAGCGGGGACCGGAACACTGCAAATTGCAGGATCGAGAGGCTGCCCTGAATTGCGGTTCCTGAGACCTGAGAACCGAGAACTGAACCGTGTGCGGTCAGAGCACAAGGCAGCACCTCGCTTTGCCGCCGTCTTCGATCTCTGGCCTCGCCCCGCTTCCGAACGCTTTTCATCGGCGTCCATCTGCGTTCATCTGCGGTAGTTATGGAAGTCTGAAATTCGCTCGAGCGGTCAATCTTCGGCGTCGTCGTCGGCCTGGAGGGTCTGCAGCGTGGCCATGAGTTCGGACACGATCGTCCGGGCGCGGGCTTCGAAGGTTTCCGGGACCTGGATGCGAATGGCGCTGTAGCCGTCGGCAGCACCGAACAGGGAGGCATGGCCGGCCGAGCCGAGGTGGACCGGAATGCCCTCGGCGTCCAGCTTCATGCGCACGACCTGCGCCAGGGCGGCATCGTTGAGTTTCTCGATCGTGACCAGGGCCATCGGCGACTCTCCTTCCCGTCCGGGACGGGGGCGGTGTTCTGTTTCCAGCTTACCCGCATCGCCGCGCGTGCCGCGTCGTGCCGGCTGGGCTACCATCGGTCCGAACCTATCCTCGGAGCCCCACGGTGACGAACCCCTCCATTCTTCTCGGCAAGGGTGCCGGGCAGGTCCGCCTCGAAGGCCGCTACGCGAATCGCCACGGCCTGGTCGCCGGGGCCACCGGCACCGGCAAGACGGTCACGCTGATGGTCATGGCCGAGGGCTTCTCGCGAATGGGCGTGCCGGTCTTCATGGCCGATGCGAAGGGCGACATCGCGGGCCTGGCCGCCGCCGGGACACCGCACCCGAAGATCGACGAGCGCCTCGAGTTCATCGGCATCGAGGACTACGTCCAGGAACCGAACCCGGTCGTGCTGTGGGATCTCTATGCCGAGCAGGGGCATCCGGTGCGGACCACGATCACCGAGATCGGCCCGGTGCTGCTGGCCCGGATGCTGGAGCTGAACGACACGCAGGAAGGCGTGCTCAACGTGGTGTTCCGGGTCGCCGACGAGAGCGGCCTGATGCTGCTCGACCTGAAGGACCTGCGCGCCCTGCTGAACCACGTCGCCGAGAACCGCAGGGAGATCAGCGCCGAGTTCGGCCTGGTCAACACCTCCAGCATCGGCGCGATCCAGCGCTCGTTGCTGCGGCTCGAGGCCGACGGCGCCGAACGCTTCTTCGGCGAGCCGGCGCTGGTGCTCGAGGACCTGATGCGCCAGGACCTGTCCGGCCGGGGCGTGATCAACGTGCTGGCCGCCGACCAGTTGATCCTCAAGCCGAAGCTCTATTCCAGCTTCCTGCTGTGGTTGCTGTCGGAGCTGTTCGAGCAGTTGCCCGAGGTCGGCGACGCCGGCCGGCCGCGCATGGTGTTCTTCTTCGACGAGGCCCACCTGCTGTTCGACGACTGCCCCCCGGCGCTGCAGCAGCGTGTCGAGCAGGTCGTGCGCCTGATCCGCTCCAAGGGCGTCGGCGTGTATTTCTGCAGCCAGAACCCCGACGACGTGCCCGACGAAATCCTCGGTCAGCTCGGCAACCGGGTCCAGCACGCCCTGCGCGCGTTCACGCCCCGCGATCAGAAGGCGATTCGCGCCGCCGCCGAGACCTTCGTCCAGAACCCGGACATCGATGTCGAGGAGGCGATCACCCAGCTCGGCGTCGGCGAAGCCCTGGTGTCGACCCTGGCCGGCAAGGGCGTGCCGCAGCCGGTCGACCGCGCGCTGATCTCCCCGCCACGCTGCCGCATGGGGGTGCTCGCCCCGGAGGAGCGTGCCGCGGTCCGTGCGCGCAGCCCGATCGGGCCGAAATACGACCATGCGATCGACCGAGAGTCGGCCTTCGAACGCCTCGCCGCCCAGGCCGAGGCCGCCGCCGAAGCGGCACAGAAGGCCCGAGAGGAGGAGCAGGCCTCGCGCGAACGCGAGGCCGCAGAGAAGGCGGCCGAAAAGGCCGCGCGCGAGGCGGACCGGACCTCTCGCCGCTCGTCCGGGCGGCGCTCGAACCGCCAGAGCAGCGGCGAGGCGTTCTGGAAGTCGACGCTGCGCTCGATCGGCTCCACGCTCGGCCGGGAACTGTCGCGCGGGCTGCTCGGCGCGCTGAAACGCCGCTGAGCCGCGCCGCCGTCCGGCACGAAGGACCGCTTCTGCGGGCAGCCCGGCCCGGCGAACCCGACGATTCCGCTTGAGCCGCGTCCGGCGCGGCCCCATGTCGTCGGTTCACGCAACGCAGGTCAGCCGAATGGTCGCTTCTCACGGCAGCACGAACTCCCCCGGGTCCCTCGACTTCCACGGGACCACCATCGTCTCGGTCCGCCGCGGCAACCAGGTCGTCATCGGTGGCGACGGACAGGTCACGCTCGGCAACACGATCATGAAGTCCAACGCGCGCAAGGTGCGCCGGCTGTACAAGAACCGGGTCCTGGCCGGGTTCGCCGGCGCCACGGCCGATGCCTTCACCCTGTTCGAGCGCTTCGAGGCCAAGCTGGAGCAGCACTCGGGCCACCTCACGCGGGCGGCCGTCGAACTGGCCAAGGACTGGCGCACGGACCGCCTGCTGCGGCGACTGGAAGCCCTGCTGGCCGTGGCCGACCAGGAAGCCTCGCTGATCATCTCCGGCAACGGCGACGTGATCGAGCCCGAGCAGGGCCTGATCGCGATCGGCTCCGGGGGTCCCTTCGCGCAGGCGGCCGCGACCGCCCTGCTCCGCCACTCCGAGGCCGACGCGGAGACCATCTGCCGCGAGGCGTTGGGCGTGGCCGCGGAGATCTGCATCTACACCAACGGCAATCACCTGATCGAGACGCTCGAGATCGAAAACCACGGCGACAAGGCCGGCGACGAGGAACGCTCCTGATGTCCTACATGACCCCGCGCGAAATCGTCCAGGAACTGGACCGCTACATCATCGGCCAGGCGGCCGCGAAACGCGCCGTGGCGATCGCCCTGCGCAACCGCTGGCGCCGGATGCAGGTCGACGAGAAGCTGCGGCCGGAGATCACGCCGAAGAACATTCTGATGATCGGCCCGACCGGTGTGGGCAAGACGGAAATCGCCCGCCGCCTCGCTGCCCTGGCCCGTGCGCCGTTCGTCAAGGTCGAGGCAACCAAGTTCACCGAGGTCGGCTACGTCGGCAAGGACGTCGAGTCGATCATCCGCGACCTGGTCGAAGTGGCCGTCAAGATGGCTCGCGACGACGCGATGCGCTCGGTGCGATCGCGCGCCGAGGACGCGGCCTGCGAGCGCGTGGTCGACCTCCTGCTGCCGAAGCGCGCCACCAGCGGCTTCGCCAACGCACCGACAGCGCCGGTCGACGGGGACCACAGCGACGAGACCCGGCGCAAGCTGATGAAGAAGCTGCTGGCCGGCGAGCTGAACGACCGCGAAGTCGAGATCGAGGTGCAGATGAACATCGGCGTCGACATCATGACGCCGCCGGGCATGGAGGAGATGACCCAGCAGCTGCAGCAGATGTTCTCCAACCTGTCCGGCGACAAGCGCCAGAAGCGCCGGATGAAGGTGCGCGACGCGCTGCCGCTGCTGATCGAACAGGAGGCCGCCGCGCTGATCAACGACGAGGAGGTCAAGCAGACCGGCCTGGCCAACGCGCAGCAGAACGGCATCGTGTTCCTCGACGAGATCGACAAGGTGTGCCGGCGCGCCGAGGGCGGCGCCTCCGGCGAGGTGTCGCGCGAAGGCGTCCAGCGCGACCTTCTGCCGCTGGTCGAGGGTTGCACGGTCAATACCAAGTACGGGCCGATCGATACGGACCACGTCCTGTTCATCGCCTCCGGCGCCTTCCACCTGGCCAAGCCTTCGGATCTCGTTCCCGAACTCCAGGGCCGGTTGCCGATCCGCGTCGAGCTGCGGGCGCTGACCGCGCCGGACTTCGAGCGCATCCTGACCGAGCCCGATGCATCGCTGACCGAGCAGTACCGGGCGCTGATGAAGACCGAGGGCGTGGACCTGGACTTCGCCGACGACGCGATCCGACGGATCGCCGAGATCAGCTTCTCGGTCAACGAGGGCACCGAGAACATCGGCGCCCGTCGCCTGCACACGGTCATGGAGCGCCTCCTCGACGAGGTGTCCTACGCCGCACCGGATCGTTCGGGCGAAGCGCTGACCATCGATGCCGCCTATGTCGACGAGCACCTCGGCGACCTGGCCGAAGACCAGGACCTGAGCCGCTACATCCTCTAGGCCCGAGGCGGCAGCCGGCCTCGTTCCGGGCCCGCCTCGCCCGGGCGCGGGTTGCGCGTGCAGCCGACCGAACGGAGCCCGGCTGCAAGGCGATCGGCCGGAATCCGGTCCGATTCCGTGACCCTCGGCACCTTCGCGCGTCACGATGCGTGCCGTAGAATGCGCAGCCAGGGGATGGGGAAGGCGAGGCGACGGTCCGGGAAACGCTCCGGCCGGCGTTCGTTCGACGCACTCCCTGTCCGCGGGCCGCGCTTCCACGTCTGCCCTTCGACGGGTTTCCCCTCGTTGGCCGACGGCTGCAATCGCCGCCTTGCTCCGGAACTCGCCTGGGACGTCCGAATGGCCACATCGATCATCGACCCCGACCGTCCTGCCGTGCGCATCGACGCCGTGACCGTCGTGCGCGGCGGGCGCACGGTGCTCGAGGACTTCACGCTGGACATTCCGGCCGGCCGGGTGACCGCCATCATGGGCCCGAGCGGCTCGGGCAAGACCACCGTGCTGCGCCTGATCACCGGCCAGCTGACCCCCGCGTCCGGCTCCGTCCGGATCGGCGGGACGGACGTTCACGCGCTCGGCCGCAGCGCCCTGAACGATCTGCGCAAGCACATGGGCGTGCTGCTGCAGAACGGCGCCCTGCTGACCGACCTGACCAGCTTCGACAACGTCGCGCTGCCCCTGCGCGAGCACACGGACCTGCCCGAATCGCTGATCCGGCGGGTGGTGCTGCTGAAACTGCAGGCGGTCGGCCTGCGCGGCGCCGCCGACCTGTACCCGGGCCAGCTGTCCGGCGGCATGAACCGGCGCATCGCCATGGCCCGCGCGCTCGCGCTGGACCCGGACCTGATGCTCTACGACGAGCCCTTCGCCGGCCTCGATCCGATCTCGCTGGCCGCCGGTGGGCGGCTGATCCGGCAGATCAATCGCGTGCTCGGCATCACCAGCGTGGTCATCACCCACGACGTCGAGGTGGTCGAGCATTTCGCCGACCACGCCTGCATCATCTCCGGCGGCCGGGTCGTCGCCCAGGGCGAACCGCGCTCGCTGCACGACAGCGACGACCCGCTGGTCCGCCAGTTCCTCGAGGGGCAGCCCGACGGCCCGGTGCCGTTCCACTACCCCGCCGCCGATCTCGCCGAGGACGTGCTGGCCGAGGAGACCCTGCGATGAACGAACCCGCCGCCGCGCGCCGCCGCGCGCCGCTGGACGCCGTGCGATCGGTGGGCCGCGCCCTGGTGTTCCTCGGCCAGGCCGTTGTCCGGATGCGCTTCAGCCGCCTGCAGGTCGGCGAGTCCCTCCGCCAGACCTACTTCATCGGCGTGCGATCGCTGGTGATCATCATCACCTGCGGCTTCTTCGTCGGCCTGGTGCTCACGCTGCAGACCTACGACACGCTCACCCGCTTCGGCGCCGGCGACGCGGTCGGCACGGTCCTGGCCCTGTCCCTGTTCCGCGAGCTGGGTCCGGTGCTGACGGCGATCCTGTTCGCCGGGCGCGCCGGCACTTCGGTGACCGCGGAGATCGGCCTGATGAAAGCGACGGAACAGCTCGATGCGCTCGAGCTCATGGCGATCGACCCGATGGAGCGGATCGTCCAGCCGCGCCTGCTGGCCGGCCTGATCGCCGTGCCCGTGCTGACCCTGATCTTCAACTTCATGGCCCTGGCCGGCGGCGTTCTGTACGGCGTGTTCCTGATGGGCATCGACCCGAACGTGTTCTGGGGCAGCATGCAGAACAGCGTCGAACTGGGCCGCGACTTCGGCGCCGGCGTGGCCAAGTCCGCCGCCTTCGGCGCCCTCGCCGCCTGGCTGGCGGTCTACTTCGGCTGGACCTGCAAGCCGACCGGCGAAGGCGTGGCCCTGGCCACCACCCAGACCGTCATCGCCACCGCCATCTCCGTCCTGCTCCTCGACTTCGTCCTCTCGGCCTTGATGCTGTAGCGGCACGGGTTCGACGAACAGAAGACCCGAGACTGGATGAATCAGGACCGCAGATGAACGCAGATGGACGCAGATAAGGGCAGAGAGGAAATGCAGATCAACAACGAACACGTGTTGGACTCGAGCTCGCCAGTGCCGACTGCGCGGAATGCCGCGATGGGCGTCGCCGGAGGTGCTCATGAAGTTCATCTGCGTTCATCTGCGTCCATCTGCGGTTTCAGTTGCTTTTCGCGTGTGGTCGACAAAATCACAGGAACCAATTCACGATGAAATCCTCCAATCAGATCGAGTTCGCCGCCGGGGTGTTCCTGCTGCTCGGCATCGCGGCGCTGGTGTTCCTGGCCGTCCAGGCCACCGACGGCGGGGCGCTGGGCAGCGACGACCGCTACCGGGTGACGGCCATGTTCACCAACATCGGCGGCCTGAAGTCCCGTGCGACCGTGAGCATGGGCGGGGTGCGGATCGGCACGGTCGAGTCGATCGAGCTGGACCGGGAGACCCTGGAGGCGCGGGTGGTGCTGGCGATCGATTCGACCTACGACGACCTGCCGAACGACACCTCGGCGTCGATCCTGACCAGCGGCCTGCTCGGCGACCAGTACGTCGGGCTGGAGCCGGGCGGCTCGCCGGACCCGCTGGTCGACGGCGACCGGGTCCTGATCACCAATTCGGCACTGGTGCTCGAGCAACTGATTTCCAAGTACCTGCTGAGTTCCGACGGCAACGACAACGACTCCGGAAACGACTGACATGCTCCGACCCCTGCTGGCCGCCTTCGCCCTGATGCTCGGCACCGATCCGCTTCCGGCCCAGTCCGCCAACGAGGACGACGGGCCGGTCGAGATCGTGCGCACGACCAGCAACCAGATCTTCGACCGGATCGAGATCAGCCGGGAACACTTCGAAGACAACCCGGACGCCCTGCGCACCGTGGTGCGCGAACTGCTGCTGCCGCACATCGACGTCGTCTACTCCGGCCGCCTGGTGCTCGGCCGGGCCAGTCGCGGCGTCGAACGCGACAAGGTCGTTTCCTTTGCCGAGGCGCTGAGCGAGCTGCTGATCGATCGCTATGCGACCGGCCTGCTGGAGTTCCGCACGCGCGACCAGATCGAGGTGCTGCCGCTGGAAGGCGAGAACGACGAGCGCGTCACAAAGGTCCGGACACGGGTGACGATGAACAACGGCAAGACCGCACCGGTCGACTACGTGTTCCGGCGCTCCGATGCCGGCTGGCAGATCTTCGACGTCATCGTCGAAGGCATTTCCTATGTGGCGACCTTCCGCAACCAGATCGGCGAACAGATCCGGCGCCAGGGCTTCGACTCGACGCTGGCGCAGCTGCAGTCGGGTAATCTGCAGCTGGACGTCGACGGCGGATGAGCGAGATGGGCGAGAGACCCGGTAACGGAAGGGACGCATCCCGCCATCGGATCGAGGGCGACCTGACCAGCGACGAAGTGCCCGCCGTGTGGGCCCGGCACCGGAGCTGGAGGGAATCGGGCCTCCCGGACGTGATCGATCTTTCCGGCGTCGGTCACGCCGACTCCGCCGGCGTCGCGCTCCTGCTGGAATGGCTGGCCTGGGCGCGCCGCCAGGAGCGATCGCTGCGCTTCGCCAACGCGCCGGAGAGTCTGCGCACCATCGCATCGCTCAGCCAGGTCGACGGCCTGCTGGGCTGGAAGGAGACCGAGGAATGAAGCACCCGCACCGCAATCCCGGATGGACCCGCAGGCTGGCCGTGCTGCTTGCCGCAGCGCTGTTGAGCGCCTGCGCGACGATCCAGGCCCCGCCGCCGGAAGAGCGCATCGCCGCCGACCCCTGGGAACCGTTCAACCGCAACATGTACGCGTTCAATCGCGGGGTCGACCGGGCCGTCCTCCAGCCACTGGCGCGGGGCTACAACACGATCACGCCCGAGCCGGTCGAACGGGGCATCGCCAACGCACTCGACAACCTCCGCTCGGTGCCGGTCATGCTGAACCTGTTGCTGCAGGGGCGTCCCGCCCATGCCGGGCGCATGTTCGAACGCTTCTTCGTCAATTCCGTGTTCGGTCTCGGCGGCATCCTGGACGTGGCCAGCGACGCCGGCATTCCGGACTTCGACGAGGATTTCGGCCAGACCCTGGCCGTCTGGGGCTGGGAGGATTCGCGCTTCCTGGTGCTGCCCTTCCTGGGACCGTCGACGCTGCGCGACGCCCTGTCGCGCCCGGTCGACGCGACCGCGGACGTGCCGTGGCGGGAAGTCATCGACGGCCGCCTGTACATCCTGGGCGTCGACATCGTCCAGCAGCGGGCCGACCTGCTCGACCGCGAAGAGGACCTGGAGGCCGCGTTCGACGAATATCTGCTGGTCCGCGATGCGTGGCTGCAGCAGCGGGCCTACAAGATCAGCGGCGAATCGACCACGCCGGATTACGACGTGCTGCTGGAAGAAGATCCCTGGGACGACGACCTGCCGCCGACCGCCGACCCCGACGGCGACTGAACGGCCCGGGCTGGCTGAGAAGGACACATCATTCGAGCGCTCAAGGCTTTACCGCAGATGAACGCGGATGAACGCAGATAGAGCAGCTTGAGCTGAAGCGAAAGCGAGTCTTGAATGGTGACCGCCCGGGGCCGGACGTTTGCCGGTCGATCAGTCAGGGCGTCCTATTCCCCTTCTCTCGATCGAAACTCGACCGTCGCTGCCCAAACGGCCAATTGCTGCTACAGCGCGTTTCGTACCGCGCAAGTCTGCGCCCCCACCCGATGTAAGCGAATGCTTTCCGGGAGGGCCTCGAACCGACCGTTCGACTCACGCTGGCCGATCCAGACCCGAATCGCGTTTTTCCCGTTTTTTTATCCCGCGCTCATCCGCGTCCATCTGCGGTAAGAAAGCCTTTCCGCCAGCGGGTTTCAGCCGGCCGCGCGAACCGTGGGATGTCGACTCGAGGTTCAACCCGCTCTTCCCGGACTTTTCATCCGCGTTCATCCGCGTTCATCTGCGGTAGACAAACGCCTTTCCGCCGGTAGTTTTCAGCCGGCGGCGCGGTCGGCGCGCTTGCGCTCGTGCTCCTTGAGGAGGCGCTTGCGGATGCGGATGTGTTCCGGCGTGACTTCCATCAGCTCGTCGTCGGCCAGGAACTCCAGCGCCTGCTCCAGGCTCATCCGCACCGGCGGCGTCAGCAACAGCGCATCGTCCTTGCCGGCCGCGCGCACGTTGCTGAGCTTCTTGGTCTTCAGGGGGTTGACCACCAGGTCGTTGTCGCGGCTGTGCAGGCCGATGACCTGGCCCTCGTAGACCTCCTCGCCGGGACCGACGAACAGCTTGCCGCGGTCCTGGAGGTTGAACAGGGCGTAGGCATTGGTCGTGCCCTGCTCGATGGCGATCAGCGTGCCGTTGATGCGCTGGGCGATCCGGTCGGTTGCCGGGCCCCAGTGGTCGAACACGCGGAAGAACAGGCCCGTGCCCGAGGTCATGGTCCGGTACGCACTCTGGAAGCCGATCAGGCCGCGCGCCGGCGCGATGTAGTCCAGGCGCACGCGGCCCTTGCCGTCCGGCGTCATGTTCTCCATCTTCGCCTTGCGCTCGCCCATGGCCTGCATCACGGCGCCCTGGTACTGCTCGTCCAGGTCGAGCACCACCTGCTCCCAGGGCTCCTGCACCTGTCCGTCGATTTCGCGCTTGCGCACGCGCGGGCGGGAGACGGCCAGCTCGTAGCCTTCGCGGCGCATGGTCTCGATCAGGACGGACAGGTGCAGCTCGCCGCGGCCGGCCACGTCGAACTGGTCCGGGTCGCTTGTGTCGCTGACCTGCAGCGCCACGTTGTGGCTGGCTTCCTGGTACAGGCGCGCTCGGATCTGGCGGCTGGTCAGGAACTTGCCTTCCTGGCCGGCGAAGGGCGAATCGTTGACCTGGAAGGTCATGTGGATCGTCGGCTCGTCGACGGTCAGCGGCGGCAGCGCTTCGACCTTCGACGGGTCGCACAGCGTGTCCGAGATGCCGATGTCTTCGATGCCCGACACGGCCACGATGTCGCCGGCCGACGCCGATTCGACCTCTTCGCGCTTCAGGCCCGAGTAGCCCAGCACCTGCATGACCTTGCCCGAACGCGTCTTGCCCTCGCGGTCGACGACCTTGACCGACTGGCCCGTCCTGACCGAGCCGCGCTTGATGCGCCCCACGCCGATCAGGCCGACGTAGGAGGAGTAATCCAGGCTGGAGACCTGCATCTGGAACGGCCCGTCCGTGTCGACGTCCGGCGCCGGGACGTGCTCGATCAGCGCTTCGAAGAGCGGCGTCATGTCGCCCTCGGTCGCGGTCGCGTCTTCGCTGGCGTAGCCGTTCAGCGCCGATGCATAGATCACCGGGAAGTCGAGCTGCTCGTCGGTCGCGCCCAGCTTGTCGAACAGCTCGAAGGTCTGGTCCACGACCCAGTCCGGGCGCGCACCCGGCCGGTCGATCTTGTTGACCACGACCAGCGGCCGGAAGCCCATGGCGAAGGCCTTCTGGGTCACGAAGCGCGTCTGCGGCATCGGCCCGTCCACCGCGTCGACGAGCAGCAGCACCGAGTCCACCATGCTGAGAACACGTTCGACCTCGCCGCCGAAGTCGGCGTGGCCGGGCGTGTCGACGATGTTGATTCGCGTGCCGTTCCAGGTCACGGCGGTGTTCTTCGACAGGATCGTGATCCCGCGCTCGCGCTCCTGGTCGTTCGAGTCCATGACCCGCTCGCCGACCTTCTCGTGGGCGGCGAACTCGCCGGACTGGCGCAGGAGCTGATCCACGAGCGTGGTCTTGCCGTGGTCGACGTGCGCGATGATGGCGACGTTGCGGAGGTTCATGATTCGGGACTCTCGACCGGGCAACCGGTCCGTGATGAAGGCAGCCCGCCATTATACGGGAACGCGCTGTTTTTTCGCTTTTTTCGATGTGCTCGGCAGACTCGTGGTCAGAGCCGCCCTCTGGGTCCATCGGCCCCACCAAAGCCTGTCATCCCGGCGAATTGTCATGACCATCGGCCGGGACCCAGTGTCTTTTCCGTGCCCGTCTTCCCGGGCAGACTGTCGTGATCGTTGCCGAGATCCGGTGGCGTCCCCCAGCCCCTGTCATCCCGGACTTGATCCGGGATCCAGTATCTTCAGGATTATGGTGCTGTCTTCAAAAAGCGTTTCGCCGCTGGCTCCGCCAGCTAATGCGAGTGACTCTTGTCGCAACAAAAGTCACCAAAAATGCTCATGCCGGGAAGCCACCCGCTGCGCGGGTCCCCTGCGATGCTCGGTGCGAGCGGGGCAAAAAGAACTCGCTGCGCGCCTTTGGCGCTGCGCTCAGACACCTTTTTGCCTCTTTCCGCTCGCCCCTGTGCTTCTCGGCGCCTTCCAGGCAGACGAACAACACGTCACGGTCCCGATTTACAGTTCACCTTGAAACTAGCCAGTGAGACCCGGCCATGGATCTACAACACCTCTCCACCCTGTCCGACGACGAGCTCCGCGCAATGGCCAAGGAAATGAAACGCTCCGAGCTCTGGCACGCCCTGCTGATCGGAGCGATGGTCGGGATCATCCTCTACAGCGTCGCGAAGAACACCTGGGGCCTGGTGACGCTGATCCCCCTGTTCTTGATCTTCAGGGTCCTGCACCAACCCGAGCGGAACCGGACGCTGAAGAAGGTCCTGGCAGAACGAGAACTCGATCGATAGGAAATCAGCGGAGGCGAATTAAGATCGCCTTTCGCAGCGACGATCTCAACCGATCGATTCCATCCGGGCCGTGCGGTTCCGCCAGCGCTCGCTGGCCAGGGCGTCGACCAGCACGGAAGCGACGTCACCGCGGGCGGCCTCTCCGTCCGGCTCGACCTCGTCGCCGAAGCGGACCTCGCGCTCCCCGTCGTCGTCGGTCAGGGCCACGGGCCGCACGATCGCGTAGCTCAGCCCGGACGCCTTCAGGTATTCGTCGGCGTCGTGCTTCGCCTTCAGATAGTGACCCAGCTCGGACTCGGGGTCGGGACTCTCCGCGCCGGCGCTGCTGAGCATGACGAAGCGCTGAACGCCGGCCGCCTTCGCCCGGTCCACGAGCGCCATGGCGCCGTCGCGATCGACCCTGTCGGTCATGTCCGCGTCCGTGTCCGCGCCCGATCCCGCCGCGAAGATGACCGCGTCGCAACCGTCGCAGACATCGTCCCGGAGATCCGTGAGATCGCCCGTGCGGGTCTCGACGCCTTCCGGTAGCACGCTGGTATCGGAACTGCTGCGGACCAGCGCCACGGCCACGTGCGCCCGCACCTGCAGGTGCTCGACGACGCGCGCGCCGGTGCTTCCCGTTGCTCCTGCGACAAGAACTTTCATCGGTTCTCCTCCTGCTGTGTGGATGGCGCTCGCTCGCGCTCATCGGCGCGCGGACGAACGACCCGGAGGGTGCCAGCCCGGTGAGACGATCGGGTGATCGGCCCCGCCGGCGCCGATCGCGATGCGACGCCGCGAACGCGTGCGTTGGGATTCCTATCGGGCCACCCTTGCGCTCCTGGACAGGTCGCAGCAGGTCGACCTTCACGCGCGGTTCCCCTCAGTCAGGGGTCAGGGGTCAGGGGTCAGGGGTCAGGGGTCAGGGGTCAGGGGTCAGGGGTCAGGGGTCAGGGGTCAGGGATGAGCACCCGCCCGACGCGATTGCTGCTGCTCTGGTGGATCAGCAGGTCGCCGTCCTCGGTCACCCAGGTGTGGCGGATGATGCCGACGCCGGACGGAACGGCCCAGCTCTGGAAGGTCTCGGTCCCGGGGTCGAAGCGCACCAGCGCATCGGGGCGCATGCCCGACTCGTTGTACCAGACGATGTCGTCGATGACCGCCATCGAATAGGGATGCGACGTCGGGCCGCTGGGCGAATCCCACTCGCGGATCTCACCGCTTTCGGGATCGAGCCGGCCGATCCGGCCGCGCGTGGAATTGACGTACCAGATCCGGCCGTCGCTGCTCAGGTCCAGCCGCCGGATCCGCGAGTCCTCGTGCGGCACCTCGTAGTACCGGACGTCCATGCTGTCCGGGTCCATCGCGCCCAGCGCGTTGGTGCCGTTGTAGGCGATCCAGAGCGTGCCGTCGGGACCGACCTTGATCCCGTACGGTCGCGCCCGGGTCTGGATCTCGTCGAGCGTGCCGCTCTCCGGGTCGAGCCGGCCCAGCATGGCCGAGCGCTGCGACGTGAAGTACAGCTTGCCGTTCGGATGGAACACGGCCGTGTGCGGGTCGTCGGCGCGGGTTTCGTACTCCGTGACGAGCCCCGTATCCGGGTCGAGCTTGCCGATCGTGCCGTTGCTGTTGCCCGTGTACCAGATGTTGCCGTCTTCGTCCGGCACGATCGAATGGGGGCGCGCCGTCGGGGGCAGGTGGTATTCCTGCATCTCGCCGGTCTCCGGATCGATCCGGCCGGCGATCGAGGCCCACATCCCGGTCCACCAGATACTTCCGTCCGGCGCTTCGATCGGATCGCGCGAGCGCTGGCCGAGGGTCGGCACCATCCACTCCTGGATCTCGATCTCGAAAT
The DNA here is from genome assembly GCA_019800895.1 of Halomonas denitrificans. Classification (NCBI taxonomy): domain Bacteria; kingdom Pseudomonadati; phylum Pseudomonadota; class Gammaproteobacteria; order Oceanospirillales; family Halomonadaceae; genus Halomonas; species Halomonas denitrificans. Next base: position 680,194 of record JAHVKF010000001.1, read on the forward strand.
CTCCGTCGACCAGCGTGGGGTCACGGTCGGGATTCTTCGGAAAATGCTCGGCCAGGTAGGCGGCCACGGTGCGGGCCTGGGGATCGGCCAGCTCGACCATGGAATCCATCAGCGCATGCCACTCCTCGGCGCTGTCGAATCCGGCGGACCGGGTGATCGTTGCAAGGCTGTGGCACGAGGCGCATTCCGCCTCGACGATGGCCCGCGCGGGTCCGTCGGGCAGGGACTGGGCACCGGCCAGGGTCGATAGGCCGCTCAGCGCGGCGATGAAGACGGTTCGATGGATCATCGAGAAGATCCTCCGCAGATGCTGTTCGGGGCGTCGAGCGATCCATCCTGACGGGTCCGGCGCTCGATCGCAAGGCCCGGGAGCGGGGACCGGGGATCGCTACCGTCCGGCGGCAGGCCGGAGCGAAATGAACGGGCAGACCGGGGAACGCTCTAGGGCAATGCGTCGACCCACCCCCACGGCGCCTCCGGCGTCTCGATCGTCTCTGTCAGATCGAAATCCACCCGAAATACCCGCTCGGTTCCCAGGCGCCGCAGGTGGTAGCTGAACCGCTCACCCGGCATCACTTCGATCCGCCAGACGTTGGCGTGCGCCGGCTCGATGATCTCGCGCGTGTGCGGGTCGGCCGGGAACACCTGCTGGGTGGCCAGGCCGAGGTTCGTGGTCGTGCCGCCGTACATCGTGATCGCGTCTTCGCTGCCGTCCTCGTGGCGGTGGTCGTGCTTCAGCTCCAGGCGCGGCTGGCCGTCGACCTCGACGCGGGTCAGGACCCAGGTGCGGGAGCGGTCCTCGCCGACGAAGAACGGGATGCGGATGCGCTCGTCGTTGCATTCGCGCACATGCATGACCAGATCCCGGCCGGCGAACGAAGACTCCCCTGCGGGTTCGGTGATGAGCTCGCCGGCGTAGGCGTTGCCGCAGAGCGCCTGGAGGTCGGCCCAGAAGGCGTCGAGGGACGTGGCCAGCGACGGGACGGACGCGGTCAGCAGGAGGGCGACAGGAAGGTGACGGTTCACGGCAGGTCCCTTGGCTCGGTGGGAACGTCATCCTCGCACAGCGACGCGCCCGTGGTGGTGGCCTGTTGGAGGGCGCTTGCGCGCGAACCGGATACGCAGGCCGCTTCAGCCCTTCGCCCGCAAGCGGCCTTCAACGGGAAATGCATGGATCGAAGCCCTCCGGGCCTGTCGGAGGGCGCTTGCGCGCGAACGACGCCGCCGCCGAATCGGCCTCTCCTGTGGGAGTGAGCTTGCGAGCGAAGCAGATCCAGGGAAAGAGTTCGCTCGCAAGCTCACTCCCACAGGCCGGGCCGGGGTCGTCCATCGCTCGCAGGCTCTCTTCCACAGGACAGGCCGCCGCAAGCTCACTCTCACAAGACCGGTCGGGCCTGACAGGCCTCCCGCCGCCTCAGTATCCGGCGGCCTGGCCGTCCTTGCGGACTTCGGTGGCGCCGCGATAGGTGCCGTAGTCCGGGTCGACCATGATCGCCTGGTAGCCGCCGTAGGGGCCGCGGGCGAACTGGACGCGGTGCCCCTTGGCCATCAGTGCGCGGATCGTGTCGTAGGAGAAGCCGGACTCGAGGTTCAGCACGCCGCCGTCGGTCATCTGCAGGTTCCGGCCCACGGGCTCGGTCGAGCCGTTGTGGTGGATGCGCGGCGCGTCGCCGGCTTCCTGCAGGCCCATGCCGAAGTCGACCAGGTTCATGACGATCTGGGCGTGGCCCTGGGGCTGCATGCCGCCGCCCATCAGCCCGAAGCTGACGTACGGCTCGCCGTCCCTGGTGATGAAGGCGGGGATGATCGTGTGGAACGGGCGCTTGCCCGGCTCGTAGCGGTTCGGGTGGTCCTCGTTCAGCACGAACATCTCGCCGCGATCCTGCAGGATGAAACCGAGCCCCGGCGGCGTCATGCCCGAGCCCATGCCGCGGTAGTTGGACTGGATCAGGGACACCATGTTGCCGTGCCGGTCGGCGGTGGTCAGGTAGATCGTGTCGCCGTCGCGCAGCGCGAGGGTGCCGGGTTCCACGGCGCGGGCCGCGCGGTCCATGTCGATGCGTTCCCGCCGCTCGGCGGCATAGGCCTTGCTGATCAGACGCTCGACATCGACATCGGCGAAGTCGGGATCGGCGTAGTAGCGGGCGCGATCCTCGAAGGCCAGCTTCTTGGCTTCCGTGAACAGGTGCACGTGCTCCGGCGAGCCGAAGCCGTAGGAGGCCATGTCGTAGCCCTCGAGGATGTTCAGGATCTGCAGCGCGGCGATCCCCTGCCCGTTCGGCGGCAGCTCCCAGACATCGAAGCCGCGGTAGTTCGTGCTGACCGGCTCGACCCATTCGCCCTCGTGCGCGGCCAGGTCTTCGTAGCTCAGGAAGCCGTCGTGCTCGTCCATGAACTCGCCGATCGTACGGGCGATGTCGCCCTTGTAGAACGCGTCGCGGCCGCCTTCGGCGATCTGCTTCAGGGTGTTGCCCAGGTTCGGATTGCGCCAGATCTCGCCTTCCCTCGGCGCCCGGCCGTCGATCGTGAACTGATCGGCAAAACCCGGGTACTGCGACAGGAAGTCGGCAGAGCGGTCCCAGTAGTAGGCGATCAGCTCGCTGACCGGAAAGCCCTCGTTGGCGTAGTCGATCGCCGGCTGCAGGATCTCGGCCATCGGCATCTCGCCGAACCGCTCGTGCAGCGCGAACCAGCCGTCCACGGTCCCCGGCACCGACACCGGCAGCGGTCCGTGCGACGGGATCTCCTCGTACCCGTTCTCGATGAACCATTCCAGGGTCAGCGACTGCGGCGAGCGGCCCGAACCGTTGTAGCCGTAGAGCCGCTCGGACTCCGCGTCCCAGACGATCGCGAACAGGTCGCCGCCGATGCCGTTGCCGGTGGGCTCCATGAGTCCGATGGCCGCGTTCGCGGCGATCGCCGCGTCGATCGCGTTGCCGCCGTCCTTGAGCACCTGCAGGCCCACCTGCGTGGCCAGCGGCTGCGAGGTCGCGACCATGCCGTTGGCCGCGATCACGTCGGGCCGAGAGGCATGCGTCGCCCCGGTCACCCGGTCATAGCCGGCCACGGGCGACGTCCAACCGGCCAGCGAGGCCAGAACGGCAACACAGAGAACTCGAATCAACATGGGCGAAACTCCGATCGAATTGTGGTTGGGGCATGGGCGGAGCATACCAGCGGGATGTCCGGCATTTCTTCAGCGACCCTTTAGAGGATGGACGCAAAGGCGCGAAGGGGCAAAGGACGCGAAGAAGACCGGTCCTGTTGTGAGAGGGGCCCGTATCAGAGCGCCTCAGGGCCATCTGCGAGGTCGAGTCAGGACGGCCTGTTTTCATCGGTTCATCGGCTTGCCCCGGCTTGCGCAGTTCGCCTGTGCGTGAGGGGTTTTTCCCGGAAATCGGATTTCTCTTTGCGTTTCTTCGCTCCTTCGCGCCTTTGCGTCCATCCTCTAGAGGAGCCGGGCAAACTACTCGATCGAAGCCGCGGATCCCGGAGCACATGCCGGGGCGCTAAAATAGCGGGCTGCTTTCCAAATTTTCGGAGAATTCCATGAAACGTCCCGTTCGCGTAGCCATTACCGGTGCGGCCGGTCAGATCGGTTACCAGCTCTGCTTCCGCATCGCCGCCGGCGACATGCTCGGCCCGGACCAGCCGGTCATCCTCCAGCTGATCGAGATCCCGCCGGCGATCGACGCGCTGAAGGGCGTGGCCATGGAGCTCGAAGACGCCGCACTGCCGCTGCTGGCGGGCATCGAGACGACGACGGACGTCAACGAAGGCTTCAAGGACACGGACTACGCGCTGCTGGTCGGCGCCAAGCCGCGCGGGCCGGGCATGGAACGGGCCGACCTGCTGGCCGAGAACGGCAAGATCTTCGGGCCGCAGGGCAAGGCGCTGAACGATCACGCCTCGCGCGACGTCAAGGTGCTGGTGGTCGGCAACCCGGCCAACACCAACGCCCTGATCGCCCAGGCCAATGCGCCGGACCTGCCGCCGCAGAACTTCACCGCGATGACCCGCCTGGACCACAATCGCGCCCTGGCCCAGCTGGCCGGCAAGACCGGCACGCACCACACCCGGATCCGCAACATGACGATCTGGGGCAACCACAGTTCGACCCAGTACCCGGACCTGCACCACGTGCTGGTCGACGGCAAGGCCGCGATGGACCAGGTCGACCAGGCCTGGTACGAGAACGACTTCATTCCCACCGTGCAGCAGCGCGGCGCCGCGATCATCAAGGCGCGCGGCGCGTCCAGCGCCGCCTCGGCGGCGTCGTCGGCAATCGACCACATCCGCGACTGGGCGCTGGGCACCGGTGACTCCTGGGTCTCGATGGCCGTGCCGTCGGACGGCAGCTACGGAATCGAGCCGGGGGTGATCTATTCCTTCCCGTGCACCTGCGAGGCGGGCCGCTGGTCCATCGTCAAGGATCTCGAGATCAACGACTTCTCGCGCGCCCGGATGGACGCCTCCGACGCCGAGCTTCGCGACGAGCGCAAGGCGGTCGAGCACCTGCTCTGACCCCTCGAGGAAGACCGTCGCAAGCATCGGGCGGCCCCCGCCCGGTGCGCTTCGGCTTCCTGCACGCCCCCTCCCCCCGGCTGCGCTATCGTTGCGTGTCTCAACGCACAAGGAGCGCCCGGAAATGCGCCAGTTCTCCTGCACCACCCTTGCAGCCCTGCTGCTCTCGATCACGGTTCCGGCCATCCCGGCGCTGGGCGAGGAGCTCGAACTCACTCCTGCGCCGGACGGGGCCGTCGTCTACTTCATCACTCCGGCCCACGGCGAAACGATCACCGGTCCGGTGACCGTGCGCTTCGGCCTGGACGGCATGGGCGTGGCACCGGCCGGCGTGGACCACGCATCGACCGGCCACCACCACCTGTTGATCGACCTTCCCGACGGCGACCTGCCGGCACTGGATCGGCCGCTGCCGGCATCGAACCAGGTCGTCCATTTCGGCGGGGGTCAGACGCAGGTCACCCTTGAGCTCGAGCCCGGGGTACACACGCTGCAGCTGCTGCTCGGCGATCACCGCCACGTCCCCCACGCCCCACCGGTGCTGTCCGAGCGGATCACGATCCGGGTTGAAGCCGTCGACGAAGCCGACGCCGAGGACTCGCGTCACTGACCGTCCCGATGCCGACCGGGAGCGCGGTCGGCTGCTCAATCGGACCCCCTATCGGTTCCGCGCGCGCCGCAGGCGTGCGTGGGCGTCGTCGCGGTAGGCACGCGCGGCCGCCAGCAGCACCTCCGGCGCCAGGCGCACGGTGTAGTCCGGATTGACGAACGCGAACTGGATGACGCCGTCGGCGCCGATCAGAAACGTTGCCGGTGCGGGCAGTGCGCCGTGCGCCTCGCCGCTGCGATCGGCCAGGTCGATGCCTGCACCCCGGTAGCGCTCCAGCGTGTCCTCGTCGAGTCGGAACGCGATGCCGAAGGCTTCGGCCGCGCTCATGCCGGCGTCGGAGAGCAACCTGTAGTCGAAGCCGGTGTCCTCGCCTTCGGCCAGCAGCGCCGGGCGATCGGGCGAGAGGAACCAGACGTCGAAGCCCATCGCCTGCAACTCCGCTTCCGCGGTGCGCAGTTCGGCCAGGTGAAGGTTGCAGTACGGGCACCAGCCGCCCCGGTAGAAGGTCAGGACCACCGGCTTGCCGTGATCTGCCGGATCGTACGCGACGGGCTCGCCGTCGAGCCCGGTCAGGGTCAGCGACGGTGCGTTCATCCCGGGCAGCAGCGGCTGGATGAACTCGGGGTCTTCGTGGATCTCGGCGCGCGCCGGCGAGGCGGCGCTCAGAAGAAGGACGATCGCGAGAAGTACGGCAGGGAGGAGTACGGCAGGGAGAACTGCGACCAGGAAGCGGTTCATTTCGGCTCCGGACGGTGGATTCCGGAGACGTGACCGCGCCGGGCCCGGATCGCTTTCATTCCCCGGGAACGGTCACAAGCGATCAGCCCATCAGGCTGCGGTGCTTGCCGACGATGAGCATCGACAGCTCCAGCGCCTGTTCGTAGTTCAGCCGCGGGTCCACGGTGGTCTTGTAGGCCCGCTTCAGGTCGTCCTCGCCGAGCTCGCGGGCGCCGCCGATGCACTCGGTGACGTTCTCGCCGGTCAGCTCAAGGTGCACGCCGCCGAGGCGCGAGCCGGAGGCGGCGTGGATGTCGAAGGCCTGCTCCAGTTCCGCCTGGATGTTGTCGAAGCGGCGGGTCTTGTAGCCCGAGGCGGTCTTCTCCGTGTTGCCGTGCATCGGGTCGGCGATCCACAGGACAGGACTGCCGGTCGCCTTGACCGCCTCGATCAGCCCCGGCAGCGTGTCGCCCACCTTGCCGGCGCCCATGCGGTGGATCAGCACGATTCGGCCGGCCTCGTCGTCCGGGTTCAGCGTGCGGATCAGGCCCTTGAGCCAGTCCGCCGTCATGCCCGGACCGACCTTGATGCCGATCGGATTGCGGATGCCGCGGAACATCTCGACATGCGCTCCCTCGAGCGCCGCCGTTCGCATGCCGATCCACGGGAAGTGGGTGGACAGGTTGAACCAGCCCCACTGGCGCGGCACCTGGCGCGTCAGCGCCTGTTCGTAGTTGAGGTGCAGCGCCTCGTGGGAGGTGAAGAAGTCCACGCGCCGGACGCTGCCCGGTGTCTGGCCGGTCACGGTTTCCATGAAGCGAACGGAATGGCCGATGGAATCGGCGATCCGGTGGAACTGCTCGGCCAGGGGCGAGTGCTCGACCCAGCCCAGGTCCCAGTACTCGGGGTGATGCAGGTCGGCGAAGCCGCCGTCGACCAGCGCGCGCACGAAGTTCATCGACATGGCCGAGCGCGCGTAGGCCTGGAGCATCCGCTCCGGGTCGGGGCGGCGCGATTCGGCGGTGAAGTCCGGCGCGTTGACGATGTCGCCGCGATAGCTCGGCAGGCGGTCTTCGCCGCGGGTCTCGAAATCGTCCGAACGCGGCTTGGCGTACTGGCCGGCGAAGCGGCCGACACGAACCACGGGCATCTCCATGCCGTGGACCATGACCAGGGACATCTGCAGCAGCACCTTCAGCCGGTTGGTGATGATGCTCGGCGAGCACTCGTCGAACACTTCGGCGCAGTCGCCCCCCTGCAGGAAGAAGCGCTTGCCGGCCTGGGCCTCGGCGACCTGCTCCTTCAGCGACAGGATTTCCCAGGACGTGACCAGCGGCGGCAGCCTGGACAGGCGCGCCTGGGCTGCGGCCAGCTGGTCCGGGTCGTCGTACTTCGCCTGCTGCAGCGCCTCGCGCCGCGTCCAGGAATCGACCGCCCAGTCATTCGGCGGCGTGATGGATTTCAGGGACTCGCTCATGTCGTGCTCTTCCGATGCTTGCCGACCATGATCGCCACGGCGACCATGAAGATCATCAGGGCAACATACCAGATGAGGGTCCACCACGGCATCGACAGGCCGAGGAACGACCAGTCGACCACCGCACAGTCGCCGGAACCGGCGAAGGCCGAGCGCAGCGCCTCGCCGAGCCCGAACATCTCCCGGTTGTAGTCGAAGCCGGGACCGCAATCGGGCACCTGGTCCGGCGGCAGGTTCTGGATCCAGATGTGCCGAGCGGCGGTGACCACGCCCCAGGCGCCGCCGGCGACGACGCCCGTGGTCCAGACCCAGCGCCACGCGCCGCGCGCGCCATGCAGCAGGCCGACCAGGGCGAAGGCCGCCATGATCATGAATGCGATCCGCTGGAGGATGCACAGCGGGCACGGGTCCAGCATCATCCGGTACTGGGCGAAGTAGGCATAGGCGAGCAGGCCGAGGCAGGCGGCCAGCACGACGGCGAATCCGGTGCGGGGGTGGGCGAGAATCTTCATCCGCATAGTCTGCCACGCTGCGATGGAGCGCGGTGCCGATGCGCGGCGAGTTCGGCGCGTCCGTGCGATCATCTGCGGTCGGAATCCATTCATCTCGAACGAGCCGAGCACATGAAGCACGACAAGCCCCAACCGATGCCCGAAACCGACCGCATCCGCCTTCGGCACCTCCACGAGGACCTCGATCGGCGCCTGCAGTCGCTGGCGGGAAACGCAGACGCCGTGCACCGGTCACGCGCCCATGTCGACGCCGTGCTCGACGGCGAGGCCAGCATCTACGGCATCAACACGGGCTTCGGCGCGCTGGCCTCGAAGCGAATCGCGTCGGACCAGCTGGCCCAGCTGCAGAAGAACCTGCTGCTTTCCCATGCCTGCGGCACCGGCGACCCCCTGCCGCGCGACATCACCCGGCTGATGCTCCGGCTGAAGATCCACGCGCTGGGGCTGGGCCAGTCCGGCATCTCGATCCCGGTGTTCGAGCAGCTGCTGTCCCTTGACCGGCACGGCATCGTGCCGTGGGTGCCGAGCCGCGGCAGCGTCGGCGCGTCCGGCGACCTCGCGCCCCTGGCCCACATGGCCCTGCCGCTGATCGGCGCGGGCCGCTGCTGGACCCCGGACGGCACCGGCGCCGAACCGGCGAGCGACGCGCTGGCCCGCGCCCGCCTGGAACCGGTCGAGCTGGCGGCCAAGGACGGCCTGGCGCTGATCAACGGTACGCAGATGATGGCGGCCTGCGGCGCCGAGGTGCTCTACCGCGCGATCGCGCTGCTGCGCAACGCCGACATCCTCGGTGCGATGAGCCTGGAGGCGCTGCAGGGCTCGTCCCGGCCCTTCGACGCGCGCATCCACGCGATCCGCCCGCACCCCGGCCAGGTCGCGGTCGCGGCCAACATCCGGCGCTTGCTGGCCGACAGCGAGATCCTCGAATCCCATCGCGACTGCGGCAAGGTCCAGGACCCCTATTCGCTTCGCTGCATTCCGCAGGTGCACGGCGCCAGCCGCGACGCGCTGGCCCACTGCAGCGAGGTCGTCGAGCGTGAACTGAATTCCGTGACCGACAATCCGCTGGTGTTCGACGACGGCGACATCGTGTCCGGCGGCAACTTCCACGGCCAGCCGCTGGCCCTGGTGCTCGACCACGCCGCGATCGCGCTGGCCGAGCTGGCCTCGATCTCGGAGCGCCGCACCTACCTGCTGCTGGCCGGCCACGACGGCCTGCCCACCCTGCTGATGAAGGACACGGGGATCAACTCGGGCTTCATGATCCCGCAGTACACGGCCGCGGCCCTGGTCAGCGAGAACAAGGTGCTGGCGCACCCGGCCAGCGTCGATTCCATTCCGACCAGCCTGGGCCAGGAAGATCATGTCTCGATGGGATCGATCGGCGCGCTGAAGCTGCTGTCCGTGCTCGACAACGTCGAGCGCGTGCTGGCCGTGGAACTGCTGACCAGCGCCCAGGCGCTGGATTTCCGCTCGCCGCTGAAGCCGGGACGCGGCGTGCAGCTCGCGCACCGGGCCGTTCGCGACGCGGTAGGCCACGCCGACCACGACTACGAAGTCGGGGCGGACATCGAAACCTGCGCGCGCCTGCTGAGCGAGCGCACCCTGATCCGCGCGGTCGCCGAAGAGGTGGAACTGGACTAGCCGCTCACCGGGCTGCCGAACCGGGCCATCGGCAGGGCGGTGGAGAGGGACCCGCGGAGCGCCGCGGGCCCGAAGGCGGGGGTTCAGTCCTCGACGGGCCGTGCGTTGAGCTCGACGTAGAGGCGCGCGGACTCGGGCGTCGCCGCGTCCACGCCCGGATCGACCACCGAGAAGCTGCCCGTGGAACCGGTCCGAACGCCCAGTATCGAGTCGGTCAGGAATTCCCATTCGCCGTCGATGCGCTCGGAAATGCCGACGCGAATCCAGATCGCGTCCCGGGCCGCGCCCTCGTGCTCCATCGGCGGCTCGACCAGCAGCGTCATGCGCCAGCCGGTCTCGCCCTGGGCCATCTCGATCGTCGCCTCCTTGTCCGCCTCGACCACGACCGACGGCGTGCCGCGCAGTTCGCCGTCGATCCAGACGCTGGATTCGACGACGTAGTCCGTCGCCGAGGCCAGGCCCGCCGACAAAAGGAGGGCCAGCGAACCGATCAACCGAAGCGTCTTCATCGTGCGTCCCTCCGTCACTGGTTGCGGAACCGGGCCGGCAGCACTTCCGTGTCGGGCTGGTCTGCGCCCTCGGGAACGACCGGCATCAGGTCCTGCTTGGAAACGCCCAGCAGGATCGCCGCGTTGCTGGCGACGAAGATCGACGAGTAGGTCCCGACGATCACGCCGACGATCAGCGTGTAGGCGAAGGCATGGATGATCTCGCCACCGAAGTAGAACAGCGCGATCAGCACCAGCAGCGTGGTCAGCGAGGTCATCAGCGTGCGCGACAGCATCTGGTTGATCGACAGGTTGGTCAGCTCGACGGCCGTGCCCTTGCGCTTGATCCGGAAGTTCTCGCGCAAGCGGTCGTAGACGACGATCGTGTCGTTCAGCGAGTAGCCGATCACCGCCAGCAGGGCCGCGACCACGGTCAGGTCGAAGTTGATCCGGAACAGCGAGACCAGGCCCAGCACCACGACCACGTCGTGGATCAGGGCGAGCACCGCGCCGACGGCGAAGCGCCACTGGAACCGGAAGGAGACGTAGAGCAGGATGCCGGCCAGCGCGTAGAGCATGGCCAGGCCGCCCTGCTCGGCCAGTTCCTGCCCGACCTGCGGGCCGACGAACTCGACCCGGCGCATCTCGATGCCGCTGGCCGTCGACTCCAGCGCGTCGAGCACTTCCGTCGAGATGTCGGCGCCCTCTTCGGCCGCCTCCGCAGCCGGCAGACGGACCACGATGTCGCGGGCGGTGCCGAAGGTCTGGACCGTGAAGTCCTCGTAGCCGGCGGCGTCCAGCGCGTCACGGACATCGCCGAGCTCGGGCGCGGCCGGATAGCTCACCTCGATCAGCGTCCCGCCGGTGAAGTCCAGGCCGAATTCGAGACCGCGGGTGGCCAGCGCGCCGATGCTGATCAGCAGCAGCACGGCGGAGAAGATCAGCGCGAACTTGCGTCGCGCCATGAAGTCGATCCTGGTGTCCTGGCGAATGATATCCATCATCGAATCCTCAGATCGCGACCCCGGCCAGCTTCTGCTTGCGGCCGTAGATCAGGTTGATGACTGCGCGCGTTCCGACGATCGCGGTGAACATCGACGTCACGATGCCGATCGACAGCGTGACCGCGAAGCCCTTGACCGGGCCGGTCCCGAACATGAACAGCACCAGCGCGGCGATCAGCGTGGTGACGTTGGCGTCGGCAATCGTCGAGAAGGCCTTCTCGTAGCCGGCCCGGATCGACGACTGCGGTGAATTGCCGAGGTGCAGCTCTTCCTTGATGCGCTCGAAGATCAGCACGTTGGCGTCGACCGCCATGCCGACGGTCAGCACGATTCCGGCGATGCCGGGCAGGGTCAGCGTCGCCCCGAGCATCGACAGCCCGGCCACGATCAGCACCAGGTTGGCGGTCAGCGCCAGGTTGGCGACCAGGCCGAAGACCCGGTAGTAGATGGCCATCAGCACCAGCACCAGGACGAAGCCGATGATCACGGAGCGGAAGCCCTGGTCAATGTTGTCGCGACCGAGGCTCGGGCCCACCGTGCGTTCCTCGATGATCTCGACCGGCGCGGCCAACGCGCCGGCGCGCAACAGCAGCGCGAGCTGGCTGGCCTCGCGCGACCCGTCCAGGCCGGTGGTCTGGAAGCGGCGGCCGAAGGGCTCGCGGACCACGGCCACGGAGATCACTTCCTCGACGCGGCGATTCTCGCGGACTTCCTCGCCATCGACGACGCGCGTCTCGGGCCGCTGCTCGATGAAGACCACGGCCATCCGGTTGCCCACGTTTTCGGTGGTGAAGTCCAGCATGCGGCGGGCGCCGGCCGCGTCCAGCGTCACGGAGACCATCGGCGAGCCGGTGGTCTGCTCGAAGCCGGCGGCCGCGTTCAGCAATTCGTCGCCGGTCGCGATCGTGCGGCGCGACAGCAGGATCGGGTTGCCCTGGCGATCGAAGTACAGCCGCGACTGCGGCGGCACGCGGCCGGTGCGCTGGGCCTCAAAGGGATCGTTCTCCTCGTCCACGGCCCGATACTCCAGGGTGGCCGTGGCGCCCAGGATGCGCTTGGCCTCGGCCGTGTCCTGCACGCCGGGCAATTGGACCACGATGCGGTCGGCGCCCTGCTGCTGGATGATCGGTTCGGCCACGCCGAGTTCGTTGACGCGGTTGCGCAGCGTGGTGATGTTCTGCTGCAGCGCGTTCTGCTGCATCTCGGTCATCACTTCGGGCAGGACGGTACCGCGGATGTTGAAGGTCTCGCCGCCTTCGACCGCGGTCAGTTCGAGCTCGGGAAGTTCCTGCGCCAGGGTCTGCAGGGCCTGCTGGCGATCCTCGTCGGTGCGCAGCTCGGCGATCAGGGCCTGGCCTTCGCGGCGAACCGAGCGGTAGCGGATGCGCTCGTCGCGAAGCAGGTTGCGGACGTCGTCGACGAAGGCCTCGAGGCGAACGTCGCGGGCCGCGTCCATGTCGACCTCCATCAGGAAGTGGACACCGCCCTGCAGGTCCAGGCCCAGCACCATCGGTTCGGCGCCCAGTGCTTCGAGCCAGTCGGGGGTGGCCGGGGCCAGGTTCAGCGCGACCACGTAGCCGTCGCCGAGCTCCTCGCGCAACGCGTCGGCGGCGCGCAGCTGCTGCTCGCTGTTGTCGAAACGCATCAGCAGGCGCTCCGGATCGAACGCGACGTCCTTCGCCTCGAGGCCCTCGGCCTGGATCGCGTCGGTGGCCACGCCGGTGAGCGACGGATCGAGCTCGAAGCCGCGGGCCGACGAGACCTGGACGGCCGGGTCGTCGCCGAACAGGTTGGGCGCGGCGTAGAGCGCGCCCAGCGTCAGCACGACGATCAGCAACAGGTATTTCCAAGCGGGATAACGGTTCATCGTTGAAGAAGTCCTGGTGGATCGGGTCCCGGGCTGCGCGTCCCGGGGCAAGGGCCGCTCGGAACCGCCGGAGCGCCGGCGATTCCTCCACGGCAACGGCGTCAGGGTGCCGAGTCGAACGTGCCCTTCGGCACGACCTGGGTCACGGAATGCTTCTGCAGCTTGACCGTGGTGCCGCCGCCGAGATCGACGCCGATGAAGCTGTCGCCGACCTCGACGATCTTGCCGAGCATTCCGCCGGCGGTGACGATCTCGTCGCCGACGGAAAGGCTGGACACCAGCTCGCGGTGCTGCTTGTTGCGCTTCATCTGGGGCCGAATGATCAGCAGCCAGAAGATCAGCACGATGAAGGCCAGCGGCAGCAGCGAGCCGAGCAGGCTCGGCGCGTCACCGGCCGCCTGGGCCATCGCGGGAGAAATCAGGAAATCGGACAGGGTCTGCAGCATGGCCGCGGCACTCCTAGAGTAGAAAATTCAGTTCTTTCAGTTGCTTGCAATCGACCGCCCGGGGCCGGACGTCGGCAAACGCCGGATTATCCCACAACCGCCCCGCCTTTGCCGACGGTGCGGTGGGCCGATCCACGCGGTCAGCAATGGGGGCGCCGGCTGCGCTTTACCAGTGCGCCATCGCCGATCGAGACCGCTGCCGGCGCGCGATACGGCCCCGGCCGCTCCGGCTTTACTTGCCCCCCGGCAATGTCGGACACTGGGTCGCGCCGGTCGGCCGTCCGCCCGGGGCGGCGACCCCCGGCCCGTGACCACCCGGCCCGTTACAGCCCACCTGGCCCGTTTCAGCCAAGGAGCCGAAGCATGACCGACCCCGCCTCCCACCGCGACCTGTACCCGGTCCCCGAAGAGCGGGCCGCACGCGCGCACGTCGACGCCGACGACCACCGGGCGATGAGCGAGCGCGCTCGCAACGACCCCGAGGGCTTCTGGGGCGAAATCGGCCGACGGCTCGACTGGATGCGGCCGTTCACCCGCGTCAAGGACGTCTCCTTCGACCTCGACGACCTGCACATCCGGTGGTACCACGACGGCACGCTGAACGTCTGCGAGAACTGCGTCGACCGGCACCTCGACACGCGCGCCGACCAGGTCGCGATCCTGTGGGAAGGCGACGACCCGGGCCGCGACGCCAGGATCACCTACCGCGAGCTGCACGACCGCGTCTGCCGATTCGCCAACGTGCTCAAGCGGATCGGCGTGAACAAGGGCGACCGCGTCACGCTGTACCTGCCGATGATCCCTGAAGCCGCGATCGCGATGCTGGCCTGCGCCCGGATCGGAGCGGTCCACTCGGTGGTGTTCGGAGGCTTTTCACCGGACGCGCTGGCCGGCCGCATCGTCGACTGCGATTCGAACGTGGTCATCACCGCCGACTTCGGCCGCCGCGGCGGACGCACCACGCCGCTGAAGGCCAACGTCGATGCAGCCCTGGACAACGAGGAAGCGGCGGAGCGCGTCGACTCGGTGCTGGTGGTCCGCAATACCGGCGACGAGGTGGCCTGGAACGACGAGCGCGACCGCTGGCTTGACGAGGAGCTCGCGCGGGTCGATGGCGACTGCCCGGCGGAAGAGATGAACGCGGAGGATCCGCTGTTCATCCTCTACACCTCGGGGTCGACGGGCAAGCCGAAGGGCGTGCTGCACACCTCGGGCGGCTACCTGGTCTACGCCAGCTACAGCCACGAGCTGGTCTTCGACTACCACGAGGGCGACATCTACTGGTGCACGGCCGACGTGGGCTGGATCACCGGCCACAGCTACATCGTCTACGGCCCGCTGGCCAACGGTGCGACCACGCTGATGTTCGAGGGCGTCCCCAGCCATCCCGACCACCGTCGCTTCTGGCAGGTCTGCGACAAGCACCGGGTCAATCTGTTCTACACGGCGCCGACCGCGATCCGGGCCCTGATGCGCGAGGGCGACGCACCGGTGAAGGCGACCTCGCGCGACTCCCTTCGCATCCTCGGCACGGTCGGTGAGCCGATCAATCCGGAGGCCTGGCACTGGTATCACTCGGTCGTCGGCGACGGCCGCTGTCCGATCGTCGATACCTGGTGGCAGACGGAAACCGGCGGCATCCTGATCAGCCCGCTTCCGGGGGCGACTGCGCTCAAGCCCGGCTCGGCAACCCGGCCGTTGCCCGGCATCCAGCCGGCGCTGGTCGACGCCGACGGGCGGGTCCTGGAGGGCGAGGCCTCCGGCAACCTGGTCCTCACGGACAGCTGGCCCGGCCAGATGCGCACCGTGTACGGCGACCACAAGCGCTTCGGCGAAACCTATTTCTCGACCTTCAAGGGCTGTTACTTCACCGGCGACGGCGCGCGGCGAGACGCCGATGGGGACTACTGGATCACCGGCCGGGTCGACGACGTGATCAACGTCTCCGGCCACCGCCTGGGCACGGCCGAAGTCGAATCGGCACTGGTCGCGCACGGCGCCGTGGCCGAAGCCGCCGTGGTCGGCTATCCGCACGAGATCAAAGGCCAGGGGGTCTACGCCTACGTGACGCTGATGGAAGGCCGGGAGGGCAGCGACGCCCTGGCGAAGGAACTCGTCGGCTGGGTGCGCAAGGAAATCGGCCCCATTGCGACGATCGATCACCTGCAGTGGGCACCGGGCCTGCCGAAGACCCGCTCGGGCAAGATCATGCGCCGGATCCTGCGCAAGATCGCCGCCGACGAGGCCGATCAGCTCGGCGACACCTCGACGCTGGCCGAACCGGAGGTGGTCGACCACCTGGTCAAGAACCGCCGCACGGCCGTCTGAGCGCTCCGGCCGGGTTCAGGCGCGCAGGTCGGTCTCTCGATCCGACGAGGGGTCGGCCGGATCCTCCGAAGAGGCCTCGCTCGTGGACTCGCCGCCCGAAGCATCGCCGCCCCCTGCTCCGGGCCGGCTCGGCTCGCCCGGACCGCCGCTCGCCGGAAACACCTGGCGAAAGGCGCGCCACTGGGCCGCGGCGAACAGCAGCTGGACGAACAGCGAGATCAGCACCGAGAGCACCTGCACCAGGAGCTGGCCGAACGCCCCCAGGGCCAGCGTCAACAGGCCGCCGAGCATGATGAACACCAGTCCGGCCAGGAACAGCACGCCGACCAGGACCAGTGCGTAGCCGAGGAACGCGGCCCAGTTGACCAGCGCGGCCCGCAGGCTCCACAGCAGCGCCGCCAGCAGCGGCCAGCGCCAGAAGAACACCAGCGGCACGGCGAAGTAGAGCGCACCCAGCACCAGCGCGAGCACGCCGGCGGCCAGCGCGATGCCGCCGAGCAGGTTCACGCCCTCGAACAGGGCGAACAGCGCATCGGGCTCCTGCTCCATGCGCTGGGGATCGGCCATCAGCGCATTGAGCGCCTCCAGGTCCATCTGCGGCGACAGCCAGGCACCCAGCACGAGCACTGCGGCGAACAGGCCGAGCAGCAGCAGGCCGCCGAGACCCAGCAGCCGGCCGCGCACGGAGGGCTCCCGGAACCCGTCGAACAGGGCCGTGCTCGGGAAGCCCGCTGGCGACGCGGCGCCGCCGTCGAGGCGCCGGAAGATGCCGAGCAGACCGGCAGTCAGCACCGGCGACAACACGATCATCAGCGGCAGACCGATCAGGGGCACGGCCTGGAGCAGCGACAGGACGATCAACCAGGCCGCGACGCGCACCAGTCCGGCACCGCCCCGACCGACCAGGTTGGCGCCGTCGGTCAACCAGCGGGCGCCGTCGGTGAACGAGGCTCGGACGATTCTGGGGTCGGAACTCATGCGGCATCTTCCTCGGCGTGGACGGGGGCAGCGACCACTTCCGGGCCGCGCGTCGTGCGGTTCAAGCAATGCCCGAGCACGGACCCGAGCTGCATCGTGGCCAGTGCCAGGACCAGCGCCAGGACCAGGCCGCCGGCGATCGCGGCAACGTCGGCAACGGTCCACGCGGCGGTCCAGTCGCCGATCATCCGGAACACGTCATCGCTGCGCCAGGCCTCCAGCGGTCGGCCGGCCGAGCCGGCGAACAACCGCGAGACGACGATCGATGCCGACTCGTAGTAATCGCCGGTCAGCGAGATCATCGGCGCCGCGACCAGCGGCAGCAGCCCGCCCGCGGCCAGCATCGATCCGGGGCCGGGGCGCTCGCGGGCAAGCGCCTTCTGCCACAGCCAGAAGCCGGGAAAGATCGTCAGCAGGTAGGGCATCAGCACGCAGGCCTGGTAGACGAGATCGGAGCCGCCCGTATCGAAGCCGGTCAGCCGGCCCGCATACTCCGAGCCGCTGACCACGAAGGGGAAGACCTCGGCGAGCAGCGCACCGCCGTAGATCGCATCGATCTCCAGGCGCGAGACCGACCCACCGGCCAGCACGCAGCCGGCGACGTGGAGCAACTCGTGGATCGGCACGTAGAGCCACCAGCCCAGGACCAGCCCGAGCATCAGCCAGGCCGTCGACAGCGGTCCGGGCAGGCGCTCGAAGAAGCCGAGCAGCGAGCGCGCGTCAGTCGCGAGCGCGGTCATTGCCCGCATCGACGGACGCGAAGCTCAGCGCGTCGGCGCTCCAGGGCTCGATGGTCCGAAGCGCCTCGGGCACGTCCTCGGGCTCGTCGACCGTGTGCCAGAGGTCCAGGTGCGCCTGGCCCATGAACCGTTCGCGCACGCTGTGCTGGAGAAACTCGATCAGCTTGTCGTAGTAGCCGGCCGTGTTGACCAGCAGGATCGGTCCGAAGTACTGGCCGAGACGCTTCAGGGTCATCGCCTCGAAGACTTCCTCGAAGGTGCCGCAACCGCCGGGCAGCGTGACCACCGCCGCGCTGTCGACCAGCATCTTCTCCTTGCGAATGCGCATGCTGGGCACCACCTCCATGGAGGTCAGGCGCTGATGGCCCTTCTCGAGGGTGGTCAGGAATTCGGGGATCACCCCGTGGACCTCGCCCCCCGCGTCCAGCGCGGCGTCGGCCATCGCCCCCATCAGGCCCGTGCCGCCGCCGCCGTAGACGATCGGATGGCCGGCCGAGGCCAGCGCTCGGCCCAGCCGCGCGGCGACATCGAAGTAATTCGGCGACAGCGCGTGGCTGGAGGCCGCGTAGACTGTGATCCGCTTGTTGCTCAATTCACCCGACACCGTATGGATTCCCCTGCAATGACGATTCGAAACCTGGCCCGGTATTGTAGACGCGGCGCGTTGCTGGCCGGGACGGCGCTGCTGCTCGGCGCCTGCGCGCCGTCGTCCGACGAACTGGCCGAGGGCCAGGAACCCTATCTCCGATTCTGCGCGTCCTGCCACGGCAACGACGGCGGCGGCAAGGCGCCGGCGTTTCCGCCGATCGCCGGTTCCGAGTGGCTGGAGCTCGGCCCGGACGCGATCGCGCTGGTCGTGCTCGGCGGCATGAGCGGCGAAATCGAGGTCGCCGGCCGGACCTACCGCGGCTACATGCCGCCGATGCGCCAGCTGTCCGACGACGACATCGCCGGACTGCTCGGCTACATCGGCCGCGAGTGGGCGAGCTGGGAGCGCCTTCCCGATTCGGCCCGGGTCGCGGAGCTGCGGCCGCTCACCGACGACAGCCGCGCGACCGCCGGCCGCGAGGGCCTCGAGGCGCTGCTCGAACAGGTCCCGGCACCATGAATCCGCAACGGGTCGCCCATCCCCCCGCCAGCCTGGTCCTCCTCGGCATCACCGTGGTCGCGTGGTTCCTGCAGCAGATGAACCCGATCGAGTCGATGCGCCTGCTGGCGCTGTGGCCGCTGGCCACACCGGAGTCGATCCGGTTCACCGATGTCGGCGTGCTCGATACGGGCTTCGGGCCCTGGCAGTTGCTGTCCTACGGTTTCCTGCACGGCGGCCTCGGCCACCTGTTCTTCAACATGTTCGCGCTGTACATGTTCGGCCTGCCGATCGAGCAGGCCTGGGGCACGAAACGCTTCGTGGTGTACTACCTGGTCTGCATCGTCGGCGCCGGCCTGGTCCAGCTGCTGACCGCGGCGGTCACCGGCGGCATCTATCCGACCATCGGCGCCTCCGGCGGTGTGTTCGGCCTGCTGCTGGCCTTCGGCATGATGTACCCCAACCAGCGCATCCTGCTGATCATTCCGCCGATCCCGATCAAGGCCAAGTGGTTCGTGATCGGCTACGGGCTGCTGACGCTGTTCTTCGGCGTGACCGGCACGATGGCCGGCGTCGCGCACTTCGCCCACCTCGGCGGGATGCTGTTCGGCCTGGCCCTGATCCTGTTCTGGGGCCGGCAGGACTACCGGCGGCGAAACCGCTAGGCGACGAGGGCGCTTCGAGCGGCACGAAAACGCCCGCCGGGGACGAATCCCGCGGCGGGCGTGCATCCGGTCGGGGCGACCGGCTCTCGTACTCCGGTCCGGGGTCAGCCGTCGGACTCGCGCAGGACGAACTCGCCGGAGAAGGTCTGCGCGCGAACGCGAACGCTGCCGTCGCCGGCACGCACCGACATGCCCTTCTCGCGCATGGTCTCGGTGTCGCTCGCGAAATGGTTCTCGAGGTCGCCGGAGAAGGTCTTGGCGTCGACATCCACCGGCGTGCCCGCCGGCAGCGCCAGGTCGATGCCGCCGGAATGGGTCTGGACGTCGATCCGGGCATTGCCGACCGGTCGCAGTGCGACCTCGAGGTCGCCCGAGACGGTCTCGCCTTCGAACTCCACGGTTTCGACCGCATCGATCTCGAGGTCCCCGCTGACCGACCCGGCGCGAATGCTACCGGCCAGCCCGAACGCTTCGATGTCGCCGCTGACCGACTTCACCGTATTGCTGTCGGTTCCGCCGCCGTCGAGTTCGATGTCGCCGCTGACCGTTTCGGCGGTCAGTCGCGTCGGGGAATTGCCGGTCAGGATCAGGTCGCCGCTGACCGTACGGGCTTCGAGACGCGGACCGCGCAGGCCCTCGACCTCGAGATCGCCACTGACCGAGCTCGCGCTCACCAGGCTTCCCGCCGGTACGGTGATGACCAGGGCGGTCTGCGGGCCGCGGTCCCAGCTCCACCCGTTGCGCTCGCCGTCCTTCATCTCGACCCGGATGGTCCAACGGGACGGATCGCCCTCGATGACCAGTTCCTCGACTTCATCCCCGAGCCGGCCTTCGATGCTCAGCTGGTCTGCGGCGGCTCCGACCACGCGGAATTCGCCGGTCACGCCGGAAAAATCGATCACGGCGTCCGCATCGGCGGTGCGCGTTTCGCTGACATCCGTGGCCCAGGCCGGGACGGCCGACAGCGGCACCAGCGCGGCCAGCGCGGCGCCCGTGATCCAATGGGTCCAGGACCGGGCCTTCGGGGGGTTCCTGTCGTTCGTGTTCCTGTCGTTCATGTTCCTTTCAATCGTGTTCCTGACGTTCATGGCAGCATCCTCGTCGTTGCAGTTGGGGGGCGGAACGTGGTCGTCCATCAAGCGTCGGTCCGGCCGCGAACGGCCAGTCCCGAGTTCAGCAGCCGGACCTGGCGCATGCGCGCCTCGGCCAGGAATTCAAGCAGCAGTCGGTTGTCCGGGTCGCGGTCCAGCGCGGCTTCGAGTTCGTCGATCGCGACCTGGTTCTCGGCCCAGGACGCGGCCAGCGGCTGCGTGTCGATCAGCCCGCCGGTCACCGTCGGTGCGACGCGGCGCATGGCCTCGGTCTCGGCCGCGACCAGGATCCGGCCTCCGTCGATGCCCGCCGGCCGCTCGTCGGGCGGCGGGCGGACCACGACCACGGCGACCAGCAGCACCGCCGCCGCGGCAAGCAGGCCCCAGCGAACGTGCCGTCCTCGGCGGCGCGGACGGATGCGCTCCGCGATCCCGGCCCAGGCGGACGCCGGTGGCGGCGCTTCACGGGTCAGCGTGGACAGCCGTGCGTCGAGTTCGCTGTCCTCGATGCCGCGGTCAGAGGACCCGGTGCCGTATTCGTTCATGCAAGCATCTCCTTGAGCAGGGATCGGGCGCGGCTCAACTGCGCCTTGGACGTGCCGGTCTCGATCGTCATGACCTCGGCGATCTCGGCGTGGCTGAGGTCGCAGAGGTGAAACAGCACCAGGACCTGCCGCGCCCGGTCCGGCAGGCGGGCGATCGCACGCTCCAGGTCCAGGTCGGCGCCCGGCCAGGGCGGCTCGGGGCCGGCGGCGTCGCGCCTGGCGTCGACGACCCGGAAGCCGGCGCGGCGGCGGTCGGCGAGAGCGACGTTGATCGCCAGGCGGCGAATCCAACCCGGGAAGGCCTGCGGCCGGCGAATCTCGCCGAGCCGCCCCCAGGCCTGGACGAAGGCGTCCTGCAGCCAGTCCTCGGCGCGCGCCTCGTCGCCGGCGGCCAGTCGCCAGAGCACCGGGACCAGGCCAGGGGCATAGCGCCGATACAGCCGCTCGAAGGCCGCGCGATCGCCGCCGGCCGCCGCGGGCACGGTGTGGCTCAGGTCCAGGCCATCGTCGACGGACGCGTCCATGCCCTACAGGATGCGCCGAAACGGCAAAAGGTTGGAATGGACCGGCCAGAATGGCCGGAAGGGCCCGTTCAGCGATCGATCGAGGCCGGATCGATCGAGGCCCGATCGCTCGAGCCCGGGTCGAT
This sequence comes from Halomonas denitrificans, assembly GCA_019800895.1. NCBI lineage: Bacteria > Pseudomonadati > Pseudomonadota > Gammaproteobacteria > Oceanospirillales > Halomonadaceae > Halomonas > Halomonas denitrificans. Next base: position 701,566 of record JAHVKF010000001.1, read on the forward strand.
CACGGCTCGTCGGCGGACGCCCCGGACAGCCAGTCGCGCGGCTTGAGGTAGTCGGCCAGGGCCGCCTCGGGGCTGCCCGGCTCGGGCCGGTAGTCGTAGCGCCAGTGGGCGATCGGCGGTAGCGACATCAGGATCGACTCGGTCCGGCCGTCGGACTGCAGACCGAACAGGGTGCCGCGGTCGTAGACCAGGTTGAACTCCACGTAGCGGCCGCGACGGTAGCGCTGGAAGTCCAGCTGGCGCTCACCGTAGGGCGTGGCCTTGCGCCGCTGGACGATCGGCACGTAGGCATCGCCGTAACCGTGTCCGACCGCCTTCCAGTAGTCGAAGCAACGCTCGAAGCCCCATTCGTTCAGGTCGTCGAAGAACAGGCCGCCGATGCCGCGCGTCTCGCCGCGGTGCTTCAGGTGGAAGTACTCGTCGCACCAGGCCTTGTGCGCCGGGTAGACCTCGTCGCCGAACGGGGCGCAGAGGTCGCGCGCGGTCCGGTGCCAGGCCATGCAATCCTCGTCGTAGGGGTACACGGGCGTCAGGTCGAAGCCGCCTCCGAACCACCAGACCGGTTCGGCCCCGGGTTTCTCGGCGATGAAGAACCGGATGTTGGCGTGGCTGGTCGGCACATAGGGATTGACCGGGTGCATGACCACGGAGACCCCGAGCGCCTGGAAGCCGCGCCCGGCCAGTTCGGGCCGGCGGGCGCTGGCCGCCGCCGGCAGGGATGCACCGGTGACGTGCGAGAAATTCACCCCGCCCTTGCCGAACACCGCACCGTCCTCGATCACGCGCGTGCGCCCGCCGCCGCCCTCGGCGCGGGTCCACGCGTCCTCGCGAAATCGTGCGCTGCCGTCGCAGGCCTCGAACTCGCGGCACAAGCGCTCCTGCAGCTCGAGGAGCTCGGACTCGACGGCGCGGACCATTTCGGAGGGCGTGGGCATGGGAATTCGGTCGGGTGAGGGGCCAGGGACCAGGGGCTAGGGACGAGGGGCTAGGGACGAGGGGTCAGGGACTAGTGCGGAAGCGTCCGGGGTTTTACTTTCCCCTGGTCCGTTGCCCCTCGCCGCTGCATTCAAGCCTACTTCTTCGACGCCTTCTTCTTCGACGCCTTCTTCTTCGACGCCTTCTTCTTCGAGGCCTTCTTCTTCGAGGCCTTCTTCTTGCTCGTCTTCTTCTTCGACGCTTTCTTCTTGCCGGCCTTCTTCTTCCCGAATTTCCCTCGGCGTCCCTTCGGCGGGGCTTCGGCCAGCATCTTCTGGCATTCCTCCAGCGTCAGGTCGGCCGGTTCGACGTCCTTGGGCACGCTGGCGTTGCGCTTGCCGTCGGTCACGAAGGGTCCGTAGCGCCCCTTCAGGATCTCGATGCCCTCGGCCTCGAAGGTCTTGATGATGCGATCCTTGAGCATCTGCTTGTGCTCGGCGACCAGCTCCAGCGCCTGCTCCAGCGTGACGTCGTGCGGGTCGACGTCCTTGAGCGACACGAAATTGCGCTTGCCGTAGCGGATGTACGGACCGAAGCGGCCGATATTGGCCTGCACCGGCTCGCCGTCCGGCGTCTCGCCGAGATCGCGCGGCAGCTTGAACAGCTCCAGCGCTTCCTCGAGCGTGATCGTCTCCATCTTCTGGCCCTGGCGCAGGCCGGCGAATTCCGGCTTCTCCTCGTCCTCGGCCTGGCCGATCTGGGCAAAGGGGCCGTAGCGACCCAGGCGAACGATCACCGGCTTGCCCGACTTCGGGTCCGTGCCGAGTTCGCGGGCCTGCTGCGCTTCCTGGCGGCTGACCGACTCTTCCTTTTCGTTGACCCGATCGATGAAGGGCTGCCAGAACTCCTTCAGCAGCGGCACCCAGTCGTGCTCGCCGCGCGAGATGGCATCCAGCTCGTCTTCGAGTCGCGCGGTGAAGTCGTAGTCGACATAGCGGTCGAAGTGCTGGGACAGGAACTTCGCGACCACACGGCCGGTGGCCGTCGGCGTGAACCGCCGGCTCTCCAGCTCGACGTACTCGCGGTCCTTCAACGTCTGGATGATCGACGAATAGGTCGACGGACGGCCGATCCCGTAGTCTTCCAGCGCCTTGACCAGGCTGGCTTCGGAATAGCGCGGCGGCGGCTCGGTGAAGTGCTGCTCCGGCCGGATCGCGACCAGCGGCACCGAAGCGCCCTCGTCGAGCTCCGGCAAGCGATTGTCCTTGTCGGCCTGGGCATCGGCGTAGACCTTGAGGAAGCCCGGCGCAACCAGCGTCGAGCCGTTGGCGCGGAAGGTCGCATCGCCGACGTCGAACTCGGCGGCCACCGTGTCGTAGACCGCCGGCACCATCTGGCTGGCTACGGCCCGGTTCCAGATCAGCTGGTAGAGCCGGTACTGGTCGTCGCTGAGATGCGACTTGAGCTTGATCGGCGTCAGGGCCGCGGAGGTCGGCCGGATCGCCTCGTGGGCCTCCTGCGCGTTCTTGCTCTTCGACTGGTAGAAGTTCGGTTTTTCCGGCAGCGTTTCGGCGCCGTACTCGCACTCGATCACCTGGCGGATCTCGTTGATCGCATCGCCGGCCAGGGCGACCGAATCGGTTCGCATGTAGGTGATCAGGCCCTCGGTGCCCTGGCCCGTGTCGATGCCCTCGTAGAGCTGCTGGGCGATCTGCATCGTCCGCCGGGTCGTGAAGCGGAGCCGTCGCGCGGCTTCCTGCTGCAGCGTGGAGGTGATGAACGGCGGCTGGGCGCGGCGGCGGCGCTGACGCTTGGTGATCCGGGCCACTTCGAAGCGCCCTGCGGCCGCCTCTTCGATCTGCTTGCGCACCGCCTCGGCGCGCGACGCGTCGGTGATGTCGAACTGCTCGAACTTCTCGCCGTCGAGCTTGACCAGGTTGGCCTGGAACGCCTGGCCCTCCTCGTCTTCGCCTTCGCTACCGAGGTCGGCCTCGATGGACCAGTACTCCCGGGCCTCGAACTTCTCGATCTCTTCCTCGCGCTCGACGATCATGCACAGCGCCGGCGACTGGACGCGGCCGGCCGACAGGCCGCGCCGCACCTTCTTCCACAGCAGCGGGGAAAGGTTAAAGCCGACCAGGTAGTCGAGGGCGCGACGGGCCTGCTGGGCGTCGACCAGCGAGTCGGCCAGTTCGCGCGGCTGCTCGATGGCCTTCTTGATCGCCTTCGGCGTGATCTCGCTGAACACTACCCGGTGAACCGGCTTTCCGCTGTTGACGCCGCGGTCCTTGAGGATCTCGGCGATGTGCCAGGAAATGGCCTCGCCCTCGCGGTCGAGGTCGGTGGCGAGATAGATGGCTTCGGCGTTCTTCGCGGCCTTGACGATCTTGTCGACGTGCTTCTTGTTGCGGTCGATGATGTCGTACTTCATCGCGAAGTCCTGCTCGGGATCGACCGCACCCTCCTTCGGCACCAGGTCGCGCACGTGGCCGTAGGAGGCAAGCACCTCGAACTCCTTGCCGAGATACTTGTTGATGGTCGTGGCCTTGGCCGGCGACTCTACGATGAGCAGGTTCTTCGCCATGGATTCCTTGGGTTTCCGGGCAATGCGGAACGCGTCCGCATCGCGGTGTCGATCAGTGCCTGTACTGGCCGTCCTCGTCGAACATCAGGTCTTCCATCCAGGCGTAGTTGGCTTCCTGGCCCGGCTGGTTGAACAGCACCATCAGGACGACCCACTTGAGGTCCTCGAGCCCGATCTCCTCGACATCCAGGGCCATCAGGCGGTCCAGGACGAGTTCGCGACGCGCCGGATCGAGCACGCCGACGTTCTCCAGGTCGATCAGGAAGCCGTGCGCATCGACATCGATGCGGCGAAGTTCCTCGGCGGAGAACACCCGGACCGATCCGGCCGGTGTCGGGTCCGCGTCGGCCAGCTTGCGCTGCTCGGCAAGGCCGTCCAGCCAGCCGAAGGCGCGGTCGATCTCGCCGTGCGAGAACCCGGCCTGCTCCAGCGATTCGCTGAGGGAATCCCGATCGGGCTCGGCTTCGGGCTCGTCGTAGATGTAGTTCTCGAACAGGTACATCAGCAGGTCGAGCACGTTTTCCTTCATGAGTTCCTTTCCGTGTTCGTTCCGGTCCGGCTGTACCGGCCACCTGCATGGGCTGCAACCCGACCTTCGAGTTCCAGCGACAACAGGATGGACGATACCGCCGACGTCGTCAATTCGGTGCGGTCGATCACCGCCTCCACCGGGGTCGGATCGAAGCCCAGCGCCTCGAGCACCGCCTGGACGTCGGGATCCTCGTCGTCCGGCGGCTCGTCGGCCCGGGCCCCATCGGCCGACGCGTCGTCCTCGTCGAGCAATGCCCGGAGGCGGCCGGCCAGCTCGCCGGCCAGCGGTGCCAGGTCCTCGATCACGTCCGCCGGCGTCTCGACCAGGCGGGCGCCGTCGCGGATCAGCCGATGACAGCCGCGGGCCTGCGGGTTGCGGATCGATCCGGGCACGGCGAAGACCTCGCGCCCCTGCTCGCCGGCCAGCCGCGCGGTGATCAGCGAGCCCGAGCGAAGGCTGGCCTCGATCACGACCACGCCCAGCGACATGCCGCTGATGATGCGATTCCGCGCCGGGAAGTGACCGGGTCGTGGACCGACGCCGGGTGCAAAGGGGGTGACCACGGCGCCATTATCCACGATTTGGTGGGCCAGGTCCCGATGGTGCGCCGGATAGACCCGGTCCGGCCCGGTACCCGCAACCGCGATCGTTCGACCACCGGCGTCCAGCGCCGCCCGATGCGCCTTGCCGTCGACCCCGGCCGCGAGGCCGCTGGTGACGACCAGGCCGGCGGCGGCCAGGGCGCGTCCGAACTCCGCCGCCGTTTCCAGGCCGCCGCGAGTGGCGCTGCGACTACCGACCACCGCGACCTGCGGCGACAGCAGCGCCTCCGGGTCACCGTGGACGAACAGCGCGGCGGGGGCGTCGCTGGTGGTCCCGAGCAGCGGGGGATAGAGCTCGTCCTCGAGGGTCACGAGGTGGTGGTTGGGGTCGTCCAGCCAGGCCAGGGACCTGGCCAGGCGCTCCTCGTCCGGGCGGCGCAGGGCGCGGGCGGCGGCCTCGCGCAGGCCGAGTTGGCCCAGTTCGGAAAGCGAACGACCCGGCAGCGTGGCCGGGTCGATGTCGCGTTCGATCAGCGCGCCGAGCGCTCCGCCCCCGAGCCCCGGGGCCTGGAGCAGGATCAGCCAGGCGCGCAACCGCTCCTGCGAATCCATGCGCCTTCGGCGATTCCGCTCGTGCAGCGCTGCCCCGCGCCGATCAGAGCCGGCGGTCGGGGTGGTCGATGTGGTCGCCGACGCGAATCGCTCGCTGGCCGTCCATGACCAGGGCGTAGCTGACGTCGTCGAAGGCCCGGAACACCATCATGATGCCGACGTACTGCTCGGGCAGTTGGACCTGGCGACCGTCGATGCCCTCCGGCGCGGGACGCCCCGGGAGGCCGCGGCTGAAGTCGTCGCGCACGTTCGCCCCCGGCCGGAACGCCGAGAAGGTGTGTCCCGGCGCGACACCGTCGTCGCTGCCGATGCCCAGCGTGACGATCTGCCAGTGGCCCACGCCGTACTCACCGCCGTGGATTCCGATCACGCTGGCGTTGGCCGGGATGGCCTGTTCCGGCGGACGCGGATAGAAGGTCAGGTCGTACAGGTACGGGTCCAGCGGCAGTACGTAGTCACCGGCGCGGACTTCAAGTTCGGCATCGAGCACTTCCAGCGTGGCGATCTCGCCCTGCTTGACCAGCTTCGCCGAGGCGACTTCCCACAGTCCATAGCCGACGACTTCGCCGCCGCGGTCGAACGGGTTCCAGCCGCGACGGCGGTCGGGGTCGATCGGACGCTCGTCGGACGGCACCGCGCCGCGGTTGGCGCGAAGCTGGTTCTGGCGGAGCACCTTGCCGTCGTCCGTCTCGACCTGTTCGAACTGCGAGGTCAGGCGGGCGATCATGTATTCCTGGTTCAGTCGGCCGTCGTCCAACCCGCGCACGAAGGCGTAGTCCGGCTCTGCCGCGACGTAGCGCTCGTCCTGGTTGGCGACCACGTACGGCATGGTCCGCAGCGTCTCCAGGTCGATCACGCGCGGTCGGGTCAGGAACGGCTCGATCGCGTCCAGCGCCACCGAGGTGATCGGGCCCGAGATGTCCTCGCGCCGGATTTCCGGTCCGCGCCGGTTCGTACCGTCCATCACAAGGCGCGGCTGGCCGTCGACGTAGATCAGCGTCAGTCGATCGCCCGGGTAGATCAGGTGCGGGTTGTCGATCTGCGGGTTGGCCTGCCAGATGGCCGGCCACTGCCAGGGCCGGGTCAGGAACCGGCCGGCGATATCCCACAACGTATCCCCCTCCTGGACGACGTATTCGCCCGGATGATCTTCCCGGATTTCAACGTCCTGGGCCACCAGCGGCAGGGCCACCAGCAACGCGATCATCGTCAGACACAGCTTCTTCATTGAGTTCCTCCCAGGCACGCCGATGCGCGATCAGCCCCGCTTCGGTTGCGGTTCATTGTCACCTACCTGCGCTATCATACTCATAAGCGGGGGATTTTCCACCCTCCGATTCATTGAATTTCTGAGCCTTAAGTCACATTGTTCATGTCATGAGCCAGTTGACCATCCTCCAGTTTCCCGATCCGCGCCTGCGTACCGTGGCCCGTCCGATCGATCGTGTCGACGAAAAGATTCGTTCGCTGGCCGACGACATGCTCGAGACGATGTACGAAGCGCGCGGCATCGGCCTGGCCGCCACCCAGGTCGATCGGCACGTCCGCATGCTGGTGCTCGACGTCAGCGAGGAACGCGACGACCCGCACGTCCTGATCAACCCGGAGATCGTCGATCGCCAGGGATCCCAGGTCTGCGAGGAGGGCTGCCTGTCGGTGCCCGGCGAGTATGCCGAGGTCGAGCGGGCCGAAGCCATCCGCGTACGCGCGCTGGATCGCGACGGCGAGCCCTTCGAACTCGACGCCGACGGCCTGCTGGCGGTGTGCATCCAGCACGAGATCGACCACCTCGACGGCAAGGTCTTCATCGACTACCTCAAGCCGATGAAGCGGCGGATGATCGAGAAACGCATGAAGAAGCAGGCGCGCCAGGCGCGTCGAGATCCCGCGGTCCAGACGCTGTAAGCCGTGCCGTCCCCCCGCCTGGTCTTCGCCGGCACGCCGGAGTTCGCCGTGCCGGCGCTGCGCGTGGCGCTCGACCGAGCCGACGTCCTGGCCGTGCTGACCCAGCCGGATCGTCCGGCCGGGCGCGGCCGGAACCTGCGACCCAGCCCCGTCAAGCAGTGTGCGGTCGACGCCGGCGTGCCGGTCCTCCAGCCGACGCGCCTGAAGCGCGAGGAAGACCGCGCCCGCCTGCTCGAACTCGAGGCGGACCTGCTGGTCACCGCCGCCTACGGTCTGCTGCTGCCGCAGGCGGTGCTCGACTGGCCGGCTCACGGCTGCTGGAACCTGCACGCATCGCTGCTGCCGCGGTGGCGGGGCGCCAGCCCGATCCAGCAGGCGATCCGCGCCGGCGACGCGCAGACCGGCATCTCCCTGATGCAGATGGACGCCGGGCTCGACACGGGCCCCGTGCGGCTGCAGCGCGCGATCGATATCGCCAGTGACGAGACCTCGGCCGAGCTGCACGACCGCCTGGCCGTGCTGGCCGCCGACCTGCTCGCCGACGGGCTGGCCGCACTGGAAGCCGGGAATCTGCCGGATCCGGTGGCCCAGGACGACCGGAGAGCGACCCATGCCCCCCTGATCGCCAAGGACGATGCCCGCATCGACTGGACCGAGGACGCCGCGGCAATCGCCCGGCAGGTCCGGGCCTACAACCCCTGGCCGATCGCTTTCACGGAGCTGAACGGCCAGGCCCTGCGCATCTTCCGGGCCCGCGCCGAGGCCGACCGGGCCGAAGGCGCCGAGCCCGGAACGCTGTTGACGGCGGCCGGGCACCCGGACGCGATCCGGGTGGCCTGCGGTGCCGGCGTGCTGGTCATCGACGAACTGCAGGCGCCCGGCAAGCGGCGCATGTCGGCCACCGACTGGCTGAACGCGCGCCCCGACTGGCGCGGCTGAGCCCCATGGCCTCGGATCCGAACGCGCCCGCGACCGGCGCCCGCCCCCGGGTCGCAGCCGCCCTGGCGCTGCGCGAGGTGCTCGACCGCGGTCGGGCCCTGACCGACGCGCTCGAGGGCCTCGGCGACACGCTGCCCGACCGCCGCGACCGGGCCCAGGTCCGGCGCCTGTGCAACCGCGTGTTGCGCGACTGGCCGATGCTCGACGCGGCCGTTCGGGGGCGCCTGAACAAGCCGCTGGACCGCCGCAACCGCTGGATCCACTTCCTGCTCGCCGTCGCGATCGACGAACTCAACGAGGGCCGCGAGCCGGCGCCGGCGGTGGTCCATGCCACGGTCGAAGCGGCCCGGGTCGGGCGCGCCGCGCCGCTGGCCGGCCTGGTCAACGCCGTGCTGCGCGGGCGCTTGCGCGACGGGGCCGGGACGCGGCCGGACGACGACGTCCACCGCTACGGCCTGCCCGGCTGGCTGGCCGCGCGAATCCGCGCCGACTGGCCGGACGAGGCCGACGAGGTTCTCGCCGCCGGCAACCGGCCGCCGCCGACCTGGCTGCGCGCCAACCGGCGCCGGTCCGATCCGACCGCACTGGCCGAGCGGCTGCACGCCGACGGCATCGAGAGCCTCATCGACCCGCGCTTTCCCGACGCCCTGCGGCTGGCCCACCCGGTCGCCGTCGGCGACCTCCCGGGCCTGGCGGCCGGTGAGCTGTCGGTGCAGGACGCGGGCGCGCAATCGGCCGCCGATCTGCTCGATCTCGCCGACGGCCAGCGCGTGCTCGACGCGTGTGCCGCGCCCGGCGGCAAGGCCGCCCATATCCTCGAACGCGCGGCGGTGGAGCTGACCGCGGTCGAGTCGGACCCGGCGCGGGCGACGAAGGTCGTCGAGTCGCTTCGGCGGCTCGGCCTCGACGCCGACGTCGTGACCGGCGACGCGGCGCGGCCGAACGACTGGTGGGACGGCCGCGCCTTCGACCGCATCCTGATCGACGCGCCCTGCTCCGCGACCGGCGTGCTGCGACGCCACCCGGACATCCGCTGGCTGCGCCGGGCCGGGGACATCGAGGCCAACGTCGCGCTGCAGGCCCGGCTGCTCGATGCCCTGTGGCCGCTGCTGGCACCCGGCGGTTTGCTTGTCTACGCGACCTGTTCGATACTGCACGCCGAGAATCGAGACCAGGGCCGAACCTTTCTTGACCGCCATCCCGATGCCGAGGCCGTCGACGTCGCGATCCCGGCCTGCCGGGACGTGGACCCGGGCGTCCAGATCCTGCCGGGCTCGCTGGATCGCGATGGCTTCTACTATCTGGCTGTGCGCCGCCTGCCAGCCGGCTGATCCGGGGCTCGGGCAACTCACGCTCGACCCGGCCGCGCGCTGGATCGACGACCGTCTGGTCATCGAGAGCCCGATCGCGTTCCAGCCCAGTCCCGCGATCCGCGAGGCCCTCGATCACGGCGTCGACCTGCAGCTGGTCGTCGAACTGCGCGTCGCTCGCCGGCACGGGCCGATCGCCCGCGAGCTGCGCCTCCTCGCCCGGCCCTTCCGGATCCGCTACCTGCCGCTGCTCGAGCACTGGCAACTCGAAGATGCGGGCGACATCCGGACCTTTCCGCGCTTCTGGATGCTGCGCGAGGCGCTGGCCGAACCCCGGCTCTTCGAGACCGGCCTGGACCGCAGCGCGGCCGAGGAGCGCCCGCTCCAGGTCCAGATCCGCGCCCGTGTCGACCGCGACGCGCTTCCCGCGCCGATGCACCTTCCCACCCTCTTTTCCGCCCAGTGGCACCTGGGCGATCGCTGGCACGCGTGGCACTTCGGACCGTCCTGAAGCGGGTCGGGCGCATCCTGCCGCTGGCCGCCTTCGCCGGGCTGCTGCTCACGGCGCTGTTCCTGGTCGCAAACGTCGAGCAGGAGTCGGGCCAGCTCGGCCGCATGAGCCTGTGGATCTTCCTGGTCACGGGGATCGCACTGCTGGTCCTGCTGGCGGCCATCGCGACCCGGCTCGCGCGGCTGGTCCGGGACGTCCGCCGCGGCCGGCCCGGCGCGCGCCTGCGCGCGCGGCTGGTCACGATCTTCACCGCCCTGGCGCTCCCACCGGTGGTCATCGTGTGGCTGTTCTCGACCGAGTTCCTGACCGAGACCATCGCCGGTTGGCTCGATGCCGGCACCGAGGCGGCGCTCGCCGACTCGATCGAACTCGGCCAGCTGTTCCTCGACCTGCGCACGCGCGAATCGCGCAATCGCCTGGCCCGGATCGCCGACGGCCTGCCGGCCGGCGGGCGCGGCCTCGACGAGGAACGCCAGCTCGACTACCTGTTCGGCCAGCTGTCGTCGGCCGGCCCCGCCGAGCTCACCCTGTTCGACGCCTCCGGCCAGGTCCAGGCCCTGGTCCACCTCGACCCGGCGCGCATGGTCGCCGACCTGCCGTCGTCCTTCGCGCTGTCGCAGGCCGCCCGCGGCCAGCCCTACGCGGCGGCCGAACCGACCGCAGAAGGCATGCAGATCCGCGTCCTGATGCCGGTCGACACGGTGCCCGGCGAAGCCCGGACCCTGCAGGGCATCTTCCCGCTGCCCGACGATTTCGCCGTGCTGGCCGATTCGATCGAGCAGGCCTATTTCCGCCAGGAGAACGTGGCCTACCTGCGCCAGCGGCTGCAGCAGAGCTTCGTGCTGATCCTGTTCCTGGTCCTGGCGATGACCGCCCTGCTGGCCATGCTGCTGGCCTTCAATGCCGCCGGACGGCTGGTCCGGCCGATCCGCGAACTGGCCGACGCCACCGAGTTGATGCGCCAGGGCCGCTTTCCGGAGACGCTCGACGTGCCCAGCCGCGACGAACTGGGCTTCCTGGTCGAGTCCTTCAACGACATGGCCACCGGCCTCGAGGCCGCGCAACGCGAACTGAGCAACGAGCGGCGCTACCTGCAGACGGTCCTGGCGCGGCTTTCCGCCGGCGTGCTGGCCTTCGACGGTGCACGCCGCCTCGAGGCGATGAACGACAGTGCCGGCGCGATTCTCGGCCTGGACCCGGCGAGCGCCCGCGGCCTGACCCCGGCCGAGCTCGCCGAGCGCCACCCGGCGCTGGCCGCGCTGTTCGAGGGCATCGACCGGCGAATCGAACGGGCCGGCGGCGACTGGCGTGAAGAGATCAAGCTGGAACGGCCCGACACCGCACTCGCGCTGGTCTGCCGCGGGTCCACGCTGCCGGGCGACGACGCCGGTCCGGGCGAGCGTTCCGAGGGTCCGGACCCGGACCGGGACGCCCCGCGACCGGCCGGCCACGTCGTGGTGTTCGACGACGTGACCCAGCTCGACCAGGCGCAGCGCCAGGCCGCCTGGGCGGAGCTGGCCCAGCGCCTCGCCCACGAAGTCAAGAACCCGCTGACGCCGATCCGGCTGGCCGCCGAACGTCTGAGCCTGAAGCTGGAACCGGTACTGGAAGGCGACCGCAGGCAACTGCTGGAGCGCGCGACCCGGACCATCGTCCACCAGGTCGACGCGCTGCGCGAACTGGTCGACGCGTTCGGCGACTACACCCGACCGGGCACGCCCCGGCGCGAACCGCTGGACGTCGAGGCGCTGGTTCGCGACGTGGTCGAACTGTGGACCACCGGCGACAGCGGCGTGACCGTGACCATCGACCTGCAGGGCAGCGAGGCTCGGCCGCTCGGCGACCCCGGCCAGTTCCGGCAGATCCTGAACAACCTCGTCCAGAACGCACGCGAAGCGCACCCGGACGGCGCGCCGCACCTGGTCATCCGTTCGCGGGCGCTGCGCCGCGACGGCCGCGACTGGCTGGGCCTCGAATTGCGCGACGACGGGCCGGGCTTCGACCCCGCGATGCTGGCCCGGGTGTTCGAACCCTATGCCACGACCAAGCCGCGCGGAACCGGCCTGGGGCTTGCGATCGTCCACCGCATCGTCGACGCCATGGGTGGCCGGATCCGTGCCGCGAACGCCGAGAGCGGGGGCGCGCTGCTCACGCTGGAACTGCCGGTACCCGCGCAACCACCGCGATGATGTGCGCTATCCTTGGCGCGTTTCCCGCCTGCTCCGGACTTCCCCCACGATGGCCGAACGCGTACTGATCGTCGACGACGAGCCGGACATCCGCGAACTGGTCGGCGAAATCCTGGCCGACGAAGGCTTCGAAGTGGAGCTGGCCGGCGATGCGGAACAGGCGCGAAGCCTGCTGTCCGCGGCCTCTCCCGACCTGGTCCTGCTCGATGTCTGGATGCCCGGCTGCGACGGCGTCACGCTGCTCAAGGAATGGCGCGAACGCGGCGAGCTGCATTGCCCGGTGGTCATGATTTCCGGCCACGGCTCGGTCGAAGCGGCGGTCGAGGCCACCCGCCAGGGAGCCTTCGACTTCATCGAGAAGCCCGTCTCCATGGCGCGCCTGCTGGCGACCATCCGGCGCGCCCTGGCCGAGACCCGCAAGCACGAGCCGATCGGGGCCACCGAGGGCGAAAGCGACGTGATCGAACCGATCGGACGCAGCCCGGCCATCCAGCGCATGCGCGACGCGCTGGCCGAGGTCTGCGCCGGCGCCGACGGCCACGTGCTGCTGCACGGCGAGCCGGGCAGCGGCTGCACCACGGTGGCCCGCTGGGTTCACGCCCAGGCCGGCGGCGGCGGCTTCGTCCACCGGGTCTGCGACCGCAACGGGGACCGCGTGGCCGAGTGGATCGACCGGCTCTCCGGGGCCTCGTCCCATCCGCCGCGCACGCTCTACCTCGACCGCCTCCACCAGCTCGGCGAGACGGGCTGGCGCCGCCTGGCCGAGTTGCTCGCCCTGCTCGAGGGCCGCGGCGGCGAGGCGATCCGCGTCATTGCTTCGACCGCGGCGGCCGACGGCGCCCCGGGCGCGGCCGCCGACAGCGCCGAGGCGTCCGCCGCTGCCGCCAAGCTCGGCCCGTTCCGCGCCGAGGTTCCGGCATTGCGCCAGCGCGCCGAGGACATCCCCGACCTGGTCCGCGCGCTGGCCGAGCGGCTGCCGGCGCGCGAGGGCCGGACCTACCGCCCGATTCCTCTGCCGGCCCAGAACCGGCTGCGGCAGCACGACTGGCCCGGCAACCTCGCCGAGCTGGTCGACGTGGTCCGGAGCCTGCTCGACGGTCGCGACAGCGCGGTCACGGTCGAGGAGATCGACGAGCGGCTGCAGGAAGCGGCACGGGCCGGCGCGGCCGGCACCACGCTGACCGACTCGCCGCTCTTCTCCCTGCCCCTGCGCGAGGCCCGGGAAGCCTTCGAGCGGCAGTACCTGATCGCCCGGCTGCGCGAGGTCGGCGGCAGCGTCGGCCAGCTGGCCGAGGGTGTGGAAATGGAACGCACCCACCTGTATCGCAAGCTCAAGCAGCTCGGCATCGACCCCAAGCAGCTCCAGGAGGACGACGCATGACGCCCACCCCGACGCCCGCCCGGGTCCGCGGCTGATGCGGATCATCATTCTCGGTGCCGGCCAGGTCGGTTCGGGCATGGCCTACTCGCTGTCGCGCGAGGAGAACGACATCTCCGTCGTCGATACGGACCCCGAGCGCCTGCGCGAGCTGCAGGAAAAACTCGACATCCGGACCGTGCTCGGCCACGCCGCCCACCCGGAGACGCTGATCCGCGCCGGCATCGAGGACGCCGAGCTGCTGATCGCGCTGACCAACTCCGACGAGACCAACATGGTCGCCTGCCAGGTCGCCTATTCCCTGTTCAACACGCCGACCAAGGTCGCGCGGGTCCGGGCCACGGACTACCTGTCGCACCCCGAGCTGTTCAACCGCGAGCACACGCCGATCGACGTCCTGATCAGCCCGGAGAAGCTGGTCACGGACCACATCCAGCGCTTGATCGACTACCCGGGCGCCCTGCAGGTCCTCGACTTCGCCGACGGCCGCGCCCAGCTCGTGGCGACCCGCGCCATCCGCGAAGGCAAGCTGGTGGGCCGAGCCCTGAAGAGCCTGCCCGACGAGCTGCCGCCCGGCGTCGATGCACGGGTTGCCGCGATCTTCCGCCGCGACCAGGCGATCATCCCCGAAGGCGACACGGTCATCGAGGTCGACGACATGGTGTTCTTCCTCGCCCCGACCCACGAAATCCGCGGCGTGATGGGTACCTTCGGCGCGACCTCGGGACCGGCCCGGCGGGTGCTCCTGGCCGGCGGCGGCAACATCGGCGCCGGCCTCGCCCGGCGTCTCGAGCGCGACCACCACGTCAAGCTGATCGAGCGCGACCCGAAGCGCGCCGAACGGATCGCCGAGAACGTCGACACGGCGATCGTGCTGGTCGGCGATGCGGCCAACGAAGACCTGCTGCGCGAGGAAGGCATCGACGAGATGGACGTCTACTGCGCGTTGACCAACGACGACGAGGCCAACATCCTGTCGTCGATGCTGGCCAAGCGGATGGGAGCGAAGAAGGTCATCACGCTGATCAACCGGCCGGCCTACGTCGATCTGGTCGAATCCGACCGCATCGATGTCGCGGTCAGCCCCCAGCAGATCACGATCGGCGCCCTGCTGACCCTGATGCGCAAGGGCCACATGGTCCGGGTGCATTCGCTCAGGCGCGGCGCCGCCGAGGCGATCGAGGTGGTCGCCCACGGCGACCCGGGCCGATCGCGCATCGTCGGCCGGGAGATCGGCAGCATCCCGCTGCCGGACTCGACCACGATCGGCGCCATCGTCCGCGGCGACGACGTGGTGATCGCCCACCACGACGTGGTCATCGAGCCCGAGGACCATGTGATCCTGTTCGTCGCCGACAAGCGCAGGATCGCCGAAGTCGAACGGCTGTTCGCGGTCGAAGCCGTGTTCGTCTGATGCGGGCCTACGCGCCGGTCCAACGCGTCGTCGGCCTGTTGCTGGTGTTCCTGTCGGTCGGCTTCGTGCCGCCGCTGCTGTTCGCATTGGCCAACGGCGACGGCGCGACGGGGCCCTTCCTCGCCAGCCTGGTCACGGTCGCGCTGATCGGCAGCGCGCTGTACCTGCCGGTGCGCAACAACCGGCGCGAGCTGCGCGTCGCCGACGGCTTCCTGGTGGTGGTGGCGTGCTGGGGCGCCGTGGCGCTGGCCGGCGCCCTGCCGCTGTACCTGGTCCTGGACATCGGCCTGGCCGACGCGGTGTTCGAGTCCACCTCGGGCATCACCACCACCGGCGCGACGGTGCTGGCCGGCCTCGACGACATGCCGATCTCGATCCGCTGGTACCGCCAGCAGCTCCAGTGGATGGGCGGGCTCGGCATCATCGTCCTGGCGGTGGCGATCCTGCCGATGCTGCGGATCGGCGGCATGGAAATCTACAAGGCCGAGGTGACCGGGCCGGTCAAGGAGAACCGCCTCACGCCGCGCATCGCCGAGACCGCCAAGGCGCTGTGGCTGATCTACATCGGCCTGACCGTGATCTGCTCGCTGGCCCTGTGGGCCGCCGGCATGAACGTCTTCGACGCGGTCACCCATGCCTTCACCACGATTTCCACCGCCGGCTTCTCCACCTACGACGCCTCGGTGGCGCAGTTCGACAGTGCGCTGATCGACTGGTTGCTGGTGCTGTTCATGTTCGTCGCCTCGATGAACTTCGCCCTGCACTTCCTGGCCCTGCGCCGGGCCACCGCGCAGGTCTACCTGCACGACCCGGAACTCAAGCTGTTCGCGATCCTGCTGCTCGGCATCTCGATCCTGATCACCGTGCTGCTGTGGCGCCAGGGCGTCTACGAGACCTTCTGGGAATCGCTGCGCTACGCGGCCTTCCACGCGGTGTCCTACACCACGACCACGGGCTTCACGGCCGCCGACGTCTACCTCTGGCCGGGCACGCTGCCGCTCCTGATGATCCTGATCTCGGGCCTCGGCGGCTGCGCCGGCTCGACCACCGGCGGCTTCAAGATCGTGCGCGTGTACCTGGTGTCCAAGCAGGGCCTGCGCGAGCTCAAGCGGCTGATCCACCCGCGCTCGGTGGTGCCCCTGAAGCTCGGCGGCCGGACCCTGAACCCCGAGGTCGCCAACGCCGTGTGGGGCTTCGTATCGCTCTACATCGTCTGCATCGTGTTCCTGACCCTGATCGTCTCCAGCCTGGAAGAAGACCTGGTGACCTCCGTGTCCGTGGTGTTCTCGGCGATGAACAACCTCGGCCCGGCGCTCGGCGAGGCCGGCGCCAACTGGGGCGGGCTCTCGGACACGACCAAGTGGCTGATGAGCTTCGCCATGCTGCTCGGCCGGCTGGAGATCTTCACCGTGCTGGTCCTGCTGACGCCCACCTACTGGAAGCACTGACCGGCCGCACGTCGCGGACCACCCGGACGCCCGCGGCGGTATCCTTGCGCCCATGGGACCGGCCACCAACTACTACGTCCATCGCCACGCGTTCCCGCTCTACCGCGGCGGATCGCTCGCAAGCCTGCAGCTGGCCTGGGAGAGCTGGGGCACCCTGAACGCCGAGCGCAGCAACGCGGTGCTCCTGTTCACCGGCCTGTCGCCCGGCGCCCATGCCGCCAGCAGCGAGCGCGACCCGGAACCGGGCTGGTGGGAGGACATGGTCGGCCCCGGCAAACCGATCGATACGGACCGCTGGTTCGTCCTCTGCGTCAATTCCCTGGGCTCGTGCAAGGGATCGACGGGACCGGCCAGCATCAACCCCGAGACCGGTCGCCCCTGGCGGCTGAGCTTTCCGGAACTGGCGATCGACGACGTCGCCCGCGCGACGCGGCTGGTCGTCGACCACCTCGGCATCGAGCGCCTGGCGGCCATCGTCGGCCCGTCGATGGGCGGCCTGACCGCCCTGGCCTGGATCAAGCACTTTCCCGACTCCGCCGACCGGATGGCGTTGATCTCGACCGCCTGCTCGGCCACGCCGATGGCGATCGCGATCCGCTCGCTGCAGCGCGAGGCCATCGTCACCGACCGCAACTTCCGCGACGGGCGCTACACGGAGGACGACTGGCCCGAGGTCGGCATGCGCATCGCGCGCAAGCTCGGCATGATCTCCTACCGCTCGGCCAGCGAATGGCAGGACCGCTTCGGTCGGCGGCCGCAGGATTATTTCCCGACCACGCCCTTCGGCATGCGCTTCGAGGTCGAGTCCTATCTCGAGACCCACGCGCGCAAGTTCGTCGGCAGCTTCGACCCCTGCTGCTACCTGTACCTGTCGCGTGCGATGGACCTGTTCGACTCCTGCGACAGCGACAAGGGCCTGCGTGCGCTGTTCCGGCGCAGTTTCTCCGGCAAGGCGCTGGTCATCGGCGTCGAGACCGACCTCCTGTTCCCGCTCTGGCAGCAGCGCGAACTGGCCGCCGCGCTCGAGGCCGAAGACGCCGAGGTCGAGTTCCACGCCCTGGCCTCGGCCCAGGGGCACGATGCCTTTCTGGTAGACTTCGAGCGATTCGGACCACCGATTTCAGCGTGGCTGGACTGATCCCGAACCGAGCGGAGGAGCCGGAGTCACCATGTCAGGGATGACGCTCGAATTCGAAGGAAAACAGGAACTCGTCAAGCGCCTCGACGCGGTCATGGACGGCGACTGTGCGCGCACCATCACCGCCTGCGTGCGCAACGTGCTCTGCGACCTGGTCGACAACCGGGTGCTGGCCCTGCCGGCCTGCGTCCACGACTGCCCCGGCGATCATTACGGGCGTCGGCTCATCCACAAGGACCAGGAGCGCGGCTACACGATCATGGCGATGACCTGGGGCCCGGGCCAGGCGACCCCGATCCACGACCACAGCGGCATGTGGTGCGTCGAGGCGGTCTGGCAGGGCGAGATCGAGGTCGTCCAGTACGAGCTGACCGAAACCCGCGGCGATCGCTTCTGCCTCGAACCGCGGACCACGATGCGCGCCGGCGTCGGCAGCGCCGGCAGCCTGATCCCGCCGCACGAGTACCACACGATCGCCAACCCCTCGCCGCGCTCGAATGCGGTGACGATCCACATCTATTCCGGCGAGATGACCGAGTGCTGCGTGTTCCGCCCGCTCGAGGGCGACTGGTACGAGCGCTCCAGGACCGAGCTGCATCTCGACGCGGCCTGATCGGACGCATCCCGATCCGAAGCCGCCCGGCCCGCCGCCGCCGGGTCCGAAGTACAATCCGGCGTATCACCCCGTGCCGGGGTGGTGGAATTGGTAGACACGACGGACTCAAAATCCGTTTCTGGAAACAGAGTGAGGGTTCAAGTCCCTCCCCCGGCACCATTCGTCCCCTGCTCCCCGTCTGCTTCGCCTTCGAGCGCCGCCTCGAAGGCCTGCAGCGCGTCGCCGGCCATCGGTCGGGCGAACAGGAAGCCCTGCCAGCGCACCGTCCCGAGGGCCCGCGCGGCCTCGCGCTGGCGCTCGGTCTCGATGCCTTCGAGGACGATGTCCAGGCCGAGCTGGTTGGCCATCTGCACCATGCTCGCAACCAGCGTGGCCTTCGGCGAATCGGTGCCGAGGCTGGACACGAAGGTCCGGCTGATCTTGACCCCGTGCAGGGTCAGTTCGTGCAGGTAGGCCAGGCTGCTGTAACCCTCCCCGAAATCGTCGACATGAACCAGGTAGCCGCGTTCGGCCAGGCGCTGGATCGGGCGATGGACCCCGAGCAGGCTGCGCTCGGTGATCTCGAGCACGATCTGGCCCGGCTCGATACCGATGGCCAGCAGGCAGTCCTCCAGCGCGGACTCCAGCGCCCCGCCTTCCAGGTCCTGCGCCGCCACGTTGATGGCGACGCTGAGGTGGCTTCGTACTGCCAGCCAGCTGCCGAGATCGGCAGCGACGTTCTCGATCATCGCGCGGGTCAGACCGCTGGATTCTCCGCCGGCTTCGGCCGCGGCCACGAAATGGTCCGGCGCGCGAAGGCCTGAGGGCGCCGACGGCCATCGGGCCAGCGCTTCCACGCCGATCATGCGGCCGCTGCGGGCATCGAACACCGGCTGGTAGCGGGCCTTGATCGCGCCGCTGGCAAGTGCCCGCCGGATGCGCATCGCCGGCGTGCAGTATTTCAGGCAGATGAGCTGGATCAACAGGTAGGCCGCGAGACCTGCGACGGCGCCGAGTACCGCGAAACCGAGCCAGGTGCCGGACGCGGACGGCGAGGCACCGGAGCTTCCCAGTACGCCGCGAAGGCAGAAGCCGTCCTGTTCGCTGCAGACCTCCGCGACCAGCGTACCGGGCGAAACCGGCCCGACCGGTTCCGTGCCCGGCTGGCCGTAGAGTGCATACCAGTCGGCGCGCGCCCGGTCGGACACCTGCAGACCATCGAGCCACGGCGAAGCGCTGAGGCCTTCGACCACCACCGGATCGACCAGCGCGTTCATGTGACGGACCTGGAGCACCGTGGTCGGGCGACTCAGCGACAGGCGCACGCTCCGGTAGGCATAGAGTTCGATCCGACCGTGGTCGATGATCAGGTCGGGCAGGCTGCTGCGCACGGGGTCGGCGATTTCGCCCAGGGTGGTCGAGCAATGCAGGGTGCGGTCGCGGACGATGCCGATATCGCGCAGGTAATCGAGACCGAACAGCTCCCGGCGGAGCCGTTCCAGCGCCTCTGCCGAGCAGTCGGGCGCCCCGGCCGTCGGCACGCGAGCGGCCAGCGACCGGAATTCCCCCAGCGCGCGGGACAGCCGCTCGGCCGCCACCTCGGTCGCGCCGCGCAGGTTGGACTTGAGTTCGTGGAGACGCTGGCGGTCCGCCCAGAACCCGGCAGCCAGAGCGCCGGCGGTCATCAAGGCGGCCAGCAAGATCAGCGCGGACGCACCGCGCAGACGGCCGGTCTGATCGACATCGATCAGCCGCATGCCCCGGGTGCCGGGCGCGGTGGCCCGTCAGCTTCGGGTCGGCCGGGGGCCGGCCGGACGTGGCGTGGTGGGCTGCTCCCCAAGGCGCCTCCTCCAGGCGGAGTGCCGGTCCGCCCGGGCGGACCGCCGTGGTTCGTCACGAGGTCGAGAGAATACCCCAGCTCGATGGCCGACCCTTCACCCGCCTCGCCGGCAGCGCCCTAGAGGTCGCGAGCGACCCGGAATCCGACACGGGCGTCGGTGCTGTCTTCCCGGCTCGACAGGCGGAACGCCGACCGGCTCATCGCCGGGGTCGAGGACCAGGAGGCGCCCCGGATCATCCGCCGTTCGCAGCCCGGGTTGACCCAGGCCGTGCCGTCGGACGGTGCGCGGACATAGCTGTCGTGCCAGCAGTCCTCGAGCCACTCCATGACGTTGCCGCCCATGTCGTAGAGGCCGAAGGGATTGGTCTGCAGGCTGCCCGCCGGGGCCGGACCCCAGTAGCCGTCGGTGTAGCGATCGAAGGCCACGGTCCAGGTGCGCGAGTCGGTGAATTGATCGCCGCTGCCGGTCACGTTCTCGACCGCCTCGTCCGGGCTACCGTCGCCCCACCAGTACGGCGTCTGGGTGCCCGCGCGCAGCGCGTACTCGAACTCCGCTTCCGACGGCAGGCGATAGGGCCGGTCGGTGCGGCGCGCCAGCCAGGTGACATATGCGTTGGCATCGTTCCAGGACACATGGATCACCGGCAGGTCCGGGTCGGCCTCGTCGCCGACGTAGTTCATGCGCCAGGTCACGCCGCGTTGCTCGTCGACCCGACCGCTGCCGGCGCGATAGACCTTCGACCGGCGCGCCCGTTCCGCGTCGGTCACGTAGCCGGTTTCATCGACGAAGCGTGCGAACTGGCCGACCGTGATCTCGGTCTGGGACAGCGCGAAGCCGTGGTCGAACTCGACCCGGAACTGCGGCCCCTCGTTGTCGACGCGGTTGTCCTCGTCTTCCGGCGATCCCATCAGGAAATCGCCGGCCGGAACCACCACCATGACCGGCCCGAGGCCGTCGCCGTCGCCGAGACCGTCCTGGAAGACCTGGCCCGGTTCGAAGCCGCCGTAGCGGATCGCGTCGTCGAGCAGCGTGCGCAGCGATTCGACCTGGTCGGTCGGTGCGCCCAGCGCCACCAGCTGGTTGATCTGGGTCTCGGCCCGCTCGTAGGCCTCGTCGTCGATCGACGAACGGACGTCCGCCGCAAGGGCACGGACCTGGTCGGCACGTCCCGCAGCAAGATCGGCTTCAAGCGCCGCGATCCGATCGGCGTCCGCATCGCGTTCGCCGGCCGCGATCAGCAGCGCCGCGGCCGTTTCGAAATCGTTCTCCGCGATGGCGGCTTCGGCGCTGTCCAGCAGCGCCACCCGCACCGCGTCCAGGCCCGCTTCGGCCTCCGCGTTGCCCTCGTCCTGTTCCAGCGCCCGCTCGTACAGCGTCCAGGCCGAGGCATCGGCCGGCTCGAGCAGGTTGCCTTCTTCCAGCGCTTCGTCGGCCTGGGCCAGCAGCCGGGCCAGGGTCTCGGCCCGGGTCCGCGCCTGCTCCACCTCATCGACCACCGCGCGATCCGGGTCCAGGGTTCCGATCACGTTGGCCAGCCGGGTGGCCAGGGCCAGGTCACCGGCGTCCAGCGCAGCACGCGCCTGGGATTCGACGTCGTCGAGCAGATCGGCCAGCTCGGCGGCAATGTCCGGATCGTCCGGCACGAAGGCCCGGCGGGTCAGCAGGTTCTGCAGCTGCGCGTCCTGGTCCGGGTCCGGCAGCGAGACCTGCGGCTGCGACTCGACCGGCGTGGCCGGCGCTTCGATGGCCGGAATGTCCATCGACCATTCCTGCGAGCCTTCGCCGATCACATCCCCCAATCGGCGGACTCGTCGTTCTTCTTCCTGCTCCTGTCCTTCTGCGGCTGCGGCCGGGTCGGCCTGCGCGCCTTCCTGTTCGTCCTGTGCCCATGCGCTACCATGCAGCGCGAGCACCACGAACAGTCCCACCAAGGCATACGAAGATTTCATCTGGAAATTCCTGCTGCGAGTGTTTCATCCAGCGCGCGGCAACCTTCTTCCGGGTGCTCGCGGGCCAAGCCCTTTCCGCGTAAACATAGCGCAACTGGTTGGACGCGACAAGCAAACCGGACGATCCGGACGGGAACCCGAACCATGAGCAGTACACATCGACGACGCGCACCCGGCGAGATGCTGGACGCGCCCCGCTTTTTCATCGATCGAATCGACTCGCTAGAAGATCACGCTTCGGAGATCGAAGCGTGTCACGCCGTCGGAATCGACACCGAATTCGTGCGCGAGCGCACATTCTTTCCGCAGCCCGGTCTGCTGCAATTCAGTGACGGAAACGCGGTCTGGCTGATCGATCCGGTCGCCCTGGGCGAGGTCGGGGAATTCGTTTCCCGACTGGCCGGGTGGATGCGGAATCCGGGCCGGGTCAAGATTCTCCACAGCGTCGGCGAGGATTTCGAGGTGATCGAACGGGTCTGCGGGGCGCTGCCGGAACCGCTGTTCGATACGCAGATCGCGGCCGCCATGCTGGGCATGCCGCTGCAGCTGAAGTACGAGACCCTGGCCGAGGAACGGCTCGGCGTGACCTTTCCCGGAGGACTGGGCCGCAACAACTGGCTGCGGCGTCCACTGCCCGACGCGTGGATGGCCTATGCGGCGCACGACGTGATCGGCCTGCCCGAACTGATGGCGCGACTGGCCGAGGGGCTGGACCGGGCCGGCCGGTTGGGCTGGCACACGGAGGACTGCGCGCGGCTGGTCGAGCGGGCCCGTCGGCCCGTCGATCCGCTGACCCGGATCCGGGGCGCGGATCGACTCGACGACGACGCGCTGGCCCGGCTGGACCGGATGGCGCGGTGGCGCGACGAAGAGGCCCGCAGGCGCGACCTGCCGCGGACCTTCATCGCCGCCGATCCGGTGCTGCTGGAGATCGCCCGACGCAATCCCCGCGACCCCTCGGGGCTCGAGGGCATCGACAAGCTCAAGCCCGGCGCCGCCCGGCGCTTCGGTCCGACCCTGATCGAATGTTGCCGCACCCCGACCCCGGACTTCGTCCGCCCGCCGGAGCTGCAACCGCTCACCCGGGAAGACCGCGACGCAGTGACCGATCTGCAGAAGACGGTGCGAACCCGGGCCGAGGAGCTCGACGTCGACCCTGCGCTGCTGGCGAGCAAGCGCGAGTTGACCCGGATCGTGCGCGGCGAACGGCCGGACTGGCTGGACGGCTGGCGCGGCGACCTGTTCGGCGCCGAGCTCGAACCCTGATCCCCCTCCCGGGCTCCCGGGATGGGGTGACCGGGCGAGCATCTGCGGCCCGGACCTGCCTGACCGCGCGCCCGCTCACGAATCGCTCTGGTACTCTTTAGCCCGGCGTCGCCCCGGTAGCTCAGCGGATAGAGCAGCCGCCTCCTAAGCGGCAGGTCGCAGGTTCGACTCCTGCCCGGGGCACCAGCGCCCCAGGCCGGCATCGCCGGAACGACCAGGAGGGGCGGCGGAACCCGATCCGGCCCGACCGGCCCAAGACTTCCGGACCTTCGATGAATCGACTCCAGACGCATCCCCCTCTTCCCGGCCGTTTCCACCCTCGATGCAGCACGCGGGCCGACCCGGCGGCGCGACGCGCCCCGGTCGCCGCGCTCCGCCTCCTCGTCGCAGCCCTGCTGCTGCCGGCGTCCGATCTCGTCGCCGCCGACCCGGTGCCGCTCTGGCAGCTGGACGCCAAGGCGGCGCTCCGCACGGGCCCGGTGGCCGGGCTGCCGTCCTCGGCGCGTCACCCGATCGTGGCCGATCCCGCTGGCCTGGCCGACGCGTCGACGGTCGCGCTGACGCTCCCCGACGGCCGCAGCGTGACGCTTCGGAGCGGGCCTGCACACCGGCACGGCAACGGCGATTCCAGCGTGCGCGTCCACAGCGATGCGAAGTCGCCGATCCCGGCGGCGGGCGTGCTCACCGCCGGCGCGTCCGGCCTGTTCGGGCGGCTCCGCGTCAACGGGAGGCTGCTCCTCGTCCACAGCGACGTCTCGGGAGCCTGGCTGATCGATGCATCCCGCCCGGAGCTGATCGTCGACGACTTCGGCAGCGACGTGCTGACCCCGACGCTCGACGCGGCTGCGCACGGGCGCGTGCGTTCCGAAGCCCGCGTGCGGGCCGCGGCAACGGAGTCGACCGACCGGGCCGACGACCCGCCTCGCGGCCAAGCGACCGTCCGCTCGGGCGAGGCGACCGTGATCGACGTGATGTTCATCTATCCCGACGCCATGCAGGCGCGCTATCCCGGCGACCTGCTCGAGACCCGGCTCAACCACCTGGTGGCGATCGCCAACCAGGCGCTGGCCGATTCGGGCGTGCCCGCGGTGGTCCGCAAGGTGCTGCAGCGGCCGGTCGGCTCGCTGCCGACCGACAACAACAGCGAGATGCTCGGACTGCTGTCCGATGCGGTCGACGGCACGTTCGTGCCGGGCCTGGAGAACCTCGCCGCGATCCGGGACCAGGTCGGCGCCGACCTGGTCGTGCTGACCTGGCCGCACGACATCGAGACCCGCGGTTCCTGCGGCATCGCGTTCTTCCCGCGGCCGGCCGACGACCCGGATCCTCGCTACGGCGTCCACATCACCAACGACGGGGTCAGCAACTGGTCGATCTGTTCCGACGCGGTGTTCACCCACGAACTGGGACACAACCTCAACGCGCGCCACCAGCAGTTCCCGGGCGACGATCCGTCCCTGTCCAACTATGCCTACGTGCAACTCGGGCGCTTCAACACCGTGATGGGTTCCTTCGGCACCGGCGACCCCAACCGGTTCCTTCGCCTCGATCGCTTCTCGTCGCCCGACCTCCAGTGCGGGGGCGGCCCCTGCGGTTCCGAGATCGACGGCGAACGGGCCGACAACGCCGCCGAACTGCGGCGACGGATCGGCCAGGTGGCCGCCTACCGCGGCGGCACATCGACCGCGCCCGCACCGGACCCGGTCGACGCCGACAGCGACGGCGACGGCGTGCCCGACTCGACCGATCCCTACCCGCTCGACCCGCTCGACGGCCAGGCGCCCGCCCCGCCCCCGCCGCCTACCTTCGCCGGGCGCGCCCTGCGAGCCATGGGCAGCATCGACGACTACGAGCTGCTGGTGGTCGACAGCGCCCTCGACCAGGTGCTCGCCTTCAACCTCGACGGCAGCGCGCGGGGCACCGCGGCGGCGCCGCAGGCGGTCGACGACCTGCCCGTGCTGACCGAATTCAGCGACCTGGCCGTCGATGGAACCGGCCTGGCCTGGCTGCTCGCGTCGGCCGACGTCCGCCGCTACGACCGGGCGACGGGCGCGCTGGTCGACGTCTTCCTCGATTCCGAGCGACCGGAGCCGCGCGAACTGCTCAGCGCGTTTCCGCGGGCCCTGGGCTTCGATCCGGCCGGCGGCCTGGTCGTGCTCGGCGACAACGCGGTCGAGCGCTACGACGAGACCGGCCGACGGCGGGCCGAGCCGCAGCCGGGCGATTCGACCAACCCCGCCGACTGGAACACCTTGATGAGCCTGCCGCTGCGCGCCTTCGCCTTCGGCCCGGAGGGGCATTTCTACCTCGCCGAGGGCGGACAGGGCCGGATCCTGGTGTTCGATGGCACGAGCGGGGAACGGCTCCAGAGCCTGGCCTTCGGCGGACAGCTGAGCGACCCGCGCGACATGGGCTTCGGGCCCGACGGCCTGCTCTACGTAGCCGACGGCGCGCGGGTGGTCCGCTTCGATCCGAACCTGCCGGGCGTGCCCGAGATTCTCGTTCCGCCGGGCCGCGGCGGCCTGGCCAGCGCCCGCGCGCTGGCCTTCGGGCCCGCCGGCGATCTCTTCGTGGTCGATCGCGACCGCGGCGGCGTGCTGCGCTTCGATGCCGCGACCGGCGCCTACCTGGACGACGCGGTGGCACCGGGACAGCTCCAGGCGGCCGAGGCGATCGCGATCGCGCCGAAGCTGCGGGCCGTCCGTCCGGGCCATTCGGGTCACTGGTTCGACCCGGATCGCTCGGGCGAGGGCTGGCTGGTCGAGGTGCTGCCCGATGGTCGCGCGGCGGTGCTCTGGTTCACCTACCCGGCCGAGGGCGAAAGCGACGAGCAGCTCTGGCTGACCGGCGCCGGCACGGTCCAGGACGATGCGATCGTGATCCCGGACCTGCTCCGGGCGCGCGGCGGACGATTCGGACCCGGCTTCGACCCGGCCGATATCGAGTTGTCGAGCTGGGGCGCCCTGACGCTGCGCTTCGACGACTGCAGGCGCGGGACCGCGGAGTGGGCCGGAGCAAACGGCTACGGAAGCGGATCGCGCGCCATGCAGCGACTGGCCGGGATCGAGGGGCTGCCCTGCGAAGAGGCACCGCGGCCGGCGGCCGCCGAGCGGCCGGGCCTCAGCGGCCAATGGTACGACCCGGCCCAGGACGGCCAGGGCTGGCTGCTCCAGGAAGTGCGTCCCGGCGAGTTGTTCCTGGCCTGGTTCACCTACGATCGCGACGGCATCCCCGCGTGGATCGTCGGCGGCGGCACGCTCGACGGTGCCGTCGCGACCTTCGACGACCTGCTGATCACCCGCGGCACGCGCTTCGGCGACGCGTTCGACGCCGCCGAGGTCGATCGTCTTTCCTGGGGCCAAGCGACCTGGGTATTCGAGACCTGCACGTCATCGTCGATCGAATGGACCAGCGACGACCCAGGGTTTTCCAGCGGGCAGCTGGAGCCCGTCCGGCTGACCCGCCTCGACGCGCTCGATTGCAGCGTGCCGTCGGCCGACTGAACGGCCGAGCGACGGCCGGCCCGGCGTCGACCCGCACCGCGCTCTGCGCGTCTCGCGCCCCGGCTCAACGGTCGCCGACGAACTCGATGAAGCCCTTCAGCCAGCGGTCGATCTGCTTGATGGTGCGCTCGTCCGGGCCGGACTCGCCGACGTCCTCGCCGAGCGCGTCGGCGGCGCCGGAGACCCGGAGATGGTCGGGGAAAAGAGCGACCTTGAACTGGCGCAGCATGACCAGGCTGCCGGCCTGGGCCAGCGTGGTGCCCAGGCCGCCCGGCGTCGCGCCGCACAGCGCAGCGGGCTTGCCCGAGAACGTCGGCGCCATCTTCTCCGGCGGTCGGGTCAGCCAGTCGAGTGCATTCTTGAACACACCGGGCATGGCGCCGTTGTACTCGGGGGTCGAGAGGATCAGGCCGTCGGCGGCGTCGATCCGTGCGCGCAGGGCCTCGACGGACTCGGGCACGCCGTGTTCGTCTTCGAGGTCGCCGTCGTAGAGCGGTATGCCGTGCAGCGTGGCGCAATCCACGTCGACGCCGTCAGGCGCCCGTGCCGCAATGGCCCGGGTAAGCCGGGTGTTGAACGATTCGCGGCGCAGGCTGCCGCTGATGGCGATCAGCTTCATCGGGAGATTCTCCTTGGGGCTTCGATGGAAGAACGTGCAAGCGATTCGTTGCGGCACGATCCGGTCTCGGTCGATACGGCGGGACGGGCCCGGGACGCTGAGCCACGCACCGGGCAACAACCCGGGCCCGGTCGGGGCCGCACGGTGGCGCCCGGGCCGTCCAGACGATAACCGGGTTCGGCGTAACGAGGTTTCATTGTGCACGGAATCGGTGAATGCAGCCGGTCGCTCGGACGACGAAGGACCTTGCAGCGCTTGTGGGCCATGCCGTATAGTGCGTCGCTGGACCTGGTGCAGGTCCCGCCCCGTTACGACCTCAATTCAAGAGAAAGGGAGTAGTACAAGATGAATCTGAAGAAGAACGCGACCCTGATCGCAGCAGCGGCCGCGCTGTCGCTGGCCGCCGGCGCAAGCTGGGCCCAGGACGGCAAGACCGGCGCCAGCGCCGTGATCTCGTCCGCCGACGGCAGCATCGCCGTTTCCGAGCCGACCTTCACGCCGCGCGGCGCCGCCTCCGTCGGCTGCCAGAGCTTCGACGGCATCGACAGCTGGGACGGCCTCGACGACCCCGACAACATCGTCATCGACCTGAACATCGGTGCCGGCAACGCGCTGACCGGCGTGGGCTGGGACATCGGCATCGCCACCGTCGGCGCCAGCTGGCTGAGCGAAGCCACGATCCAGCATTCCGATTCCAACGGCTCGTCCGACCCGAACGCGATCAACCTGACCGTCGGGATCGGTGACGACACCTCCGGCGACCAGGACTACAGCTCCGGCGGCGCGATCATCGACTTCACCGACAACGGCCTGAACGACATCGTCGCCGGTGCCGACGGCATCCTGCGCCTGCAGATCTTCGAGAGCTTCGACGACACCTCCGATGCGGTCGACGCCAACATGCGCAACGCGGCCATGCCGGCCCTGTGCGCCGGCCTTGCGCTGGCCTGCACCGACCAGGCGGCGTGCAACGGCGCCGTTGCGGGTCTGCCGGAGAGCCAGCCGGTTCCGGTCAACAACCCGTGGGCCCTGGGCCTGCTGGTGCTGGTCCTGGCCGGCCTCGGCTTCGTCGCCGTGCGTCGCTTCGCCTGAGCCTGACGTGACTTGACGGTCCGCTTCGGACCGAACGAAAGAAGGCGGCCCCGGGCCGCCTTTTTTCATGGGCGGCGCAGGTCGCTCGTCCCCGGCGATGCAGGCGTGAAGGCCGGCGCAGCAAGAACCGAACGGGTACACTCTGCGCCTCACGAAGTCGACCGGGAGGAACTCCGTCATGGGCATGCTGAAAGGCAAGAAGGCGCTGATCGTCGGCGTGGCCAGTCCGCGCTCCATCGCATGGGGCATCGCCGAGGCGATGCATCGCGAAGGGGCGAAGCTGGCATTCACCTACCAGAACGAGAAGCTCAGGAGCCGGGTCGACAAGATCGCCGAGCAGACCGGCTCGTCGATCGTCCTGCCGCTGGACGTCGCCGAGGACGACCAGATCGATGCGGTGTTCGAAACGCTGAAGAGCGAATGGGACGGCCTGGACATCATCGTCCACGCGGTGGGCTTCGCGCCGCGCGACCAGATCGAAGGCGAGTTCGCCGACGTCGTCTCGCGCGAGGGCTTCCGTATCGCGCATGACATTTCCAGCTATTCCTTCGCGGCGCTGGCCCGTGCGGGCCGGCCGCTGATGGAAGGCCGCAACGGCGCCCTGCTGACCCTGAGCTACCTCGGCGCGGTTCGGGCGATGCCCAGCTACAACGTGATGGGCCTGGCCAAGGCGTCCCTGGAAGCCGGCGTCCGCTACCTCGCCCACGGCCTGGGTCCGCACGGCATCCGGGTCAACGGCATCTCCGCCGGTCCGATCAAGACCCTGGCGGCCGCCGGCATCTCCAAGTTCCGGGCGATGCTGGACCACGTCGAGACCACCGCCCCACTGCGCCGCAGCGTGACCATCGAGGACGTCGGCAACACCGCGGCCTTCCTCTGCTCGGACCTGGCCGGCGGCATCACCGGAGAAATCACCTACGTCGACGCCGGCTACAACATCGTCGGCATGGCCGGCCTGGACTGAGGCTCGACCAGCGGATCGCGGAAAACGCGAGATCTTTACCGCGGATGAACGCAGATTGAAGCCCTTCAATGCAGCGCCGGGTGCCATCCAATTGCCGGCAACCGGATGACCGGGGGGCAGAACTTCGAACGATCGATCATTCCGGGACGTCGCAGAACATAATCAAGAGTTCTGGTCTCGAGGTCTGAAGTCCAGTCGCTTGCAGTATCGAAGGTTCGGTTTTCGGTTCGATCTGCGTTGATCTGCGTTGATCTGCGGTTTCAATTGCTTTTCCCTCGAACACGAAAACGCCCCGGCAGGACCGGGGCGTTTTCAATGGTGCGGTCGAGCGGGCAGGATCAGACGAGCTTTTCGAGCTCCGGCACGATCTCGAACAGGTCGCCGACCAGGCCGAAGTCGGCGATCTCGAAGATCGGCGCTTCCGGGTCCTTGTTGATGGCAACGATCGTGCCGGCGTCCTTGATGCCGGTCAGGTGCTGGATCGCGCCGGAGATGCCGACCGCGAAGTACAGCTCCGGGGCGATGATCTTGCCGGTCTGACCGACCTGCAGTTCGTTCGGCACGTAGCCGGCGTCGACCGCCGCACGCGACGCGCCGACCGCCGCGCCGATCTTCTTCGCGAAGCTGTAGATCACGTCGAAGCCTTCCGACGATCCCATCGCGCGGCCGCCCGAGACCACCCGGTCCGCGGTCTGCAGGTCCGGACCGTCGCCGCCGCCGGTCTCGACCCGGACGAAGCGCGTATGGCCCGGATCCGACGCGCCGGCTTCGCGGGTTTCCACCTCGACCGCGGCGTCGCCGTCCGCGGCCGCGGAATAGGAGGCACTGCGCACGGTCGCGACCACGGTCGTGCCGGTCGGCACCTTCACGGTGACGATGGCGTTGCCGGCGTAGATCGGCCGCTTGAACGTGTGGGCATCGATGACCTCCTGGATGTCGGAGACCTGGTTGACGCCGATCAAGGCCGCGGCGCGCGGCATCACGTCCTTGCCGAAGGTGGTCGACGGGCCGAACACGTGGCTGTAGTCCTCGGCCAGCGCCGCGATCTCGGGCGCAAGGCGGGCCGCCGTGGGATGCTTGAACTCGTCGCTTTCGATGGCGAGCACGCGGCGGATACCGCCGAGCTTCGCCGCCTCGGCCGGGACGGCGCTGCCCGGTTCGCAGAACACCGCCACATCGATCGCATCGGCGCCGACCTCCAGCGCCCCGGCCAGGGTCTTGGCGGTCGCCGGGTTCAACCGGCCGTCCTCGTGTTGGGCAATGATCAGGAGAGTGGTCATCAGAGCAGTCCCTTGTTCTTGAGTTCGTCGACGAGCTCACGGGCCGATTCCAGGACCCGCCCACCCGAACGCTTCGGGGGCGGCTCGAACGCGGTCAGCTCGAAGCCTGCACCGCGCTCCACGCCCAGGTCGTCCAGGGTGAGTTCCTCCAGCGGCTTGCGCTTGGCCTTCATGATGTCCGGCAGCTTGACGAAGCGGGGCTCGTTGAGCCGCAGGTCGGAGGTCAGCACGGCGGGGAGATCGACCTCGATGGTCTCCAGACCCGCGTCGACCTCACGCGTCACGGTCGCGGTCTCGCCCTCGAGCTCGACCTTCGACGCGAAGGTCGCCTGCGGGCGGTCCCACAGCGCAGCCAGCATCTGACCGGTCTGGTTGTTGTCGTCGTCGATCGCCTGCTTGCCGAGGAACACGATCCCGGGTTCCTCCTTCTCGACCAGCTTCAGCAGCGCGCGGGCTGCGGTCAGCGGCTGGACCGCGTCCTCGGTGACGACGTGGAGCGCGCGGTCCGCCCCCATCGCCAGGCCGGTACGCAGTTGCTGCTGCGCGTCCTTGCCCCCGATGGTGCAGACC
This sequence comes from Halomonas denitrificans, assembly GCA_019800895.1. Classification (NCBI taxonomy): domain Bacteria; kingdom Pseudomonadati; phylum Pseudomonadota; class Gammaproteobacteria; order Oceanospirillales; family Halomonadaceae; genus Halomonas; species Halomonas denitrificans. The sequence continues at coordinate 732,662 of JAHVKF010000001.1, forward strand.
ACGACCTCGTCGGCCTTGCCGGCCTCCTTGATGCGCAGCGCTTCTTCCAGCGCGATCTCGTCGAACGGGTTGATCGACATCTTGACGCCCTCGGTCTCCACGCCGGAGCCGTCGGACTTGACGCGCACGCGGACGTTGTAGTCCACGACCCGCTTGATCGGAACGAGAATCTTCATGGGTTGGGCAGCCTCGCGAAATGGCTCGAAAGTCAGCCCGCTATTGTAACGAAGCGCGATGCGCGGCGGTTCCGCGCCCGTTCACGCGCGCCGTCCGGCGCGGGGCCGTTGTTCCAGGGAGCCGCTTACAGGTTGGTGTAGTTGGGGCCGGAACCGCCCTCCGGCGTGACCCACTCGATCACCTGGTAGGGATCGGCGATATCGCAGGTCTTGCAGTGGACGCAGTTCGCGGCATTGATTTGGACGCGCTTGCCGCCCTCGTCCTCGACCACTTCGTAGACATTGGCCGGGCAGAAGCGCGTACAGGGATTGCCGTATTCCTCCTCGCACTTCTCGAAGCACACGTCCGGATCGAGGATCTTCAGGTGGACCGGCTGGTCCTCGTCGTGTTCGGTCGAGGCGAAATACACCGACGCCAGCCGGTCGCGAGGAGGCAATTCACGTTCGACGAACTCGTAGTCGAATACCTCGCCGTTGCGCTTGCGGAACTGCGCATGGTCGGCATGGTTCGACAGGGTCCGCGGGAGCTTGCCGGCCGTCACCGTCTCCACCGCCGCGGTCAGCAGGCCGCGCCACATGCCCTTGTGGAACCCGGGCCGGATGTTCCGGACCTTCCTGAGCTCGGCAACGATGTCCGACTCGCGGAGACGCTCGTCGAAGCCGGTGGTCGTCCGCTGCTCGGCGATGTGCTCTGCGGCCAGCATCCCGGATTTCATGGCCTGGTGCGTTCCCTTGATCTTCGGCACGTTGAGCAGGCCGGCCGAGTCGCCGATCAGCAGGGCGCCGGGCATCTCCACCCGGGGCAGGCTCTGGTAGCCGCCCTCGACCAGCGCCCGCGCGCCGGCCGACAGGATCTCCCCGCCGTCGAGCAGCTCGCGCATGCTCGGGTGGTGCTTGAACTGCTGGAACGCCTCGAAGGGCGTGAAATCGGGATCTTCGTAGTCCAGCGCGCAGACGAAGCCGATCGCGAGCCGGTCCTTGTCGAGGTGGTAGACGAAGCTGCCGCCGTAGATCTCCGGCGGCAGCGGCCAGCCGATCGTGTGCTGGATGTGGCCCGGACGCACGCGGCCCTCGGGCAACTTCCAGAGTTCCTTCATGCCGATGCCGTAGGTCTGCGGGTCGCATTCCGCGTCCAGGCCGTACTTGCGCACGGCCCGCTTGGTCAGGTGCCCGCGGCAGCCCTCGCCGAGCACGGTGATCGGCGCTCGGATCTCGATGCCCTGGACGTAGCTGTCCTTCGGCTCCCCGGCGCGGTCGACGCCCATGTCGCCGATGATCACCCCGCGCACCGCGTCCTCGTCGTCGTAGCTCAGGTCCGCGGCCGCGAAGCCGGGAAACAGGTCGACGCCCAGGGCCTCGGCCTTCGGGGCGAGCCAGGCGCACATCGCGCCCAGGGAAACGATGAAGTTGCCGTGGTTGTTCTGCTGCGGCGGCGTGGGCAGTTTGCGCGAGCCGCTCTTCGACAGCATCCGGAACTCGTCGCTCGCGGCCGCCACGCAGATCGGCGGCGGGTCATCGCGCCAGCCCTCGACCAGCGCGTCGAGCGGCTCCGGCTCGATCACCGCGCCGGACAGGATGTGGCCGCCGATCTCGGCCGCCTTCTCGATCACGCAGACGTTGAGCGACTCGTCGAGCTGCTTCAGGCGCATCGCGCAGGACAGGCCCGCCGGCCCGGCCCCGACCACGATGACGTCGTATTCCATCACTTCGCGAGGCTGCGACTCGACTGCGGAAGACTGGCCTTCGGACATGCTCGAATACCGCGTTTCGGGTGGGCGACCAGTATAGCGGCTCGCTCGGGCGAGCCCGTCAGTCCATGGCGCGGACGCGGGCCACGTAGCGTCCGGCGATCGCCCGCCAGTCGAGGTCGGACACCCAGCGCGCGGCGCGCTCGGCGAGGGCCTCTCGAGCGTCCGGGTCGCCGAGCAGGTCCTGCACCACGTCGGCCATCGCGTCGGGGTCGTCGACGACCCGCAGCTGCTCGCCGTCGTTCACCGGCAGGCCCTCCATGCCCTTCGACGTGGTGACCACGGGCACCCGGGCGGCGAAGTCGTCGAGGATCTTCATCCGCGTGCCCCCGCCGGCGCGGAGCGGGATGACCGCCAGGTCGGCCCCCATCAGGTGGCCGGCCAGGTCATCGACCGCGCCGGCAAAGGTCACGCCCGGCAGGCCCTGGGCGGGCGGTTCGGGCCCGAAGGCGATCACCGAGGCCCGCAGGCCGCGCTCGGCCAGCCGCGGAAGCAGGTGCGAGGACAGCTCCTCGACCGCCTCGAGATTGGGCGGATAGGAATAGATGCCGTGATAGACCAGCACCGCGTTGTCCGCCGGCAGGTCGAAGGCCCTGCGAAGATCGACCGGTTCGGCGCGCTCGAAGCGCTGCAGATCCACCCCGTGGGGGATGGTCACGACGCGCGCTTCGCGCACGCCGGCCGCGACCAGGTCGTCGCGATCGCGATCGGAGACCGTGATGACGTGATCGCAGGCGTTGGCCAGGTCGATTTCGGTCCGCCGCAGCAGCCGCGCGCCGCGCGCGCCGAGCTCCGGCACCTGGTCGGCGATGCGCTGGAACTCGACGTTGTGTTCGACCATCAGCGACCGGGTGCCGAACAGCCGGCCGGCCCAGACCGCCGGGTGGGCGTAGGCCGGGAACTCGGCCTGGACCGTCTCAACCGGGAAACGCTTGAGCAGCCACAGCAGGCGGGCGTGCAGGCCGCGATCGACCAGCGGCAGGTACAGGAACGCGTTCGAGTACGGCAGGCCCCGACCCATCAAGCGCAGCAGGTTGACCGGACGCGGCCAGCCGGCCAGTCGGGGCCACGCGGGAAAGCGGTGTTCCGTACGCTCGCCGCGCTCGTAGACCCAGTAGCGGTCGCGCCGGTCGGTCAGCAGGACCACCCGATCGACGTGGAAGGACAAGCCCCACGCGGTTCGCTCGATCTTGACCGCCGCGCCGTGGTCGGTCGGAAACAGGTCGCTGCGGCTGGTCACGATCCACGTCCGGCCGTTCGCCTCCGAGGGCTGGGGGCGATCGGCGCCGCGCCGCCGAAGCCATCGATGGAACGGGACGCGGATGCGATGGTGCACCCACTGGCCGAGGTAGGTACGCAGGGCCCGGCGCCAGCCGGCGGACGTGGCTTCGGGTCCGGCCAGTTCCAGTGGCTGCGGGCGGTTCGCCGGCGCGGCGCCGGCGAGCCCCGCGAGGTGCTCGTGGAGCGCGCCGTAGTGGAAGCCAGCGTCGAGACGCTCGCCGGCCAGCGTCCGCGCGTTCACGGCGGCCCGGGCCAACTCGTCCGGCCGATCGGCGAGGCGCCGCAGCAGCGGGGCGAGTTCGGCAGGCTCGTCGATCAGCCAACCGGCGCCGTGCGCTTCGATCGCGGAGGCCATCGGCAGGAAGCGGTTGGCGATCACCGGCACACCGAGGCACAGGGCATCGCTCATCCGGAACGACTGGCTGTAGCGACGTTCGGTGTTCTCGTCGCAGAGCTCGAGGAGGACATCGCAGTGCGAAAGCCGCTCGAGATACGCGTCGAACCCGGTCATGTCGGCGCCGCCGGCCTCGACCAGTGACCAGCCGGGCGGGGGTTCTGTCATCGGTTCGAGCCAGCGCGCCGACACGCGCCACGGCCAGTCGTGGCCGCCCGCGAAGACCGTTCTCGGCGCATCGTCCGCCGACGACCGATCGGTCTCGCTCGCCGGTCGGACCGGCCCGGCAATGGGTACGACCCGGGTCGGCACGCGGAAGCGGCAATCGTGGCCGGCCAGCATCAGCCAGGGCAGCATCAGGTCGGCCTGGCGATCGTTGCCGATCCACACTTCTCGGCAGCGCGACAGCAGCGCGATCAGGCGGCGCGCGTCGTCGGAGAGCTGCGAACGATCCTCGAACATCCGCTCGAGCATCCGCGGCGCGATGTAATCCAGGACCAGCGGGCCGTCCAGTCCGCCGGGGATCCAGTGCGCAAGTTCCCAGTACCCGAGGATCGTCACGTCGGGACGACGGCGGCGGATCCGAAGCGCGAGGGCCGCTGGGGAAGACACCGGATGCACGGTGAAGTCGCGGCCCGATGCACCCGAGTCGCTGCCGCCCTCCTCGTCCGGATGAGCATAGGTCACTTCCGCCCCGCGATCGGCCAGGGCCTCGGCGATCCGCGTATGGCGCACCGCGAGGCCGTTGGCCGGGCGCGCCGGATCGACGGGCGGATGTTCGCTGAGCAGCAGGACGCGGAGCTGGGCCACGAAGGTGTCCGTCGGCAAGGGGCCGTAAGGATAAGTCATCCGGTCGACCGCCTGCGACGCCGCCCCGGTGCTTGTGGTCGTCCAGCGCATTGCCTATAGTCGTCGCGGGTGCCGGATCGGATACGAGTCCATGGTCGACAAACTCGAACAGCGGATGTTCCTGCTGCTGCTGGCTGCGGTCACCGCGCTGTTCCTTTTTCTCCTGAAGCCGTTCTTCGCGCCGATCCTGTGGGCCTGCATCGTCGCGGTGCTGTTCCAGCCGGTGCAGGTCCGCCTCGAGCGCGCCTGGGGCGAACGCCCGAACCTGACCGCCCTGACCACGCTGCTGGCCTGCGTGGTGCTGGTCGTGCTGCCGGTCCTGCTGCTGCTCGCTTCCTTCGCCCAGCAGGGCATCGCGCTGTATCGCCAGATCGACACGGGCGAGATCCAGCCGGCCCAGTACATCGACCAGGTCCGCAACGCGTTCCCGGCCGTGCAGGGCCTGCTGGAACGCTTCGACATCGACCTCTCTTCGCTGCGCGACAGCCTGACCGGGGCGGCGGTCGCCACCAGCCGCTTCCTGGCCCAGAACGCGCTGGCCCTGACCCAGGGCACATTCTCGTTCATGCTGAAGCTCGGCCTGATGCTGTACGTGACCTTCTTCCTGCTGCGTGACGGCCGGCGCCTGGTCGAACTGATGGTCCAGGCCCTGCCGCTCGGCGACGAGCGCGAACGGATGCTGTTCCAGAAGTTCGCCGAGGTCACCCGGGCCACCGTCAAGGGCAACCTCGTCGTGGCCATGGTCCAGGGGGCGCTGGGCGGGATCATCTTCTGGATCCTCGGCATTCCCGCCGCGCTGCTGTGGGGCGTGGTCATGGCGGTGCTGAGCCTGATCCCGGCGATCGGCGCAGGCCTGATCTGGCTGCCCGCGGCGATCTACCTGTATGCCATCGGGTCGTGGGTCTCGGCCACCGTCCTGCTGCTCTACGGCGTGCTGATCATCGGCCTGGCCGACAACATCCTCCGGCCGATCCTGGTCGGCCGCGACACCAAGCTGCCCGACTGGCTGGTCCTGCTTTCGACGCTGGGCGGCCTGGCCATGTTCGGGATCAACGGCTTCGTGGTCGGGCCCCTGATCGCGGTGCTGTTCATCGCCTTCTGGCAGATCTTCGGCCGCGAATTCAACCAGGGGCACCCGGAGCATCCCGACCATCCGGGTCGCGACGAGCCGTTGGCGGACTCCGCCGGGGCGCTGTCCGGTGACGATCGGGAAGGCGACGGCGGCGATTCGAAGTGAACGCAGGCCGGAGAAGCCGATGACGCGATTTCTGCGCACCCTGTCGACCAGGGCCCTCGCGGCCGCCATCGCGATTGCCCTCGCGGCCTGCAGCCCCGACGGCGAAATGCCAGGCGAGCGCCACGGTGAGAATGCCGACGACGGCGGGGGCGCCGAGCTCGATCCTTCGATGCTGGACGGCCGGACGTGGCGCTTCGAGCGGGTGGGCGACGAAGCGGTTCCGGACGACCTCGAGATCACGCTGGAGATCGCACCGGGAAACGAAACCGAGGCGGGGCGCCTTGTCGGCCTCGCGGCCTGCAATCGTTACACGGCGGAGTACTCGCTCGACGGATCGGCATTGAAGGTCGGTGCACCCGCGTCGACCAAGCGCGCCTGTCCGACGCCGGCGATGGCGGCCGAGGCACGCTTCCTGGACGCCCTGCGTTCGGCCGCCACACTCACGGTGGATGCGCAGGGACGGCTGGTGCTGACCGACGCCGACGGCCGGCGGTCGATCGCCCGGCCGGAGGCACCGATCGACGAGACCGAAGCGTCCGACTGAAGCCGGGGCCGCCGGCGACGACCCGTTTCCGGCTCTCCGACCGGCAAGCCTCCCTTGCCGGTCAGAAATCGTCGCAGCTGTCGAGATCGTTCGGCCGCGTGAGGCGCGTCAGCGGCCGCTCGCCGCTACCGAAGCCGGGCGAGTCGTAGGCCATCACGGCGGTGCTGCACCCGGTCACCCGGAACGTGATCGTGCCCCATTCCTCGATGGTCCGATCGTCGGGGTCGAAGTCGTCGCCGAACTGCGGCCCGTCGAGGATGAACATCGGAACCGTCACCTCGCTGGGGCCGAAGTCGAAGTTGACGTTGCCGGCCAGCCAGAACTGTTCGCCTTCGAAGAAATCGTAGAGATAGATCACCAGCGTGGCGTCGGCATCGGCCTGGCCCGGGTTGGCGACCTCGACGTTCAGCCCGCGGCCCGGGTTGACCGGATCGAACCAGCTGCCCGTGTGGAGCGGCACCAGCGGGAACCCGTCGGACTCGAACACCCGCACGATGCGCGCCGGCACGGCAGGGAAGTCGCTGAACTGGATCGGAAACACCGTGAGCGTGCCGGTTCGCGCACTCTGGATCCGATCCAGCACGCCGAGTCCGGCCACCACTTCGCCGAACACGGTGAAGTCCTCGTCGAGAAAGTCGTTGACCCCGGTATTGATGTAGAACTGGCTGGTCGCGCTGTTGCGGTTCGGCGGATTGCCGGACAGGGCCATCGCGATCGACCCCGGGACGTTGAGCAGTCCGTTGTCGGTCTCGCTGGCAATCGGCGGGAAGGTCGGTTCCCGGAACGTCAGCCGCTCGTCGTAGGCGCCGGACTGGATGATGAAGTCCTCGATCACCCGCTGGAAGATCAATCCGTCGAAGAACCCGTCCTCGACATAGGCCAGGAAATTGGCCACCGTGATCGGAGCGGCGCTCTGGTCGAGTTCGAGCTGCATCGGCCCGTAGGTCGTCTCCATCCACACGGTACGGACCTGGGCCCAGGCGGAGGTCGAAGCCAGCAGCAACGTGGCCAGCAGAAAACGAACGGTCATTCGGATACTCCTTGCATGTTGAAATCGGAAGGTGTCGAACGCTTCGGCGTCGAGGACGTGCGGCCGCGAAGGCCGCCGGAGTCCGTGCGACGCCGGCCCTGGATCGGCGCGGCTGCCGACCGGAGGCTCAGGCGCCGGCCAGCGCGACGCGGTTGCGGCCCTCGGCCTTGGCCCGGTAGAGCGCGCGATCGACTCGCTGCATCAATTCCAGCGGCGGCTCGTCCGGGCGCGAATGCCCTGCACCCACGCTCATGGTCACGCTCAGGTCCTCGCGTGGACGCAGCGCCGCCACGCTTCGACACAGGCGACGGGCCAGCGCCTCGAGTTCGCTGTCGGTCAGGGGTTCGGCGACCACCGCGAACTCCTCGCCGCCGAGACGGAACGATTCGCTGCCCGCCGGGGCCAGCTCGCGCAGCACGTCGGCGACGCGGCTCAGCACTTCGTCGCCCACGGCGTGACCGAAGCGATCGTTGACCGCCTTGAAGTGGTCCAGGTCCATCAGCAGCAAGGCGTACCCGAGCGACTGTCGTTGCGCCACGACCTGTTTGAATCGCCGGCGGTTTCCAAGGCCGGTCAGCGCCTCGCGCAGGCTGAGCAGGCGCAGTTCGCGCATCATCCGGCCGGAGTGGCCGATCAGCGCCAGCAGCCCGAGACTGGCCAGGCCCATGCCGGCGATCCGTGGCACATCCTCGACGAAGGCGGACACCCAGATCGGCTGGCGGACGATCTCGTCCATCACGTCGGCGGTGGCCGAAACCAGCCACAGACCCAGCCCGACGGTCAGGAATAGGTGAACCCGGGTCGGCAGTTCGCGCGACTGCACCATCACCAGGATGGTCGAGAGCAGCAACGCGATCATTACTTCGGCACCGGCCCCGAAGCTCAGCAGCCGGGACACAGGCAAGGCCGGGAGCAGCGCCAGGTGGAGGCCGATCTCGAAGGCCAGGACGCCGCCGATCACCACCAGATAGGGCCAGCGGCGCGTCGCTTGAGCAGCCGGGGCCTCGCCGACGTCGTGGATCGGCTCGGGGTCGATGTCGAAGAGATTCGGCGACGTGTTCACGGTCGGTTGGGGGCGATCGCTTGGCAGGGGCGGACGGCGCAGCGCCTATGGTACGACGGACCGGAGAGCGGCGCACGCGCCGCGTCCGGAGCTGTCCTTCCCCGACCCGGGTGCGCTCCTACGGGTCCGACGACTGCCCCCGTGCCGGCGCGACGCGTTCCAGCGCGTCGAGCAGGTAGGGCTCGACGAAGGTCGCGAGCGCGGCCTGGGCCTGCTCCGTCGGGTGGATTCCGTCGTCCATCAACATGCCGGGCCGGTCGACCAGGGGCTCGAGGAAGAACGGCAGCAGCTCGAGCCGATGGGCCTCGGCCAGCGCCGGGTAAACCGCCTCGAACGCGTCCACGTAGCGCGGGCCGAGGTTGGGCGGCAGGCGGACCTGCATCAGCAGCACCTGCGCGCCAGCGGCGGCACCGGCCTCGACGATCGCCGAGAGGTTTTCGCGCAGTCGCTGCGGTGACAGCCCGCGCAGGCCGTCGTTTCCTCCGATAATGACCAGCAGCACGTCGGGCGAGTGCTCGGCCAGCAGGTCGTCGACGCGAGTCCGTGCGCCCGCCGATGTGTCGCCCGAGATGCTGCCGTCGATCAGCCGATGCTCCGGCCCGATGCGACGATCGAGTCGCGCCACCCAGCCGGCTTCACGCGGCATCCCGTAGGCATCGGAGAGACTGTCTCCGAGGACGACCGCCGTGGCACCGATCGACGCCCCCGGCAGCAGCGCCAGCCCGACCGACCATCCGACTCCAAGCAGGAAGACTCCGAATCGTGTCACGCACTTCTCCTTCGAATGAATCCGCTTCCGGCAGCCCGCCCTCGGCGCCCCCGGCAGATCGCGAACCGGGCGAGGCGCTGCTTCGCGCCAGCGGCGTCGGTTTCGACGTCGACGCGCCGGGCGGCCGCCTCGAGATTCTGGACGATATCAGCCTGGCGTTGATGCCCGGCGAGTCGCTGGCCATCGTCGGCGCGTCCGGTTCGGGCAAGACGTCGCTGCTCGGCCTGCTGGCGGGGCTCGAGCAGCCGACCCGCGGCCGGATCGAACTGGACGGGCATTCGCTCGAAGGGCTGGACGAGGACCGGCGCGCCGAGCTGCGTCGGGCCCGGATCGGCTTCGTGTTCCAGTCGTTTCACCTGATGCCGACCCTGACCGCCCGTGAGAACGTGATGCTGGCGCTGGAAATCGCAGGCGTTCGCCAACCTCGCAGCGCAGCCGAGTCGGCGCTCGCCGAAGTCGGCCTGTCGCACCGATTCGACCACTACCCGCGCCAGCTCTCGGGCGGCGAGCAGCAACGCGTCGCGATCGCGCGGGCCTTCGCGCCGGAGCCGCGCCTGCTGTTTGCCGACGAGCCGACCGGCAATCTCGACCGGCGGACCGGCGAACAGGTCGCCGACCTGCTGTTCCGGATCAACCGCGAACACGGCACGGCGCTGGTGCTGGTCACCCACGACCCGAGCCTTGCGGAGCGCTGCCAGCGAATCGCCGAGATCGATGCCGGCCGGCTGGTGCGGACCGAAGCCAACGCGACCCGGGCCGCATGAGCCCCCTGCGTCTGTCGTCGCGCTTGCTGGTGCGCCAGGGGCGCTCCGGCGCGCTCTGGATGCTGATTCTCGGGCTGGCCGTCGCCACCGCGGCGCTGACCGCGGTCACGCTGTTCACGGACCGGGTCGGACGGGCGCTCGACCGTCAGGCCGGCGAGGTGCTGGCGGCCGACCTGCGCATCAGCAGCCGCGACGGAATCGATCCGGCCTGGGTCGACGAAGCCGAGCGCCTGGGGCTCGACACCGCGCGGGTGCTCGAACTCGATACCGTGGTGTTTTCCGAGTCCGATTCGGGCTTGTTCGAGATCAAGGGCGTCAGCAGCGGCTACCCGCTGCGCGGCCGCCTCAGGACCAGCGGCGGGGCGGGACTCCCCGACGCCCCGGCGGAGGCACTGCCGGCCCGGGGCGAGGCATGGATCGAGCCGCGCGGCCTGCGTACGCTCGGCATCGAACTCGGTGACACGATCTGGATCGGCGAACGGGAGCTGGAGGTCACCCGCCTGCTCACCTACGAGCCCGACCGGGGGGACGGCCCGTTCGCGCTGGCGCCCCGCGTTCTGCTCGCCCTCGACGATCTCGCCTCGGCCGGTCTGCTGGGGCCCGGATCCCGCGCCAGCCATCGCCTGCTGCTCGCCGGGGCCAGCGATCTCGTCCAATCGTACGCCGAAGCGATCGAGCCGACGCTCGACGATCGAAGCCGCCTGACCACCGTCGACGAGGCGGACGCCCGCACCGCGGGCGCGCTCGAACAGGCGCGGCGCTTCCTCGCGGTCGCGGCCCTGACCGCCGTGGTCCTCGCTGCCGTCGCGGTGCTGCTGGCCGCGCTGCGCTTCGCCGACGCCCAGCGCGACCTGGTGGCGGTCCTGAAGGCCTTCGGGGCCCACGGTCGCGACGTGCAGCGAGCCCTGGTGCTGATGCTGCTGTGGCTGGTCCTGATCGCGGTCGTCATCGGCGGCGCGGCGGGCGCGATCGGCCAGCAGGGAATCGCCGACATCCTCGGTCGCGGGCTGCAGGAGCCGCTGCCTCCCGTTTCGGCCTCGCCGATGCCCGGCATCGCGCTGTTTACCGCCCTGCTGGCAATCGGCTTCGCCCTGCCTCCGCTGGCCGCGCTGCGCCGCGTGCCGCCGATGCGCATCCTGAACCGCTCGCTCGACCGCGGATCGCGCGCCGGCGCGTCGGGTTGGCTGCTGGCTGTCGCCGTCGCCCTGATGATCCCGGTCCTGCAGCTCGGCGAGGCACGCCTGGCGATGCTGGTGCTCGGTGGCTGCGCCGTACTCGCGCTGGCGCTGGCAGCGAGCGCCTGGGCGGCCGTGCGGATCACCCGCGCCGCGGCCCGGCGCGTCCGGGGCACCTATCGTTTCGGCCTGGCCGGACTGGGTCGGCGCGAGGCCATGAGCATCGTCCAGACCGTGGCCCTGGGCCTCGGCCTGATGGCCCTGCTGCTGCTGGTGGTGGTGCGGACCGAATTGATCGAGCAGTGGCGTGCCAGCCTGCCGGTCGACACGCCGAACCACTTCCTGATCAACGTGCAGCCGGTGCAGGCCGACGACGTCCGGCAGCGCCTCGCCGCTCTCGGAGCGACCGGACTGCAGGTCCGCCCCATGGCCAATGCCAACCTGGTCTCGATCGACGGCGACACGCCGCGCGAGGACCCGTTCACCGGCCAGGTCAACCTGTCCTGGATCGATCGCCTGCCGCCGGCCAACGAGGTCACCGAGGGGCGCTTCTGGGCCCCCGGCGAGCGAGGTCAGATCTCGGTCGCCCGGCGCTGGTCCGAGCGGGTCGGGGTCGGCCTCGGCGATCGAATGACCTTCGACGCCGGGGGGCGGACCCTCACCGCCGAAGTGACGAGCATCCGCGACGTCGACTGGGGATCGTTCAACGTCAATTTCTTCCTGCTGTTGACGCCGGAAGCTGCGGACTCCCTGCCCCACCAGTACGTGGCCAGTTTCCGCGTTTCCGAGGACGCGCTGGATGCGCTGGACGACCTCGCCCGCGAGCTGCCCAATGCCACGCTGCTCGACGTCGGAGCGCTGGTCGACCGGGTGTTCGAGATCATCGACCAGGTCAGCCGGGCGGCCCAGGTGGTGTTCCTGTTCACGCTGGTCGCCGGCCTGGTCGTGCTGCTGGCCGCCCTGGAAGCAACCCGGGATCAGCGACGCAGCGAGGCCGCCCTGGTCCGCGCGCTCGGCGCGGATCGGCGCATGGTGCGGGGCGGTCTGCTGCTCGAGTACGGAATCATGGCAGCGATCGCGGCTTCGCTGGCCTGCTGCGGCGCGGCGGTCGTCGGTGCACTGCTGGCCGACGAACTGTTCGGCTTCGCCTATCGGCCCGGCTTCGCCCTGTTCGCGCTCGGTTTCTCGGTCGCCGTCACGCTGATCGTGGGCGCCGGCTGGCTGGGCAATCGAAGCGTGCTCGCGACCCCGCCGGTCAGGATTCTCCGCGCACGCTGATCGCGCATTCCCGGCGGAGCCCGGGATGGCGCAGGTCGAGACGACGAGCCGACCGCAGCGAGCGGCCGGGAGCTCCGTTTACGGGGCGCCGGACTCGAACGAGCCGTCGAACAGCGGATCGAACTGCGGGTGAGCCCGGTGGTGGTAGCGACCGGCGTCCAGCGGTCCGATGTCTTCGATCGTGCCATCCGGCCAGACGATCGTGACATCGGCTTCGACCGCGTCGGCCAGCCCGAAGTGCAGCACGGGATCGTGACTGGACCCTCGGGATTCGCCGGCGCGCATCTCGCGAAGCTGGATACCGTCGGCCGTCTCGATCTCCACCCAGGCGCCGAGCGCATCGCGCGTCACGCCGGGTCCGCCTCCTTCGAGACGGAATCCGATCCAGTTGCCGGCCGTGCTCTGGTTCCGGTACAGGCGATAGCCCTGGGTCGAATGCCCGAGGACCAGGTCCATCCGTCCGTCGCGGTCGTAGTCGATCCGCGCCGCCGAGATGGTCACGATGTCGTTACCCAGACCCGACTGCGCGGTGACGTTCTCGAAGGTGCCGTCACCGAGGTTCCGGCTGCACTGGTCGGCACCATCGGGGGTGCCGCCCGGGGTCGGCATGATCGCCAGGTAGGCGTCCTCGTATCCATCGTGGTCGAAGTCGGAGAAGATCGTGGCCCAGCCGATCCCGGGGTGATTCACCCCGGCAGCGTCCTGGTGCTCCTCGAACGCCAGCGGATCGTCGCCGGTGGCCCGCAGCAGGACCTGCTCGCCGATGCTGGAAAAGTAGAGATCGACCAGGCCGTCCCGGTCGATGTCCCCGGCGGCGATCCCCATGCCGAAGACCGGCCGATCGGCACCGCTGGCCGGGGCCACGTCGACCATGCAGACGCCGCTGCAGCCGAGCCCGACGTTGCGCCACAGGGAATTGCCGACTTCCTTGTCGTTGACCACGTACAGGTCGCTCGCGCCGTCGCGGTCGATGTCGGCGATCATGGCCGCGAGGGCCGGACGGGCCAGGCTCGGATAGTCGAAGTCCAGCGCAGCGTCGCTCCAGACGCCCGGTGAGGTCTGGAGCAGCATCCGGTCGCGGTTCAGGGGTTCGTTGGGGTCCGCAGGCGTCGAGACCGGGTAGATGCCGACGAACAGGTCGGCCAGGCCGTTTCGATCGAGATCGCCCCAGGCAACCGCATCGGTGCGGGGGCCATTGGTCGACATCGGGTCGTGGTCCACGGCCGCGGTCGTGACGTCCTCGAAGCCTGATCCGGTGTTGCGGAGCAGCCGGTTCGAGCCTCCCCGGCAGCCGAAATACAGGTCGATCCAGCCGTCGTTGTCGTAGTCGGCCGCCGCGGTCGTGCTGCATTGGCTGCCCTGCAGCTGAGCGTTGATCACCGGATCTTCGGTGAATGCACCGGCGCCGTCGTTGAAGAACAGCCGATTGGGCTCATCGAAACCGGTCACGAAGATGTCCGGATAGCCGTTGCGGTCGAAATCCGCCACGGCGATTCCACCGGCCGGAATCGTGGCGTCCAGGCCGGGTTCGAACCCGGCCGTGGCCGACACGTCGACAAACTGGACATCGGCTACGGCAACGGATGCAGGCAATCCTGAAAGCAGGAACGCCCGGGCAAGGATTCGGGAGCGAAACATCGATTTCCCCTTGGCTGATCGTCCGACTCTTATCGCGAAATCGAGCGCGGCTGTCAACCCGCGTCCGGGGGCACGAGGCGCGGACGATGGTTCGTCCAGAAACACATGACGGGCGACGTGATGGTCGATGTGGCGGGGGATTGCGAGGGCTGCGTCACGGCACGGCCCGGAACGACCGGCCCGACTACTTGACGACTTTCAGGTTGGGCTTGCCGCGGCCGGAGCCGCCCGGCGAGTCCGGGTCGTCGTCGGGGCCGTCGTCCCGACCGGAATCGCCCTCGTCGGCGCCGGAACCGTCGCCCCCCGGGTCCGCTCCCCGAACGGGTCGGGGGCCGGGCGGCGGCGCATCGCCGGAATCGGCGGCCGGGCCGGCCGGACCGGACTCCGGAAACATCATGCCCTGGCCGTTCTCACGAGTGTAGACGGCCAGTACCGCGTCGATCGGTACGACCACACCGTGCGATACACCGGAAAACCGTGCAACGAAGCTGACGAAGCCGTCGTCGATCTCGAGGTCGCGCACGGCCTCCGGCGCGATGTTCAGAACCACCTTGTCGCCGGAGCGAACCGAGGCCGGAATCTCGAGAGCGTCGGCCGTCGCATCGACCAGGATCTGCGGCGTGGCCCCGTTGTCCACGATCCACTCGTACAGCGCCCGCAGCAGGTACGGGCGGCTCGACGTCATCGGCCTGTCGGTGCCGGAAGACATCGCGGCCGGTCAGACCGGCTCTTCTTCGCGGAACGCCCGCTCGGCTTCGGTCAGGCTGCGCTGGAACGCGTCCCGGGAAAACATCCGCTCCATGTACCGGTGGATGTTGCGGGTCGACTTGGCCGGCAGGTCGACTTCGTAGGAGGGCAGCCGCCACAGAAGCGGCAGCAGTGCGCAGTCGACCAGGCTCAGTTCGTCGTTGAGCAGGAACGGAGACAGGCCGAACAGCGGGTCCGACTCGATGATGCTGTCTCGGAGCTGCTGGCGGGCGGTGGCGATGCGCTTGGGCCCGCTGGAGGTCTCGATGATCCGACCGTTCTCGATCCAGTCGCGATGAATCCGGTAGAGGGCCAGACGCAAGCGGGAGCGCGAGACCGGATCGACCGGCATCAACGGCGGGTGCGGATAGCGTTCGTCGAGGTACTCGCTGACGACCCAGGTGCCGTAGACCACGAGATCACGATCGACCAGCGTCGGCGGCTCGCCGTAGGGGCTGAGCTCCGCGAGATCGGCGACGGCCGAACGGTCCTGCTCGATGTGGATGATCTCCACGTTCAGGCCCTTTTCGGCCAGTACGACCCGCACCCGATGGCAGTCGAGGCAGTTCTCCGAGGAATACAGCGTCATCATGGTCGGCGTCTCCCATCGCCAGCGGCACGATCGCCGCTCATTTCTTCACATCCTTCCAGTACTCGTGGTAGAGCATCCAGGACAGGAACGTGAACGCGACGAGGAACAGAAGCACCCAGACGCCCAGCCCCTCGCGAACCAGGATCGCCGGCTCCCCGAGGTAGATCAGGAACGCGCTGAGGTCGCGGATCGTTCGATCGTATTCTTCCGGGCTCAGCAGGCCCGGCTCGTCCAGTTCGAGTTCCTTGATCCGCGACTGCTCCTCTCCCGACTCGTCGGTGTAGGTTTCGTAGATCGGCCGCTGGATGCCCTGAAGCTCCCACAATACATGAGGCATCGATGCATTGGCCAGCACCGTGTTGTTCCAGCCCTCGTCGGTGAGGTAGAACCCCTTCAGGAAGCTGTAGACCCAGTCCTCGCCCCGCGACCGCGTGATCAGGGTCAGGTCCGGCGGCGCCTTGCCGAACCAGTCCTCGGACTGTTCCTCCGGCATGGCCGCGATCATGTAGTCGGTCAGCTCGCGGTCGCCGAAGATGAAGTTCTCCTCGACCATCTGCTCGTCGAGGCCCTCGATGTCCTGGGCGAGCCGCTGGTACCGCATGTACTCGGCAGAGTGGCAGCTGTGACAGTAGTTGAAGAAGGTCTGCGCGCCGCGCTGAACCGACGCCATGTCGTGCACGTTGGCACCGGCGTGTTCGAGATCTTCGCCGCCGCCGGCCGCGAAAGCCGACGCGGCCAGTGCGCCGACGACGAGAGCAGAGAGAATCGTGATCCAGCGTCGCATCATTTCGTCACCCGTTCCGGAACCGGCTTGGTGCGTTCGTACTTGGTCACGAACGGCAGCAGGCCGAAGAAAGCGAAGTACAGGAAGGTCCAGACCCGAGATTCGATGGTCTCGGCCGCAGTGCCCTCGGCCATGCCGAGCATTCCGAGGCGCACGAAGGTGACCGCGAACACGGCCAGCAGAATCTTGCTGCCCCAGCCCTTGTAGCGGATCGAGCGGACCTTCGACCGGTCGAGCCACGGCAGCAGGAACAGCACCATGATCGCCAGCCCCATCAGCACGACGCCGAGCAGCTTGTCGGGCACTGCGCGCAGGATGGCGT
This sequence comes from Halomonas denitrificans, assembly GCA_019800895.1. NCBI lineage: Bacteria > Pseudomonadati > Pseudomonadota > Gammaproteobacteria > Oceanospirillales > Halomonadaceae > Halomonas > Halomonas denitrificans. The sequence goes on from JAHVKF010000001.1 coordinate 749,053, forward strand.
AGTACGGCGTGAAATACCAGACCGGCACGATGTGCTCCGGCGTGACCAGCGGGTCGGCCGGATTGAAATTGTCCGGCTCCAGGAACAGGCCGCCGAACTCGGGCGCGTAGAAGATCACGAACGCGAACAGCGTCAGGAACACGCCGACGCCGAAGATGTCCTTGACCGTGTAGTACGGATGGAACGGGATGCCGTCCAGGGGGCGTCCCTGGGCGTCCTTGTGCTTCTTGATCTCCACGCCGTCCGGATTGTTCGAACCGACTTCGTGCAGCGCCGTCAGGTGGAGCACCACGAGCAACAGCAGCGCCAGCGGCAACGCGATGACGTGCAGGGCGAAGAAGCGGGTCAGCGTGGCGTCGGAAACGAAGAAGTCGCCGCGAATCCATTCCGTCAGGGCCTCGCCGATGTACGGCACCGCGCCGAACAAGGAGATGATCACCTGCGCACCCCAGTAGGACATCTGGCCCCAGGGCAGGACGTAGCCCATGAACGCCTCGGCCATCAGCACGAGGTAGATGAACACGCCGAGGATCCAGACCAGCTCGCGCGGCGATTTGTACGAGCCGTACATCAGGCCGCGGAACATGTGGAGATAGACCACGATGAAGAAGAACGACGCGCCGGTCGAGTGCATGTAGCGGATCAACCAGCCCCACTCCACGTCGCGCATGATGTATTCGACCGATGCGAACGCGCTGGCCGCATCGGGCTTGTACTGCATCGTCAGGAAGATGCCGGTGACGATCTGGTTGACCAGGACCAGCAGCGCCAGCGAGCCGAAGAAGTAGAAGAAGTTGAAGTTCTTCGGAGCGTAGTACTCGCTGATGTGCTCCTTCCAGAATTTCGAAACCGGGATGCGGCGGTCGACCCAGTTGCCGAGCGACTCGAGCTGCCGCGTCACGTTGCTAGCAGGCTTTGCCATGATCAGGCTGCTCCTTCGGGTTCTACGCCGATGATGACATTCTCGGCGTCAACGAAACTGTAGGGCGGCACCACCAGGTTGGTCGGTGCGGGAACCCCCTGGTAGACCCGGCCGGCGAGATCGAATTTCGACTTGTGGCACGGGCAGAAGAAGCCACCCTTCCAGTTCTCCTCGAACGGTTGTGCGCCGACCTCCGGAATGAACTCCGGCACGCAGCCGAGATGCGTGCAGTGCATGTTGAGCACCAGGATTTCCGGCCGGATCGAGCGATACAGGTTCTGCGCGTAGTCCGGTTGCTGATCCGGATTCTCGGAGCTCATCGGGTCGCGCAGCTGGTCATTGATCTCGGACAGGTTCTCGACCATTTGTTCGGACCGCCGCATGATTCCGATCGTCTGACCGCGCCACTGCAGGCGCATCAGCTGTCCCGGCTCGAGGTCGCCGATATACGCTTCGACCGGCGCGCCGATCACCCGCGCCTTGGCGCTGGGCTTCCACGATGCGTAGAACGGCCAGGCCACGAACCCCGCACCGACCGCACCGACTGCACCCGTACCGGCCAGCAACAGCATGCGTCGCCCCTTGTTCGGGGCTTTCTCGATCGAGGCCATCGAATCCTTGTCTGACATGAACGAACTCCTGAATCAGGCAGGCGGACGTCGGCTCGGAGCTCGGCATGGCGGACTGCGCGACGCCGGCCTCGCCGACCGACCACGCGCATGCGCTGCGCCGACACCCCAGGGACGACTTCCATGGGATCAATCCGATATTTTACCGAAATTTTCACCTTTTTGCCCGCCGTCGGCACCGCGCGGGAGCGATTCGGAGCGCCCGTTCCACGGGCGATTCGGCGCGCAAGGACGTAGAATGATGAGCATTCCGTGAATCCATGACGCCAACGATGAAGCGCCTTGTCCTGTTCCTGCTCCAGACCGTCCTGGTGGGCCTCGCCGCCGCGTTCGTCCTGGTCTGGGTCAAGCCGGAGCTGCTGACCTCCACCGGCGCCGCCGGTCCTACGACCGTCGCCGGCGGCGCTGTGCGCTCCTACGCCGATGCCGTGAACAGGACGGCGCCGTCGGTGGTCAGCATCTACACGCGGACCATGGTCAGCGAGCCCATGATCCGCGAGGACGGCGATGTGCTGTTCCGCCAGCTTTTCGGCAACCGTCGCGTGATGCGGCCCCGCAGCGGTCTCGGATCGGGCGTGATCGTATCGCCGAACGGCGTGATCCTGACCACGGCGCACGTGATCGACGGGGTCGACAACATCTTCGTTTCCCTGTTCGACGGCCGCGTTGCCGAGGCCCGGATCATCGGCACCGACCCGGGCACCGACCTGGCGGTGCTCAAGGTCGAGCTCGAAGGCCTGCCGGCGGCGGTGTTCGATACGGGCACCCGCCACCGGCCCGGCGACGTGGTGCTGGCGATCGGCAACGCGTTCGGCCTGAACCACACGGTCACCGCCGGCATCATCAGCGCGACGGGCCGCGGCGACCTCAACCTGACCGCGTTCGAGGACTTCATCCAGACCGATGCCGCGATCAACTCCGGTAACAGCGGCGGCGCCCTGATCAACCCGGACGGCGAGGTGATCGGCATCAATTCCGCCTCGCTCAGCCAGGACATGGGCGCCCAGGGCATCAGCTTCGCGATTTCGGCCCGTCTGGCCACCGACGTGCTGGAGCAGATCCTCCTCTACGGCCAGGTCGAACGGGGCTGGATCGGCGCCAACGTGTCCGATCCACCGATCGTCGCGCTGGAAGGCGAAGCACAGCCCGAGGGAGTCCAGATCAGCCAGATCTACCGCGACGGCCCGGCGTGGCGGGCCGGACTCCGGCCGGGCGACATCCTGATCTCGGCCGACGGCGAACCGGTGGGCACCGCCCGCGAATTCACCCTGGGCATCGCCGATCGCGCGCCGGGCGACGCCATCGAAGTCGTCGCCATGCGCAGCGGCCAGACCTTCACCACCTCCATCACCCTCATCCAGCACCCACCCCTGCAGGGCTGAGCTCAGCCCGGCCGCGGTTCGAGAACGGTGAAAGTTTTTCTACCGCAGATGAACGCAGATGGACGCAGATGAACCCCAGCGCGATTCCTTGCGTACAACGACTGAATGGTTGGGTTCAGCGGCATCCTCGAGAAAACCTCGCGACCGGACCCGCAATCAGTGCCGCCCCCGCTTTCAGCAGCCAACTCCACGCCCTCGGCCGCAGGTTCCGCCTGTATTCGCCTGAGCGCATTTCATCTGCGTTCATCTGCGTCCATCTGCGGTAATTGTCTGGATGCTCGTCAGGCTGGAAGGTGATCAGGTCCTAGGCAGGGTGACGCCGCGCTGGGCCTGGTACTTGCCGCCACGATCCTTGTAGCTGGTCTCGCATTCCTCGTCGGATTCCAGGAACAGGAACTGGGCGACGCCTTCGTTGGCGTAGATCCGGGCCGGCAGGGGCGTGGTGTTGGAGAATTCCAGCGTGACGTGGCCCTCCCACTCCGGCTCCAGCGGGGTGACGTTGACGATGATGCCGCAGCGGGCGTAGGTCGACTTCCCGAGACAGATCGTCAGCACGTTGCGCGGGATGCGGAAGTACTCGACGGTGCGCGCAAGGGCGAAGGAGTTCGGCGGAATGATGCACGAATCACCCCGGACGTCGACGAAGCTGTCGGGGTCGAAGTGCTTGGGATCGACCACCGCGGAATTGATGTTGGTGAAGATCTTGAATTCATCCGCGCAGCGCACGTCGTAGCCGTAGCTGGAGGTGCCGTAGGAGACCAGCTTGCGGCCGTCGGCCTCGCGCACCTGCCCCGCCTCGAACGGTTCGATCATGCCGTGTTCGGCGGCCATCGTGCGGATCCATCGGTCGGACTTGATGCTCATTCGGAGTTCCTCGTCGGATACGGTCGGTTCGCAGCCGGCCCTTGCCGGCGGCCCGGGTCAGTCGGTGATCGAGATCTTCGGCATGCGGATCGCGGTGTTCAGGTCCTGCCGGGCCAGGCGGGCGGCCGCGCGGCGAGCGATGGCACGGAAACGCAGCGCGGCATCGCCGTCGGGATCGTCGGCCACGGAAGGCCGGCCGACGTCGGTGGAGCGACCCAGTGCCGCGTCGAGGGGCAGTTCGCCGAGCAGGGCCAGGCCCGTTTCCTCGGCGATCCTCGCGCCGCCGCCGCGACCGAAGATCGGCTCCTCGGCGCCGCAGTTCGAACAGACATGGGTGCTCATGTTCTCGATCACGCCGAGCACAGGGACCTTGACCTTGCGGAACATCGCCACCGCGCGCCGGACGTCGTCCAGGGCTACGTCCTGCGGCGTGGTGACCACCAGGCTGCCGGCCACGGGGATCCGCTGGGCCAGGGTCAACTGGACGTCGCCGGTCCCGGGCGGCAGATCGATCACCAGGTAATCCAGGTCGTCCCACAGGGTTTCCGACAGCATCTGCTGGAGCGCCTGGGTCGCCATCGGTCCGCGCCAGATCATCGCCTGGTCGACCGAGACCAGCACGCCGATGCTCATGGCCTGGATGCCGTGCGCCTGCAACGGCAGGATGCGGCGATTCTCGGTGGTCCCGGGCTTGCCGGACAGCCCGAGCATTCGGGGCTGGCTGGGCCCGTAGATATCGGCGTCGAGAATGCCGACCCGGGCGCCTTCGGCGGCCAACGCGAGCGCCAGGTTGGCCGCGACCGTGGACTTGCCGACCCCGCCCTTGCCGGAGGCGACCGCGATGACGTTGCGCACCCCGTCCAGCGGCTTCAGCCCGCCCTGCACGGCGTGGGCGCGGATGCGGCTGCCGAGATCGACGGTCACCGCATCCACCCCGTCGAACCCACGGACCAGCGACTCGATCCGCCGGACCAGGGAATCGGCGACGCCGCGCGCGGGGTAGCCGAGTTCGACGTCGACGGCCACCTTGCCGTCGCGCACGGCGACCGCTCGGATCGCGTCGCCGAACGGGGCACCGGATTCGGGGTCGTCGAGCGCCCGCAGGGCGTCGAGCAACGCGTCTCGGTTCGGCTGGCTCAAGATCGGACTCCGTCGGTGGACGTTCGCTCAACGGCGTATTGTAGGCGCGCCGCGCGGCCACGGTCGGCTGGTATCCTCTCGGACCTGATCCACTCCCGAGGCTCCCGCGCCGTCATGGCCCTGAACCGCACCCAGATCCGCTTTCTCCGCGGCCTCTGCCACGACCTGTCACCGGTGGTGATCGTGGCCGACAAGGGGCTGACCGACAATGTCCGCGCCGAGGTCGAGCTGGCGCTCGACAGCCACGAACTCATCAAGGTGAAGCTGCGAGCCGATCGCGAGCAGCGCAAGGCCTGGGTCGACGACCTGGCCGACAGCACCCGGGCCGACGTGGTCCAGCAGATCGGGCAGGTCGTCTGTCTGTATCGCCGCCACCCGGACACGCCGCGGATCCAGCTTCCCTGTTGATTCGGACCGCCCTCCTTCGCCACGTCCACGTCGACCGACCGCCATGCAGCTGACCGAACACCGCCCCGACCACAGCTACTTCGTTCACTCGCTTCACGACGACGCGATCCGGATCGTCGACCGACCCTGGAGCGAAAGCCTGTTGCTCACGCCCGACCGCGCGCCGAAGCCCTGGCCCGTCGCCGCGGTGGGGGACCTGACCGAGGAGGCGCTTGCGCCGGTGTTCGAATACCGTCCGGACGTGGTGCTGCTGGCCACGGGCCGCGAGCTCCGGTTTCCGGGCGCCGAAATCCAGCGCCTGTTCCTGGCCCGACACGTGGGTCTGGAGGTCATGACGCTGGAATCGGCAGCCCGCACCTTCAACGTGCTGGCCAGCGAGGAGCGGCGCGTGCTGGCCGCGCTGATCTGGCAGCCGGCCGCCTGAGCCGACCCGCTAGCGCTGCGGCAGAAAGCCCGTCGGATCGACCGGCTGACCGTCGCGGCGGATCTCGAAGTGCAGCACCGGGTCGTCTCGCTCGTTGCGACCGAGCGTGGCGATCACCTGGCCGCCGCGGACCGGATCGCCCTCCGCGACCTGGCGAGTCCGGTTGTGTGCGTAGGCCGAGAGCATCCGGTCGTTGTGCTTGACGATGATCAGCTCGCCGTAGCCGATCAAGCCGTTTCCGCTGTAGACCACCGTGCCGTCGGCGGCCGCCCGGACCGGCTGGCCGGGCGTACCCGAGATCAGGATGCCTTTCCTCGTGTCGCCGGGATTGAACCCCCGCGCCACGCTGCCGGCGGTCGGCCAGCGCCAATCGACCCCGCCGGCGCGGCGCGTCGCGGTCGTCGGCACCGGCGCGGAGCCGCTCGTCGCCGACGTTGACGGCGCGGAAGCCGATGAGGGCCGCCGGGATCGCGGTTCCGGAGGCGCTGCGGCCGTGCTCTCGCCACCGCTTCGGGACTCGCCAACGGGATCGGCGGTCGCCTCGGTCGACGTCTCGGTCCCCGAGCGGGCCGGCGTCTCGTTCGAGGCCGATGCAGGCGCCGACGTCCTCGTCGACGGCTGCGCTTCGGCCCGCGTCGATCCGGACGGCGTTCGCGCGACCGCTGGCCGCGCTGGCCGAATCGCCGGCTCCATCGCGGCCGGTCGGCGCAGATCGAGGGACTGGCCGACCCGGATGGTGTACGGCGGACCGATGCGATTCCAGCGCGCCATCTCGCGCCAGTCCAACCCGAACCGGAAAGCGATCGAATACAGCGTATCGCCTTCGCGCACGCGGTAGACCGACGGGGCCGGCGACGGCGGTGGAGCGCTCCGGCTCTGCGGTCGCTGTTCGGGCATCAGCGGCCCCGGCGCCCCGCAGCCGGCCAGCGTCAGCGCGACCAGCAGGCCCAGCCCGGCGGCACTCCAGTGGGCGGGTCGGCGGCGGGACATCGGCCCGCTAGTCACCGGCCGCACCGCCGCTCAGGACGATGGCGATGGCCGCGACCACCGCAAGCGCCACCACGATCCAGCCGATCAGATCGATCCGATCGCGCAAGTGGTCGGCCATCCGCTCACCCCCTGCGCGGATCAGGGCCGCGACGAGGAAGAACCGGGCGCCGCGCCCGACCAGGCTGCCGACGATGAAGCCCGGCAGCGGCATCAGCAGCGCGCCGCCGGCGATCGTGATGATCTTGAACGGTATCGGCGTGAACCCGGCGACGATCACGAAGGCGATCCCCCAGGTCTCGAACAGGCCGGTCGCCGCGGCGTAGGCATCGAGATAGCCGAAGCGCTCGACCAGCGGAAGCACGACCTCCAGCGCCAGCCAACCGATCAGGTAGCCGGCCAGGCCGCCGATCACCGAAGCGACCGTGGTCAGGCCGGCGAGGCGCCAGGCCCGGTCCCGATCGGCCAGCACCATCGGCGCCAGCATCACGTCGGGCGGCACCGGGAAGAAGGTGGCCTCGGCGAAGCTCAATCCGGCGAGATACCGGTGCGCGTTCCGATGGCGGGACCACTCCAGGACCCGATCGTAGATGGGCCGGAACAAGCGCACGGCGGGTCAGTCCAACCCTTCGAGCAGCGGCACGAAACTGACCGGTGCCAGCGTTTCGCGCTCCAGGCCGTCGGGCATGCGCACGAAACGCTCGAGCTGCTGGACGCCACCCTGTTCACCGATCGGCGCGATCAGCACGCCCCCTTCGGCCAGCTGGTCGAACAGCGCATCGGGCACCTGCCCGCCGGCGGTGACAACGATCGCGTCGAACGGGGCCTGGCTGGGCCAGCCGGCGCGCCCGTCCAGGTGGCGGACGAACACGCTGTGCAGCTTCAACCGGTGCAGGCGCTGCTTGGCCTGGCGAGCCAGCTCGCCGATCCGTTCGGTGGTGAAGACCTGATCGGCCAGCTGGGCGAGAATCGCGGCCTGGTAGCCGGAACCGGTGCCGATCTCCAGCACCTTGCCGAGCCGACGGCCGGTGAGCACCGCCTCGGTCATCTTGGCCACGACCAGCGGCTGCGAGATCGTCTGTCCGCGTCCGATCGGAAGGGCGCTGTTCTCATAGGCCCGCGACGAAAGCGCTTCGTCCACGAACAGGTGGCGCGGCGTTCGCGCGATGACTTCCAGCACCGCCTCGCTGGTGATGCCCTGGCGCCGAAGCTGTTCGATCAGCCGGCGTCGGGTGCGCTCCGACGTCATGCCGATCCCGCGGGTCAGTGACTCGGCGTTCATTCCCGGCCGTCTCCCCGGCCCGCTTCCGGGTCGCCTCCTGCGTCCGGGTCGGCATGCGGATCGATTGCGGCGACCCATTGCGACACCTGTTCGAGCGCCTGGTAACGCGTGAGATCGACGTGGATCGGGGTGACCGAGACGTAGCCGCGCCGGATCGCGTTGAAGTCGGTGCCGGGGCCATTGTCCTCTTCCTCGCCGGCAGCACCGATCCAGAAGAACTGGCGGCCGCGAGGATCCTTGATGGGAATCACGTCCTCGGAGCGGTGGCGGTGCCCCAGGCGGGTCGTTTCGAAGCCCTTGATCTCGCTCCAGGGCAGGTCGGGCACGTTGACGTTGAGGATCGTGTCGGCAGGCAGCGGCTCGTCGAACAACTGCCGCATCAGGATCTGGGCGGCCCGGGCACCGCTGGCGTAGTTCTTCGCCCGACCGCCTTCGTAGACCAGCGAAACGGCCATCGCCGGCAAGCCCAGGAAGCGCCCTTCCATCGCAGCCGCGACGGTGCCGGAATACAGCACGTCGTCGCCGAGGTTGCCGCCGTTGTTGATCCCGGAAATCACCATGTCCGGCTCGTCCTCGAGCAGGCCGGTGATGCCGATGTGCACGCAATCGGTGGGCGTCCCGGAGACCCTGTAGATACCCTCGTCGCGGCGATCGACCCGGATCGGCCGATCGAGCGTGAGGGAGTTGCTCGCGCCGGACCGGTCGCGGTCGGGAGCGACGAGGGTCACCCGGTCGACGTGGCGCTGGATCTGCTCGGCGAGCACGCGAATGCCGGTCGCATCGAGACCGTCATCGTTGCTGATCAGGATATGCATGGAAGGAAGACTACCCCCGGTTGCCGGCGTCCGCTTGCCGGATCGCGATGATGGCGTTCATCGGCCCGGTGTGAACGGCCGCGTGGATGGATTCGAAGCCCGGTAACTATAATGGATCGAACGATCGGCATTTCACCCGGCGCGCGGCGTCCACGCCCCGATGCCGGCGGTTCTGGAGACTCCATGAGCGATGATTGGGACGAGCGGACCGGCGCGGACGACCACGGTCGTCGCGACGGGGAGGCCGAGCTTCGGAGCGACGGCGCCGAGGACGACTTCGGTGCGTTCCGGGACGCGGTCGGCCCGGTGCGGCGGATCCGCACCGAGCGCGCCGAAACGCGGCCGGAACGGACCCGTCCCTCGCCCCGGATGCGCAGAGCCGACGAAGCGCGGGTCCTCGACGAGCTCGCCGTCGCATCGCCCGGCGCCGAGGCGCTGGAGACCGGAGAAGAGCTGCAATGGCTGCGTCCCGGCCTGCAGCATCGGGTGCTGGCGCGCCTGCGGCGCGGTCACTGGCGAATCCAGGACGAAATCGACCTGCACCAGATGAACGTCGACGCCGCGACCCGCTCGATCCGGATCTTTCTCGACGATGCGCTGGCAGCCGGCATGTCCTGCGTCAAGATCATCCACGGCAAGGGGCTGCGCTCGGGGCCGGCGGGACCGCGCCTGCGGGCCGCCACCGGCCGGATCCTCAGCCGGCATCCGCGCGTCCTCGCGTTCACCGCGGCCCGGCCGGGCGACGGCGGAACCGGCGCGACCTACGTGCTGCTCAAGCAACGCCAACGCGCGTGAGCGGATCGGCGCAGGCGGTGATTCCCTTGCTGCTGTTGCTCGGCGCGGTGGCTCTGTGGTGGGCAACCGCATTGGCGGCCCGGGACCGCGCGGTCGACGCGGCCCGTCGCCTGTGCCGACGCGAAGGCTGGCAGCTGCTCGACCAGACGGTCGCCATGGAGCGCTTTCGACCGATGCGGAGCGAACGGGGTCTCACCGGCGATCGTCGGTACCGATTCGAATTCAGCACCGACGGCGGCCAGCGCCGCGCCGGCGGTGTTCGCCTCGTCGGCGGTCGGGTCGAGCGGGTCTGGGCCGACGCGCCGGACGGACGCCTGATCGAATCGACGTCGGGTCCACCCGGACCCGATCCGGGCTGACGCCGATCGCCCTCCTCGCGAAGCCCCCGTCTCGGCGGGCGCGCATCCAATACACTGGCCGACATGGAGGACCTGCCGACCATGCTCAACGACGTTCCGCCGACCTCGCTGCTGGTCACGTTCATCGGCCTGAGTGCGATCATCGCGATCCGCTACGCGCTGATTTCCGGCCTGTTCTACTGGTTGCTGTGGGGCCGGCCGGCCGATCGCGTGGGGGCGATCAAACTGATGCACGGACAACCGGCCCCGGGGGCAGTGGGCCGGGAAATTCGATGGTCGCTGTGGTCGTCGTTCATCTACGCCGCGCCGGCCGCGATCGTCATCGAACTGTGGAAGCTCGGCGGCACCGCCGTGTACACCGACCTGGACGCCCATCCTCTGTGGTACGTGCCGGTCAGCGTGTTCCTGTACCTGTTCCTGCACGATACGTATTTTTACTGGACGCACCGCGCGATGCATCATCGCCGACTGTTTCCGGTCGTCCATCGGGTGCACCACGAATCACGTCCGCCGACACCGTGGGCGGCGTTCTCGTTCCACCCCTGGGAGTCGGTGGTCGGTGCGATCTTCCTGCCATTGCTCGCGCTGGTGCTGCCGATCCACGTCGGTGCCGCGCTGTTCATCCTGACCCTGATGACGCTGGCCGCCGTGCTCAACCATTCCGGCTGGGAGATCCTGCCGCGGTGGTGGCTACGGGCGTGGCCGGGACGGAACCTGATCACCGCGGCGCATCACGATCTCCACCACAGGAACCCGCGGACCAATTACGGGCTCTACTTCCGCTGGTGGGACAAGTGGATGGGTACCGACCGGATGGAGACCGAGTACGCGTTCCTGGAAACGAACGCGGCGCCGTCCGAAGACCGCGCCGCGTCGTGATTCCTGCTCGGCCGGGCCGAAAACGGCCAGGCCCCTCCTGCGCCTCGGCGGGAAGCCGGAGCGCTGTCGTTCGCGCTTATTCGAGTCGCTCGTCGGCGACGTTGATCTCCGTGTTCGCCCGGAGCCAGGCCAGCAGGCCCTGGACTTCCCGGCCCACGGCGGCGAACTGCAGTTGCTGGCGCGCACCGTTGCGCTGCGCTTCGTCGGCCTCGGCCGGATCACCCGGCGTCACGCCGCGCAGCGCGACCACCGTCCAGCCCTGGCCACGGTCGACGAGTTCGTAGCGGGTCTCGCCCTCGGCCGGCTCGGCCATTCGGAACACGCCTTCGAGGACCGCACCGCCGAGATCGAAGTCGCGTCGGGTCACGCTGCGCTCATCGACTTCGAGCGATTCGGCCTCGGCCACCTCGCTCAGCGTCTGCCCCGCCCGGACCCGGGCGATCAGCGACTCGCCGTACTCGCGTGCCCGTTCCTGGGCGGCCTCGCGCGCCAGCTGATCGCGAATCTCGTTTTCCACCGCCTCCAGCGGACGCGGCTGCTCGGGCTGGTAGTCGGTGACGCGCAGAACGATGGCGCGGTTCTCGCCGACCTCGATCGGCTCGCTGGCCTGGCGGTCGACCAGCACCAGATCGGAAAAGGCCGCCTCGAGGACGGCGGGGTCGGCCAGCACGCCCTCGGCCGAGAAGCGGGAGTAGGGTCCGGCGGTCTGGAGCTCCAGGCCCAGGTCCTCGGAAATCGCAGCCAGCCCGGTCGGGTCGGCGTAGACCAGGTCGACCAGACGCTCGCTGAGTTCGAAGTAGAGCTCCTCGGCACGCTCGGCCCGAACCTCTTCCAGCACTTCGGCGCGCGCCTCTTCGAAACTCTGACCGCGCGGCTCGCGGATGTCGTCGAGGCGGATGATGTGCCAGCCGAAGTCGGACTCGACCGGCGCGGAAATTTCGCCGATGTCCAGCGCGAACAGCGCGTCGTCGAATGCCGGATCGATGATGCCGGGCTCCAGCCAGCCCAGGTCACCGCCGTCTTCGGCCGAGACCGGGTCGTCGGAGAACTCGGCGGCCAGCTCACCGAAGGCCTCGCCGTTGTCGATGCGCTCGCGCAGCGACTCGGCGAGTGCTTCGGCCTCGTCGGCGGTGCGCTCTTCGCCGGCGGTGATCAGGATGTGGGACGCGTTGCGCTCTTCCGGGGTGATGAACCGGGCCTTGACCGCCTCGTAGCGATCGCGCAGCGTTTCTTCGTCGATCTCCACGTCCGCGACCTGCTCGGCCGTATCGAGTTCGACGTACTCGACGGTGATCTGCTCGGGCCGCATGAAACGGTCCGTGTTGGCTTCGTAGTAATCGCCGATCGCCTCGTCGGTCACCGCTTCCGGATCGCGGTACGGGGCGCTGTCGATGGCCACCAGGGCCACGTCGCGCTCCTGCTGCTGGACCCGCAGCCAATCGTCGATCGCGTCTTCGGTGACGAACGCCGAACTCGACACCGCAGCGGGCACCTCCTGCAGCAGGAGGTCCCGGGTCAGCTCGCGCTCGAACTGCTGAACGGTCCGGCCGGTGGCCTGCAACCGCTGGCGATAGATCTGCGGGTCGAACTGGCCGTTGATCTGGAAGGCCGGCACCCCGCGAATGACCTCGAGCAAAGCGGCCGGGCTGATGGCCAGACCCTGCTCCTGGGCGTAGCCGCTGAGCAGGCGCTGGTCGATCATCTGCTCGAGAAACTCGCGCCGACGCTCGGGCCGGTTGACCTCGAGATCGTTGTAATTCTCGCCCTGCTGGGCGCGCAACTGCTGGCGGTAGCGCGCGAACTCGGTCTGGAATTCGGTGATCGAGATCGTCTGGTCACCCACCTCCGCGATCGTGTCCTGGGGGACGTCGCGGATGTAGCTGTCGACACCGAAGAAGAGAAACGGAACGGCCAGCAGGCCGAGGATGATGAAGGCGACAACGCCGGTCACCCGGTCACGAATGGCTTGGAGCATGAAGGGAGAATCCTGTGCAGCGGCTGCTTGTCGTTGATTCGACTCAACACACGGTCTAAAAAAAACGGGGCGCCGAAATCGGCGCCCCGTTCAGGCTTGGCGGAGTGGACGGGACTCGAACCCGCGACCCCCGGCGTGACAGGCCGGTATTCTAACCAACTGAACTACCACTCCTTGAACTGCTGGTGGGTGCTGACGGGCTCGAACCGCCGACCCTCGCCTTGTAAGGGCGATGCTCTTCCAGCTGAGCTAAGCACCCGGGACGCGTAAGCGACTTATTTTATCGCGTCCTTGAAGCCTTTACCAGCCTTGAAGGACGGGGTCTTCGAGGCCTTGATCTTGATCGTCTCGCCGGTGGCCGGGTTACGACCGGTGCGGGCGGCGCGCTTCTTCACGGAGAAGGTGCCGAAACCGACCAGGGAAACGGTGTCGCCCTTCTTGAGGGCCTTGGTAACAGCGGCAATCATGCCGTCGAGCGCGCGACCTGCGTCCGCCTTGGAGAGTTCGGCATTGTCAGCGATCGCGTCAACCAGTTCCGATTTGTTCATAGTGATTCGTACTCCAGGTTTATCGTTATCCAGCGTGTCTGCCCCTTGATCCGGCTGGCGACCGATCGGTGGTACCAATGGCCCCCATCAACTCCGTACCGGTCGTCCCTCGCGTCGATGGTATATCACGCTGGAGACCGCATCAACCAAGGTGTTTCGTCGATTCGATCCACGCCCGGACGACTCCAGTCCGAGCGTCTGGGCACCTTGTCGGCGCCCAAACCGGAAGTATATCGAAATTCCGCGCGAGGGTGAAGAGGAATCAGTGCGGACGCACGGTTTTTCCCGTGTCCTCCCCGCCGCCGGACGGCGCGGCCAACGCCTCACCGGCGGGCTGTTCGACCAGCGCGATGTCCAGCACCTGGTCGATCCACTCCACGGGGCGGATGTCCAGATCCTTCTTGATCCGATCCGGGATCTCGGCGAGGTCCTTCTCGTTTTCCTTCGGAATCAGGACGATGCCGATTCCGCCGCGCAGCGCGGCCAGCAGCTTTTCCTTCAGGCCGCCGATCGGCAGGACGCGTCCCCGCAGAGTGATCTCTCCGGTCATCGCCACGTCGGCTCGGACCGGCACGCCGGTAAGCACGGAGACCAGCGCCGTGACCATCGCGATCCCCGCGCTCGGTCCGTCCTTCGGCGTCGCGCCTTCGGGGACGTGCACGTGGAGGTCCTTCTTCTGGTGGAACTCCGGATCCAGCCCCAGCGGCTCGGTGCGCGAACGGACCACGGACAGGGCCGCCTGCACCGACTCCTGCATCACCTCGCCGAGCTGACCGGTCTGGGTCAGCTTGCCCTTGCCGGCCACTGCGCTGGCTTCGATCTGCAACAGCTCGCCGCCGACCTCGGTCCACGCCAGGCCGGTGACCTGGCCGATCTCGTTGCTCTCCTCGGCCCGGCCGAAGCGGTGCCGCCGGACACCCAGGTACTTGTCGAGGTTGCGGGTGGTGACCTGGCGCTTGTCCAGCGACTTGTCCAGGCTGAGCTCCTTGACGACCTTTCGGCAGATCTTGGCCAGCTCGCGCTCCACGTTCCGCACCCCGGCCTCGCGGGTGTAGTAGCGGATGATGTCGGTGATCGCCGTATCGCTGACGCTCAGCTCGTCGTCCTCCAGGCCGTGCTGCTCCATCTGCTTCGGCAGCAGGTACTTCCGGGCGATGTTGAGCTTCTCGTCCTCGGTATAGCCCGGAATCCGGATGATCTCCATCCGGTCCAGCAGCGGCGCGGGGATGTTCAGCGAATTCGCCGTGGCCAGGAACATCACTTCCGACAGGTCGTAATCGACCTCCAGGTAGTGATCGGAGAACGTACTGTTCTGTTCCGGGTCGAGCACCTCGAGCAGCGCCGAGGACGGATCGCCGCGGAAGTCCATGCTCATCTTGTCGAGCTCGTCGAGCATGAACAGCGGGTTGCGCGTCCCGACCTTGGACATGTTCTGGACCACCCGCCCGGGCATCGAGCCGATGTAGGTACGGCGATGGCCCCGGATCTCTGCTTCGTCGCGAACGCCGCCGAGGCTCATGCGGATGAACTCGCGCCCCGTCGCTCGCGAGATCGATCGACCCAGCGAGGTCTTGCCCACGCCGGGCGGGCCGACCAGGCACAGGATCGGCCCCCGCAGCTTCTTCACCCGCTGCTGCACCGCGAGGTATTCGAGGATCCGTTCCTTGACCCGCTCGAGCCCGTAGTGGTCGTCCTCGAGAATCTGCTCGGCCTTGGCGAGGTCGTGACGGACCTTGCTGCGCTTCTTCCACGGCACGGCCAGCATCCAGTCCAGATAGTTGCGAACCACGGTGGCCTCGGCCGACATCGGCGACATCATCTTGAGCTTGTTGAACTCGCTCCGCGACTTCTCCAGCGCCTCCTTCGGCATCCCGGCCTCTTCGATCCTGGCTTCCAGGTCGCCGAGGTCGTTGCCCGACTCGTCGAGATCACCCAGCTCCTTCTGGATCGCCTTCATCTGCTCGTTGAGGTAGTACTCTCGCTGGCTCTTCTCCATCTGGGTCTTGACCCGGCCACGGATGCGCTTCTCGAGCTTGAGCACGTCGATCTCGCCCTCGATCAGGGCCATCAGCTGCTCGATTCGCTCGCGCAGGTCGGCGGTTTCGAGGATGCGCTGCTTGTCCTCGATCCGGATGCCGAGATGGGCCGCGATCGTATCGGCCTGGCGGCTGACGTCGTTGATTCCGGACAGCGTGGTCAGCAGCTCGGCCGGAATCTTCCGGCTCAGCTTGACGTACTGCTCGAACAGGGAAATCAGGCTGCGTGCGGCCACGTCGATCGTCGCCTCGTCGTCCTCGCTGCTCGCCGGCATCGCCGTCCAGGTACCGGCCAGGTAGCCCGGGTCCTCGTCGAGCGTGTCGACATGGACCCGCTCGACACCCTCGACCAGGACCTTGGTCGTGCCGTCCGGAAGGCGCAGCATCTGGAGGATGGTCGCGACGGTGCCGAAATCGAACAGGTCCTCGGCGCCCGGTTCTTCGGTTTCCGGGCTCTTCTGCGTGATCAGCAGGATGCGCTTGTCGACGTTCATCGCCTCGTCCAGCGCCTTGACCGAGCGCTCGCGCCCCACGAACAGCGGGATCACCATGTGCGGATAGACCACGACGTCGCGCAGGCTTAGTACCGGCGTCGGCTGTCGGGTGGACTCCAGCGGTGCGGAATCCGGGGTGTTGGACGTTGCCATCGGGACCTCTGGGCGCGGACGCGCCGTTATGCGTCGAGTAGTGGAGCTATATTGGCACAGCGACGTGCCGATTCAAGCACGGAGCACGGTCGATCGGCGGCCGAGGCGGGCCGATCGAAGGGAAAAAGTGGGGTCGGCCGCGGAGGCGGACCGGAGACTCAGGAATCGCCCGAGGCGCGCTTGCTGCTCTCGTAGATGATGTACGGCTCCGACTCGCCGTTGATCACCGCCTCGTCGATCACGATCTTGGCGACGTTTTCCATCGAGGGAAGCTCGTACATGCTGTCGAGGAGCACGTTTTCCATGATCGTGCGCAGCCCGCGTGCGCCGGTCTTGCGATCCATCGCCTTCTGCGCGATGGCATGCAGCGCATCATCACGAACCTCGAGCTCGCAGCCTTCCATGTCGAACAGCTTGCGGAACTGCTTGATCACCGCGTTTTTCGGCTCGACCAGGATGCGCACGAGCGCCTCTTCGTCGAGTTCGCGCAGGGTCGCGACGACCGGAAGGCGGCCGACGAACTCCGGGATCAGCCCGTAGCGGATCAGGTCCTCGGGCTCCACGGTGGCGACCAGCTCGGAAAGATTGAAGTCGCTCTTGCCCTTGACCTGGGCGCGGAAGCCGATCCCCGCGGCCTCGGATCGGTCCTGGATGACCTTGTCGAGACCGGCGAAGGCGCCACCGCAGATGAACAGGATGTTGCGCGTGTCGACCTGCAGGAACTCCTGCTGCGGATGCTTCCGGCCGCCCTGCGGCGGCACCGAGGCAAGCGTGCCCTCGATCAGCTTCAGAAGCGCCTGCTGCACGCCCTCGCCGGAGACGTCGCGGGTGATCGACGGGTTCTCGGCCTTGCGGGAAATCTTGTCGATTTCGTCGATGTAGACGATACCGGTCTGCGCCTTGTCGACGTCGTAGTCGCACTTCTGGAGCAGTTTCTGGATGATGTTCTCGACGTCTTCGCCGACGTAGCCGGCCTCGGTCAGCGTCGTCGCATCGGCGATCGTGAACGGAACGTTGAGCATCCGCGCCAGCGTCTCGGCCAGCAGCGTCTTGCCGGACCCGGTCGGCCCGATCAGCAGGATGTTGCTCTTGGCCAGCTCGACATCGTCGCGGTGCTTGTGCGATTCGAGGCGCTTGTAGTGGTTGTACACGGCAACCGACAGCACGCGCTTGGCCTGCGGTTGGCCGATGACGTACTCGTCGAGAAATTCGTGGATTTCCTTCGGGGTCGGGAGCTCCTCGCGCTCGCTCAGGCTCGCTTCCTCGAGCTCCTCGCGGATGATGTCGTTGCACAACTCGACGCATTCGTCGCAGATGTAGACGCTGGGGCCCGCGATCAGCTTGCGCACCTCGTGCTGGCTCTTGCCGCAGAAGGAGCAGTACAGGACCTTGTTGTCGCTCGACGTTTCGCTCATGGCGTACTTCCCAACCGTTGCCCGTCATGGTACTCGAAATGACCGGGCACGAAGTCAATGCCGGCCGCCGCGCAGGAGCGCCGGCCCGGCCCGGGCTCAGGCGTCCGGCGCATCCTGGTCGCGGCGCTCGAGCACGTGGTCGATCAGACCGTAGTCGGACGCCTCGGCGGCGCTCATGAACTTGTCCCGATCGGTGTCGCGCTCGATGGTTTCGAGGGGCTGACCGGTGTGGTGCTGGAGGATCCGGTTCAGCTGGTCCTTCATCTTGAGGATTTCCTTCGCGTGGATGTCGATGTCCGAGGCCTGGCCGGAGAATCCGCCGAGCGGCTGGTGGATCATCACCCGCGAATGCGGAAGTGCATAACGCTTGTCCTTCGCGCCGGCGGCGAGCAGGAGGGCACCCATGCTGGCGGCCTGTCCGACGCACATGGTCGAGACATCGGGCTTGACGAACTGCATGGTGTCGTAGATCGCCATGCCCGCGGTCACCGAGCCGCCCGGCGAGTTGATGTAGACGTTGATGTCCTTCTCGGGATTCTCGCTTTCCAGGTACAGCAGCTGGGCGACGATCAGGTTGGCCGAGTAATCCTCGATCGGTCCGACGATGAAAATCACCCGCTCCTTGAGAAGGCGGGAATAGATGTCGTAGGCGCGTTCGCCGCGGGCGGACTGCTCGACGACCATCGGGACCAGGTTGAGGGCTTTCTCGTTCACGATTCCATCAGCTCCTTGAAGGACATCGACCGGTCGGAGACCTTGGCGTTGTCCAGCACCCACTCGACGACCTGCTCTTCCAGGACCATGTTGCGGACCTGGTCGGTCAGCTGGGGATTGGTCCGGTACAGCTCCACGACCTGTCCGGGATTCTCGTAGGTCTCGGCGATCTCCGCGATCTGCTGCTCGACCCGACCGTCGTCGATCTTCAGCTCGTGCTGGCGAGCGATCTCGGCCAGCAGGAAGCCGAGCCGGACCCGCCGCTCGGCGCCGGGCCGCAGCTGGTCTTCGGGCACGTCGACCTGCTCGCCGTACTGCTGCTTGAGCTGCGCCTTCATCTGACCCAGCTCCTGCCGCACCGCGGCATCGGGCAGGCCGAATTCCTTGTACTCCTCGGCCAGTCCGTCGGTCACGGCCTTCTTCAGCCGGTTGGTCCGCGCCTGCCGCATCTCGCGCTCGAGGTTGCGGCGAACGTCGCTGCGCATCTGGTCCATGCCGCCGTCGACGCCGAAGCTCTTCGCGAACTCGTCATCGGGTTCGGGCAGGTCGGACGCCTGGACGGTGAGCACCTTGAAGGTCACGTCGGCCGTCTTGCCGGCCAGCGAGTCGTCGCGGAAGTCGTCCGGGAAGGTCAGTTCCACGGTTTTTTCGGCGCCGGCTTCGACGCCGATCAGCGCCTGCTCGAACGCCTCGAACATCGCGCCGCCGCCGAGCACGGGTTGCGCCTTGCTGGTCCCGGACTCCGGGACCCGGTCGCCATCGACGTCGGCGTGGAACTCGATCTTGACGCGATCGCCCTGTTCGGCCGGCCGCGCGGCCTCGCTCCACTCGCGGCGCTGCTCGCGCAGCGTCTGGATCATGTCATCGACGTCGGTCTCCTCGATCTCGACGACCGGGCGGTCGATCTCCAGGCCCGACACGTCGATCTCCGGCAGTTCGGGAAAGACCTCGAGCTCGGCGGTGAAGGTGAAGGTCGATTCGCCCTCCGCATCCGGCTGCAGGCTGGACACGCCGGCCACGCGCAGGTCCTGCTGCTGGATCGCTTCCTGCAGGCTGTTCTGCATGACCTGCTGCAGCACTTCGTCGCGCACCTGCTGGCCGTAGCGCTGCTTGACCACGTTCATCGGCACCTTGCCGGGCCGGAAGCCCTTCAGGCGAACCTGGCGGCGCAGTTCGTTGAGACGGCCGGAAATCTGGCCGTCGATCGAGTCGGCCGGGACTTCCACCACCAGCTTGCGGCCCAGATCACCGGTCTTTTCTACGGATACCTGCATGGGATTGCGTTCTCTAGACGTTGGATAGTTGCTTTCGATATGCGGAACCGGAGCCCGGCGACCCTTGCAGGTCGCGACGAGGCGCTCCGGATCCGGAAATGGTGGGCCGTGTAGGACTCGAACCTACAACCAATGGATTAAGAGTCCACTGCTCTACCAATTGAGCTAACGGCCCGTCGATCGTGCATCGGTCGCCGCGGCCGGCGCCGGAAACTCCGCACCGGTTCCGACGGAACCCCGGTTCGCGCGATGCCCGGCCGGAACCGGGCGAAAATGGGGTGGACGATGGGATTTGAACCCACGACCGCTGGAGCCACAATCCAGTGCTCTACCCCTGAGCTACGCCCACCATCGTTCGCGCTCCGACCCGAAGTCCGGGTCACCTGCTTGTCGGCCTCGCTCGCCACCGCCCGAGGCGGCGACGATCGAAGCGGCCCTATTCTAACCGCATTGCCCCGCGGTGCGGCGCGACAACGCCTTGTCCGTCGTGGCCCGGAAAGACGTTGGCGCGCCTGGCAGGACTCGAACCTGCAACCGCCGGCTTAGAAGGCCGATGCTCTATCCGGTTGAGCTACAGGCGCATCTCGGGACGACCCTGCCGCGAGCTCTCGAACGATTCCGCGATCTCGTCAGCGATCTCGCCAGCGATCTCGGCCGCGCCGCCGACCTGGTGTCGACGTTGCGGCAGCGGAACGGTCCTGCGGTCGACCGCCGGAGTCCGCGAAACTGGTCGGGGCGGCAGGATTCGAACCTGCGACCTACTGCTCCCAAAGCAGTTGCGCTACCAGGCTGCGCTACACCCCGGCGAGCCGCATAGTATCTCCGATCCGAGCGCTGGGAGTCAACCGTCGGCACCGACCAGGTACTCGTCCTTCAGCCGCACGTAGTGCGCGGCGGAGTAGCGCAGCATGTCCAGCTCCTCGGCAGACAGTTCCCTCGCGGGCCGCGCCGGCCGGCCGCGATAGAGCCAACCGCTCTGCAGCCGCTTGCCGGGAGCGACGAGGCTGCCCGCGCCGATCATCACGTCGGACTCGATCTCGGCACCGTCGAGGATCAGGGAACCCATGCCGACAAGGCAACGATCGCCGATCGTGCAGGCGTGGAGGACCGCGGCATGCCCCACCGTCACGTCCTCGCCCACGATCAACGGGTAGCCGCCGGGCACCTGGGGGCCATCGTGGGTCACGTGGCACACCGTGTTGTCCTGAAGGTTCGTCCGCGCACCGATGTCGATCCGGTGGACGTCCCCGCGGAGCACCACACCCGGCCACACCGAGACGTCGGCGCCAAGCCGGACCCGGCCGATCACCGTGGCCTTCGGGTCGACCCAGACCCGCTCGCCCAGCGCGGGGCGCTCATCGCGGAACGGTCGGATCGTGTCGTTTTTCTGATGGTTCATCGGAAATCTTCTCGTTCCAGGCGGCCTGTGGACCGGGCGCGGCCCGACCGGTTATTCACAATGTCACGCAACGTTCAAGAAACAGCGGCTTGCCCCGCGCAATGCAAAACCTTTCTTTCGACATGCTCGCAACCTTTTGTTTTTCATGCAATCGCCCGCAGTGGGCCGATTTTGCCCAATGCGCAGGGCATGCGATCGGCCCGGCGACGGAGGCGATTGTCGAGCCGTTGCCCACAACGTTATCCACAGGAGTTGTGGACAACCCGCGCGCACCCATGCGACCGGGGCGGATGGCTACAATAGCGCACTGTCCACCACCCGGGTCCGGCCGCTCATGCGCGCCCACATCGAAGAACTCATCCACCAGGCGCTCGGCTACCTGAAGCGCGACGGCGAACTGCCGCGCGACGTCGACCCTGCATTCCAGATCGACCGTCCGCGCGATGCGTCCCATGGCGACTACGCCTGCAACGTGGCCCTGGTGCTCGCCAAGGCCGCAAGAAAGAACCCCATGGACATCGCCGAGGCGATCGCTGCCCGCCTGCCAGGCTCGAAGCGGATCTCCAGGGTCGAAACCGCTCGCCCGGGCTTCCTCAACTTCCACGCCAGCGATCACCACCTGCGCTGCGTGGTACGCGAAGCGCTGGCGGACGGGTCGACCTACGGACATCAGCCAGCGGGGCGCAAGGGGGAGGTCCTGGCCGAATTCGTCAGCGCCAACCCGACCGGACCGCTGCACGTCGGCCACGGCCGTGGCGCCGCCTACGGTGCTTCCGTGTCGGCCGTGCTCGAGGCCGCCGGCCACTCGGTCGTGCGCGAGTACTACGTCAACGATTACGGGCGCCAGATGGACATCCTGGCGGTCTCGGTCTGGTTGCGCTATCTGGAGCTATGTGGAGAGACACCTCGCTTCCCGGACAACGGCTACCGCGGCGAGTACATCTACGATATCGCCCGCCAGGTCCGGAATCGCCACGGCGATGACATGCGCTTTTCCGGCGCGAAAGTCGCCGAGGGCCTGCCTCCGGACGCCAGCGAGCAGGAAGACGGCGACAAGGAACGCCACATCGATGCGCTCGTGCAGCGCGCCCGGGACCTGCTCGGCGACGGCTACGAGGCCTGCTTCCGGACGGCGCTGGAAACCATGCTCGAAGACATCCGCGGCGACCTCGGCGAATTCGGCGTGACCTTCGACCGGTGGTTCTCCGAGCGTGAACTGGAGCGCTCCGGCGCACTGGAGCGCGCGATCGCCCGGCTCGAGCGCGGCGGCTGGCTGTACGAAGAATCGGGCGCGACCTGGTTCAAGTCCTCCGAACTCGGCGACGACAAGGACCGGGTCGTGGTGCGCGAAAACGGCCGCACGACCTATTTCGCGTCCGACGTCGCCTACATGCTCGACAAGTTCGACCGCTGCTCGGGGCAGCTGCTCTACATCTTCGGCGCCGACCACCACGGCTACGTGCCGCGGCTCAAGGCGGCAGCCCGCGGACTCGGCGAGGATCCGGACCGTCTCGAATTCCAGCTCGTCCAGTTCGCGGTGCTGTACCGCGGCGGCGAGAAGATCCAGATGTCGACCCGCTCCGGCGAGTTCACGACGCTCCGCGACCTTCGCGCCGAGGTGGGCAGCGATGCGGCGCGCTACTTCTACGTGATGCGCTCGCACGACCAGCACCTGGACTTCGACCTGGACCTGGCCAAGTCGCGCGCCAACGAGAACCCCGTCTACTACATCCAGTACGCCCACGCGCGCGTCCACAGCATCTTCCGCCAGATGGAAGGCAAGGGCATGAAGCACAACCCGGCGATCGGTGACGCCGCGCTCAAGCGACTTACCGAGCCCCAGGAGCGCGCGCTGATGCAGGCCATCGGCCGCTGGCCGGAGGTGATCGAGGCGGCTGCACGCCGGCGCGCTCCGCACGACCTGGCCCATGCGCTGCACGAACTGGCTTCGGCATTCCACACCTGCTACAACGCCGTGCCGGTACTGGTCGACGACGAAGACCTGCGCAACGCCCGGCTGAACCTGGCCCAGGCCGTCGCCCGGGTGCTCGCCGGCGGCCTGAAGCTGATCGGCGTTTCCGCCCCGGAGCAGATGTAATGGCGCGCAAGCAGGCGCGACGGGGCTCCTCGGCCGGCGGCAGCCTGCTGAGCTTCGTCGCGGGCGTGGCCTGCGGCCTGGGCCTTGCCTTGCTGGCCTGGGTCGGCGGCTACCTGCCGCGCGGCGACGAAGCGCCCCCGGGGCAACCCGACGGCCGCAGCGAGCCGCCGATCATCGACGCGCCCGGCACCGGAAATCGCGACCGCCAGTACGACTTCTTCACCGTACTGCCGGAGATGGAGGTGGTCGTACCGCGCGACGAGATCGAGCAACGGGCGCGCGACAACCCCGAACAGCCGGCCACGCCGTCCGGCGGGCGTTACCTCATCCAGGCCGGATCGTTCCGGGCCTCCGAAGACGCCGAGGCCCTGAAGGCCCAGCTCGCCCTGCTCGGCCTCATCGCCCGGGTCCAGGAAGTCTCCGTGGACGACGCCACCTGGTACCGGGTCCGCCTCGGTCCCTTCGACACGGCCCGGGCCGCCGACCAGGCACGTCGCCAGCTGCAGGACAACGGCTTCGACGCCATGGTCATGAGCGGCGGCCGATAGGCGCGGCCCACGCCCCGCCACGCTGATGACCGCTTCGACGCCGAGAGCCGCACTGATCCTGCCGGGGGGCGGAGCACGCGGGGCCTACCAGGTCGGCGTGGCCAAGGCCCTGGCCGAGTACCTGCCCGGGCCTGCATCGCCGTTTCCGATCATCGCCGGTGTGTCGGCCGGCGGCATCAATGCCGCGGTCCTGGCCAGCCATGCCGCCGACCTCGCGCACGGCGCGGCGCGGCTCGAGCGCTTCTGGGGCAATTTCCGCTGCGATCACATTTACCGCACCGGCTGGTTCCACAACCTCGGCACGGGACTGCACTGGCTGGCGGCCATGACGCTGGGCGGGCTCGGCGTGGCCAACCCGAAGTCGCTGCTCGACAACGCGCCGCTCGGCGAACTGCTGGCACGCGAACTGCGCACCGACGGGATCACCGAGAACATCGCGTCAGGCCGCCTCGAGGCCTTGCTGATCACGGCTTCGGGCTATTCGACGTCGCAGGCCGTGACCTTCTTCCAGGGCCGCGAGGACATCCGCGAGTGGGCGCTGTACCGCCGCGCCGGCCGGCGAACGCGGATCGGCCCGGATCACCTGCTGGCCAGCGCCGCCCTGCCGCTGCTGTTCCCGGCCCGGCGGATCGGTCGCGAGTACTTCGGCGACGGCGGCATGCGCCACACCACGCCGCTGAGTCCACCGATCCACATGGGTGCGGACCGCCTGGTGATCATCGGCACCCGCGATGCCGCACAGGACCCGGAGCCCCCGGCCTGCCCGGACTATCCGTCGCTGGGCGAGATCGGCGGCTACCTGCTCGACGTGATCTTCATGGACTACCTGACCAACGACCTGGCCCGGCTGCGACGGATCAACCGGACGCTTTCGTTGATGACCGAGGAGCAACGTCGACGGACCGAACTGCGCCCGATCGAAAGCGTGCTGATCCAGCCCAGCCGCGACGTCCGCGAGATC
Source organism: Halomonas denitrificans (assembly GCA_019800895.1). Classification (NCBI taxonomy): domain Bacteria; kingdom Pseudomonadati; phylum Pseudomonadota; class Gammaproteobacteria; order Oceanospirillales; family Halomonadaceae; genus Halomonas; species Halomonas denitrificans. The sequence continues at coordinate 773,554 of JAHVKF010000001.1, forward strand.
GCCACGCGCCACATGCACCGCATCCCGGCCAGCGTGAAGACGCTGCTCCGCGGCATCGGCGCCTGGGGCCCCGGCCGCCTGCCCAGCTACCTCCTGTTCGAAGCGGAGTTCTGCCGCGAACTCATCGACCTCGGCTACACCGACGGCCTCGCCGCGAAGGACGAAGTGCTGGCGGTGATGGGCGACTAGACGCCTCGCTAACGGTCCTTTAGAGGATGGACGCAAAGGCGCGAAGGGGCGAAGGAACGCAATGAAGACCGAGGAATCTGAGAACATCTGGAAGAGCGTCTGACGATTCAACGAATCGGCAGCCCGCACTTCCTCGATGCATGCCGTTGGGAAAAATGTCAACCAGACCGTCTCCGGAGGATCCGGCCACACGAAGCGTCCGACCAGCGCATCGACTCCCCAAGATCACTAAAAAACCAAGTCCTGCTTTCCTTCGCGCTTCTTCGCCCCTTCGCGCCTTTGCGTCCATCCTCTAAAGGCCGATGGCACCCAACCCGAACGAAGCCGTCAGATCCGGATCTTGCCGCGGAGGATGTCGTAGAACATGACCCAGTCGCCGGCCAGGCTGTAGAGGGGGTACTTGAAGGTCGCCGGTCTGTTCTTCTCGAACGCGAAGTGACCGACCCACGCGAACCCGTAGCCGGCCAGCGGCATGGCGAGGAACCACCACGGCGACACGAACAGTCCGGCGATGAACGCGGCGATCACCAGCCAGGTCCCGACGAAGTGCAGCCGCCGGCAGCGCCGATCGGCATGCTCGTCCAGGTAATACGGATAGAACTCGCGAAAGCTTGCGAACCCCTGGGGCATGCCCGGTTCCTCGCTCAGAAACCGCCCAATCCGTCGCCGACCAGCGCGGCCAGGCGATCGCGCAGCGCGTTGCGCAGAAGGGCGATCAGCGCCAGCTGGTCTTCGGTCAGCACGTCGCGAACCTGCAGCACCACGTCGGCGCGCACCAGCGCCAGGGACTCGAACAGCGCGGCCTGCTCGTCGATCAGCGCATCGATGGCCGCCCGGTCGTCCGGCGCGTTCCGGGCCAGGTCGAGCAGCTCGTTGCGGTTGGCCGCGAGATCGGCGGCGATCGAGAGGACCCCGGGCGCGGCCTCGTCCAGGATGGCCTGGATCGCCGCGCGCTGCGTAGGCGTCAGCCCCAGCGCATCACCCGCGTGGTCCAGCCCGTCGCCGGCGGCCGGGCCGGCGCGGCGCATCACCATCCGGCTCAGGCCCTGGCGATCCGCGCTCGCTTTCATCCCGTCGGCCAGGCCGCCGAACCGGTCCTCCAGCAGCGCGCGCAATTCGACCAGCAGCATCCGTTGCTCTTCGGTCAGGACCTGGCGCACGGCGATCAGGGTGTCGACAGCCAGCGACGAGAGGTCGGCAAGTCCGCGTCCCTGCGCAGCGGCCAGGGTCTCGATCACGGCCGGATCGACCGGGTCGGCGAGCAGCGCGTCGTTCATCGCGCGGCGGCCGTCGGCCAACGTCCCGGCAAGCTCCATCGCGTCCGGCGCGGCGGTCACCAGGATCATGCCGATCATCGCGCGCTGGGCCGGGAGGAGATTGAACTCGTCGGCCAGCGCCTGGACGTCGTAGATCAGATCGACCAGGTCCTGCCCGTCCACCGTCGCCGGCGCGCTGCGCGCCTGCGGTGCCGGACCGAGCGGCTCGACCGAGCGAGCGGATACCGGACTCGCGGTCAGTGCGACGACCAGGACGACAGGCGCCACGAGAGCGGCCGCAGTGCGCGGAGCGAAGCAGCGGGAACAGATCGAGCGAACGAATGCGGTCATGGTGTCGAGCCTCCGATTCGAGGCACCGGCCTTCGAGCCGGCGCGCCAATCAACGGAAAAACGATACCACGATCCGCGGGCGCCGCTCATCCATGGCACGGGGGAGGGCAGCGTCAGCGACGCAGACGGTCCCGCGCGCGGAGGTTGAGCGAATGCCCGACGATCAGGCAGATGCCGCCGGCCGAGGTGACCGCGGCAATCCCCAGCGGCGGCAGGGCGTGGCGCTGCTCCAGCCACGCGGCCAGCACCAGGAACCCGATCCCCGCGGTGGCCGGAATCCACATGGCCGGCGTGCGGTGCTTCAGGAATCCCAGCGTGAAGGCGAGCCCGCTGACCGGCACGATGACCGCCAGCAGCACGAAGTGGAATGCCTCGTGCGACAGGAACCCGGCGGTCAGCGACGGCGCCAGGACCAGCACCAGCGGCAGCGCCAGGCACTGCAGCAGGCAGAACGCGGACACGCCGATGCCCAGCCGGTCCAGCCAGGACACGGGCAAGTCGGCGCTCGATGCCTTGCGCTGTTTGTTCAGGACGGCGGCCATGGGCGTCGGACGGAGGGAACGATTGTGATGATATAACATTTTCCATCGCGGGGCTTCACCCTGCTCCGGAGTGACTGGCCGGAGCCCCGGCATCGCGAGCGTCCCCTCGGTGCGAGCAGCGCAGAGCGGAGGTTGCGTGCAGGCGGCGGCACCGCGCGCGTCGTGCTCGCCGACTCCGGGCCGTTCGACGGCCGAGATCGGAGCACCGTGATCGCCCCGTCGATGGGGCAGCCCGGCGACGAGAAGGCGCCGGCGATGCTCCTTCGGGCGAGCGCTCGCACGGTCGGTTCGAACCCTGACCTCGACGGGGGATCGTCGGCGGTTCGACCCGATCGTACGGCCCCTCCTGCGCGCGATCTTGCGGGCATCGGACGACAGGATTCGCTAGACTACGCCACAGTTGGTCGGGCGACATCGCATTCTGCGACCGTCGGAAACCGACCCTGGTCTTCGACACGAAAGGGAGCATCTCTGAACATGAACGTCTTCGAAATTTCCGGTCGATTCACGACCGCACTCGTCGCTCTGGGCCTCACCGCCGGGCTTGCCCATGCCCAGGTCACCGGCGAAGGAAGCCCGGAACCGCGTGGCGGCGTCCCCGCCACGGACATCACCTTCGAGCCGATCGATGCGCCGCACGCGGTCTGCCCGCCGTTCGGCGCGTGCCCGCCGGCCGACCAGGTCACCGACGAATACCTCGGCTTCGGGGTCGACTTCACGCCGTTCGGGGGCAACCCGCCGGTCGGGGTCTTCAACGACCCGCCGGAGAAGTTCGGTGGCGTCAACGCTGCCGGTGATCTCGACCTGGTGACCGACACCTGTGGACAGATCGTCGTTCCCGGAACCACCAATCCTGGCCGGACGGATGTGATCGGCGTCGCGGCCGGTGGTGTCGGCGGGCCGAGCGACATCCTGCTCGAAGCCTTCGACGCCGGCGGCGCCCTGGTGGGGTCGAGCATCGCCGACGACGGTGCCGATGGCGACGGCGACATCATCGCCGTCGTATCCGATCCGAACGGGGCGATCGCCAGCTTCTGCGTATCGACCCCGACCGGCGATACGCACGGAGTGCATTTCATCTACCTGAACACGCCGGAAGCCGGCCTGCCGCAGACGACGGAAGTGCCGTCGCTGTCCGCGCTCGGTCTCGGCGTGCTGGCCCTGCTGCTCGCCGCGGCCGGGCTCTTCGGCGTCCGCCGCTTCGGAAAGCCGTCCTGATCCGCAGCTGGACCTCGTAATCCGCCAAGCGCCGGCGAGCCCCCAGGGCCGCCGGCGTTTTCTTTTGCGGGGGATCGATTCGCCCTCGGCTGCGGTCCGCGCCCGTCGCTACCAGCGATGCGGCCCGGGTCGATCGGTGGCCCGTACCAGCTGACGGATGGCTGTCGCTGACACTCCAGCGGCCTCGTGGCGGAGCCGCCCGGTGCGAACTTGCAGGATGGTGCCGGCACCAGGAGTCGAACCCGGGACCCCCTGATTACAAATCAGGTGCTCTACCAGCTGAGCTATACCGGCAAGTGATCATCAACTTCGGCAATTCTAGCGGAGACGGTTCCGTCCGGCCAACCGAAGGCGCCTAGAAGCAGGGAATCTCGAAGTGCGTTGCACCGGGGCTGGAGCGGAGGATGAAGCGCCAGGGGGAGCGTTCGCCGGGGTCGATGCGGTAGTCGATCCAGAACTGGGGGGCGTCTTCGCGGCGCACGGCGAGCTGGGCGTCGAACCCCATGCGGCGAATCCGGTTCAGGCGGGCACGGGCGTTCTCCCGGTTCTCGAACAGCCCCAGCGACACCGCGTCCGGCAGGTCGTCGTCGGCGACCACGAAGTAGTCCTCGACCCCGCGCGCGGCAAGTTCCTGCGCCAGGTCGATGGCCGCCGGACGACTCGGCGCGGCAACGAACACCCACCAGCCCCGATCGCGATCGGCCTCGCTGCGGCGCGGCCGGATCAGCGAGGCGAACGGGCGCAGCCGATCCTCGGCGCGGCTCTGCTGGACCAGGGTCGCGAAGGGCCCGATCGTGTAGCAGCGCGGCACCGTCGACTGCGCCTCCCGCCAGTCCAGTGCGATCAGCTCCAGCTGCGGAATCTCCGGGTCGGGCGCCGGCGGAGGAGGCCGCGGCGCGGGCGGCGGCTGCATCTGGCCGAGCACCAGCAGCACCACGTTGGCCAGCACCAGCAGGACCGCGGCGATGCGCCAGCCCATCATCGTTCGGCCTCCATGCGGTTCACGTCATTCGGGTCGCGGCGAGCGCCAGGCCCAGCAGCACCAGGTCGGGCTGCCGGTCGTCGGGGTCCAGCGCGGATTGTACCGTCGAGGCCCCGCCGCCGGTCAGCACGAACACCGGTGAACAGCCCAGCGTCCTGCCCGCCCGCTCGATACCGAGTCGGATCGCCCCGGCCTGCTGCAGGACCAGTCCGCGCTCCAGCGCCTGGGCCGTATCGAGCGCCGGCGCCAGCGGCAGATCGGCCGCTTCGCGCGCCCGCTCCAGCCCCGGCGCCCGGGCCAGCAGGCCGGACCGCGCCGCGTCCGGTCCGGGCAGGATCCAGCCGCCGCGGTGGATTCCGGAGGAATCGACCACGTCCAGCGTCGTCGCGGTACCGATGTCGACGACCACGAGGGCCTGCCCGTGCATCTGCCAGGCAGCATTCACGGCCAACCAGCGATCGGTGCCCAGGGACGCGTAGGCCGGCGCAACGGGCAGATCGACGTCGCCGAGACCGACCGGGGTCCACCGGATCGAATGGCTTTGCAGGACGGCGACCAGCTCGCCTTTGGCCGCGTCGCCGCGCACGTCCGTCAGGAGCACGCGACTGCCCGGATGCGCCTCGGCCCAGCGATCGAACGCGTCGATCGATTCGGCCACGGTCCTGCCGAGACCTCCGGCGCCATCCAGCTGCGCGCGCTTGAGCCGGGTATGCCCGACCTCGACCAGCCAGGGCTCGGGGTTACTCGCGGCCACGCAGGCTGACCTCCCCGGCGCTGAATTCCAGCCGCTGCGCATCGTTGCCGGCGCGGACCCAGAGTCCGCCGCGCTCGCTGATTCCGTCGACGATGCCGTCGATCGAAGTGCCGTCGCCGCGCTCGACCCGGACCGCCCTGCCCCGCAGCACGTCGAGCTCGCTCCATTCGGACTCCATCGCCCCGAAGCCCTCGGCCTGCAGGCGCGCGCAGGCCGCATCCAGCGACTCGATCAGAGCGGACGCGATCCGGTTCCGCCGATCCGGTCCCGGGCCGATCGCGCACAGGTCGATCCACGGCTGGTCGATGGTCCGCGCCGCGACGGGCGGCATCCAGACGTTGACGCCGATCCCGACGACCACGTCGCAGGGGCCGTCGACGACGCCGTGCAGTTCGACCAGCAGGCCGCCGAGCTTGCGGCCGTCGGCGACCAGGTCATTGGGCCACTTCAGGCCGATGCCCTCGGCGCCGAGCCCGGCCAGTGCCCGGGCGGCCGCGACGCCGGCGACCAGGCTCAATGCGCCGAGGCGCGGAAGACCGACGTCGAAGCGATACCCGAAGCTCAGCGCGATCGACGTTCCCGGCGGCGCGGTCCACGTACGCCCCCGGCGGCCGCGTCCGGCCTGCTGCCACTCGGCCAGCACCGCCCGCCGGTGAGCGAAGCCTTCGCCGGCGAGTTCTGCATTCGTGGAGTCGCAGCGCCCGAGCACGCGGATATCGATGGCGGAATCGACGGCCGAATCGATGGACGAGTCCAGCTGGCTGCGGATCGTCCGTGCATCCAGGCGTTCGATGCGCCGCCCGAGCCGGTAGCCGCGCTGGGTGTCGGACTCGATCGGCAGGCCGGCCTCGCGCAGCGCCTCGACCTGTTTCCAGACCGCGGTCCGGCTGACGCCGAGGGCCGCCGACAGCGACGGACCGGCATGCCAGTCGGCGTCGCCGAGTCGTTCGAGGAGGTCCAGTGCGGTGTCGGTCATCGGGGGCGGGTACGGCGCGGTGGGTCGGTCGGCGAGCCGGCGGTTCATTTCCTGCGCTTGAGGACGCGGGCTTTCTCGAAGCGATTCTCGGTGCCGCTGACCAGCCGCAGGAGGTTGCTGCGATGGGTGAACACCAGCAGCACCGCGAGCGCGACGGAAAGCACGCCGAGCACCGTCGGCAGCGGATCGGGACCGGCCAGGTACATGGAGGGCACCAGGCTCAACCCGGCCAGGATGGTCGCGAGGCCGACATAGCCGGTGCCGATCAGCGTGACCAGCCAGACCACCAGCAGCGGCAGCACGCACCACGGTGCGAGCACGAGCACCGCGCCCACCGCCGTTCCGGCCCCCTTGCCGCCGCGGAAGCCGAAGTACACCGGCCAGACGTGACCCAGCACCGCCGAGAACCCGCAGACGCAGGCCAGCACCAGCGGATCCGGTGGCGCCGTGCCGAACAGCGAGGCGACGGTCGGGGCGAGCAGCGGCAGGGGCCACGCTGCCAACACGCCCTTGCCCAGGTCGATCAGCACCACGCCCAGCGCGAACGCCCAGCCGACCGTGCGCAGGGCGTTGGTACCGCCCGCGTTGCCCGAGCCCATGGTTCGGATATCGACATCCCGGAGGCGGCCGAGCACGAGCGAACCCGAGATCGATCCGATCAGGTAGGCGGCCAGGGCGAACAGCGCGATCTGCAGGTCGACGAGGTCAGGCATGGGGGTCGCGCATCCGAATCAGGTCCGTCAATGTGGTGTTTCGCAATCTGCTCCGCGCCGCCCCGCCATTCGCTGGAATCAGCCCGGGGCGCTCCAGGGCTGCAGGCCGACGATCAGGCTTCCGGGGCCGGCGTGGACGCCGACCGCGGGACTGGCCTCCTCGATCCAGCAGGCGTCGACCTCGGGATGCGCGGTCAGCAGCAGTTCGCGCAGCAGCCGGGCATCGTCGCGACAGTCGGCCTGACTGATCAGGATGCGGTACACGGTACCGGAATCCATCTTCCTCGCGAGAAATTTCGCGAAGCGCCGGACCGCCGGCTCGCCGCGGCCGCGCACGATGCCGCGCGCCGCCAGCAGCCCATCCGTCGTATTGGCCAGCACCGGGTTCAGCCGCAGGTTGCGCGCCAGCCAGTCCATCCAGGGCTTCACCCGGCCGCCTCGCACGCCCCAGGACAGGTCGCGGGCCAGGGCGAAGGTGCGGGTCTTCGGGCCGATCTCGTCGAGCCCCGAGACGATCTCGCGCCGGCTCCAGCCGGCCGCCGCCGCCTCCGCCGCCCACAGCACCAGCAGCGCCTGGCCGCAGGCCGCGTTCTTCGAGTCGTGGACCGTGATCGGCGCATCGTCGCCGAGCCGCTTCGCGGTCTGCTCGGCCGCCTGCCAGGTGCCGCTGAGCTGGCCCGAGACATGGATCGAGACCACCTCGTGCCCGTGACTCGTCAGGAGTTCGAACTGGCGCCGGAAATCGCGCGGCGGCGGCTGCGAGGTCTGGGGGTGGACCTCGCCCTTCTCCACCTTCGCGTAGAACGCGCCGGGCTGGATCGACAGCTTGTCGAGGTACTCCGTGTCTCCGAAGAACAGGCGAAGGGGAACCGTATGGATGCCGAGCCGATCGATCTCACCCGCCGGCAGGTCGGCCGCCGAGTCGGTGACCACGGCAATCGTGCCGCGCTGGTTGAGCAGGCCGTGCTGCCGGCTCATGTCATCGGCCTTCTGCTGGCGGATATCGCCGAACTCGGCGCACACCCGGAACACTTCGCCGGGCTTGTTGGTATGGATGTGGACCCGGGCGCGGCGACCGCCGCCGGCGACGACCAGGCTGCTGGCGTCCAGCGCGTTCAGGCGTTCGCGCAGGGTGCCCACTTGGACATCGTCGCCGTCGATCAGGCACTCGGTGCAATAGCGATGATCCAGCGGGCCGGCCTCGTGCCCTCCTGCCGTTCCTTCCGCGTCGGCTTCGAAAGCCGGGAGCGCCTCGGCGTCGGGGACGCGACCGCTTCGCACGTAGCGCCAGATGCCGTCGATCAGATCGACGAAGCCCTGGGCCCCGGCGTCGACCACACCGGCGTCCTTGAGCACCTGAAGCTGGTCCGGCGTGGCCTTCAGCGAACGATGCGCCGCCTTGCGGGCTCGCCCCAGCAGGTCCCGGATGTCCTCGATCCCCGATTCAACGCCCTGTGCCAGCGCATCGCCGAAATCCTCCAGCACGGTCGGCATGGTGCCGGCGACCGGTTTCGACATCGCGGACCACGCCGATACCGCGCCGGCCTTGACCGCGTGCGCGAGCTGGTGGGCATCGAAGCGGTGATTGGTCCGGCTGCTTTCGCTGACGCCGTGGAAGAACTGGGCAAGAATCGCCCCGGAATTACCGCGCGCCCCGTCCAGGGCCGCGTCGGCGACGTCGTCGAGCAACATCGGCACCGTGGCTCGACGGCCTTCGGCCAGTCGCCTGCGCACGCTCTGGAGCGTGAACAGAAGGTTCGTACCGGTGTCCCCGTCGGGCACCGGAAACACGTTGATCCGATTGAGCAGATCGCGCCGGGCCTGGACGTGGGCGATGCCGGCCATCAGTGCGTTGCGCAGGTGCTCGGCATCGATGTGCAGAAGCGTGGAGTTCGAGCTCATGTCCCCTTGTCGATCGTCGGTGTCGCGTGGAGCCGGGCCGCCGGACTCGAGCCGAGGGCGACCGGCGGCCGACCCGGGTCAGTCGGTCGAGCCGGCGAGCTCGCGGACCTGGGATGCGGTGAACGGCCAGGTGATCTTCTCTCCGGTGTCTTCGTTCAGGATCACCGGCACCTGGTCGCCGTAGCGCTGGATCAGGTCGAGGTCGGCGTCGATATCGACCTGGGTGACCCGGTCCGAGAGGCCGGCCAGGTTGATCAGGGCATGCGCCTTTTCGCACAGTTCGCAGGACTCACGGGTGTAGAAGACCAGGGTCATTGGCGAAGTTCCGCTCGGCAAAACGGCAAGTATTCCACTAGCTGCCGCGCGCGTCCAGCCGACGACGGGCAGCGAGCCCCAGCAGCAGGACCACGGCGGCCAGCGCCAACAGGCCCGCGACCCCGAGCGCGGGAACGGTCGCCGCCGAACCGGCCAGCACCTCGACGGTCGCCCGGAGCATGAAGTCCTGGCGCGTGGGGATCATGAATGCCACGCCTCGATCGGCGATCCAGCTGCGCCCCGCGGGCTTCAGCGACTGGTCCGACTCGACATTGAAGTCTTCGCCCGCATGACGCGGATCGCCCTGGACCATGATCCAGAACACCGGGTCGTCGACGATCCACGGCGACTCGAAGGTGATTTCGACCTGCCCTGTGCCGTCGCCGGTGATCACGGTCGCGTTGCGCTGGGGATCGCCCAGATCGGGTTCGCCGTCAATGTCCCGATAGACGTAGACCTCGTTGGGCCAGGGCCCGCCGACCGCGCTGAAATCCAGCGAATTGGAGATGCAGAAGCCGGTCAGCAGCACCCGTCCGGCTTCGAGATCGAAGTCGTCGAGCTCGAAGCGCACGCCGAGAAAATGATCCGGTTCACCGGCCTGTCCGCCGCCGAAGAAGATGCTGGTCTCCGCCACGCCGTCGTCGTAGGCCAGGTCGCCGCAGTCGAAGGCCGCGGCACCCCGTGCCGGCGTTCCGGCGCGCGCCTCGGCGGTCGTTGGAGCGGCCGGGGTCGCCGGCGCACCTGGCTGCAACTGGGCGCACGCGCCCCCGGCAGACCCGAGCAGAAGGAGCATGAGCAGGAATCGGTGCATGAGCGAGCGCAGGAAGAGGAAGAACGCAAGTATAGAGACCCGCCGTGGGGACGCACATGCCCACCGGACTTGACTTCATTTAGTTAATTAGCTAATCTTCTAAACATGAGCAGCGTATTCAAGGCCCTGTCCGACCCGACCCGCCGCGAGGTGCTCAAGCTCCTGCGCAAGGGACCTCTGACGGCCGGCGAACTGGCGTCGAATTTCGAGGTCTCGAAGCCGACCATGTCCGTGCACTTCCGCGTGCTCAAGGACGCCGGGCTGGTCCGCGCCGAACGCAACGGCAAGTCGATCGAATATTCGCTCCGGATGTCCGTGCTCGAGGAGGCACTGATGGGCTTCGCCCAGGCCTTCGGAATGAACCCGGTTGCGGGTGCCGATACCGGCGACCGCACCGGCCCGCTCGACACCCGGAATTCGCCCGACCCGACCCACGAGGAGAAGCCATGATGAATCCCCTGACGCTCCGCATGATCGCCTTCCAGGTCCTGATCGTTCTGGCGCTTGCCCTCGGCGCCCTGGCCTGGATCGCCCGGCCGGAAGGGGCCCTGATCTGGGGCGTCGGCATGGCGACCCTGCCGGTCGCCTGGGTCGGACTTCACCTGTTCGGCGCCATGCCCTCGGCCGCGTGTCCGGAACAACGCCGCACCGTCCTGAACAGTCTGATCGGCGCCGGATTGCTGATCGCGGGGGCGCTCGGCGCGAGCGCGCTCGGAGCGATGGGCACGATCCCGGAGGACTGGATCACGCGCTACGCCATGATCACCAACGCGATGGTGCTGGTCGTGATCGGCAATGGCCTGCCGAAGAAGGTCGAACCCGGGTGCTCTCCCACCCGGGGACTGGCCATGCAGCGCCTGATCGGCTGGACCTTCGTCATCGGCGGCATTGCCCAGGCGATTTGCTGGCTGCTGGTACCTGCCGTCGACGAGGCACTGGTCGTCGTCACGGTCGCCATCTACATCCTCATGGCCCTGGCGATCCTGATCGGTATCCGGCGCATCCGGCGTGGTTCCGTGACCCAGTCCCCGACCGCCTGACCCGACGCCATAACCCAGGCGAACTCGGCCCGGCCCGGCTCGGCAGCGGGTGCCCTCGGATGATGGGCGCGAAGACGCGAAGGCGCGTAGAGAAAAGCGTAACGTCCGCCGGAGAACCAAAAAACGATCACTTGCCGAGACGCAGGGGCAAAGAGGAATCCGAGACGAGACACGACCGGGATCCGACGCCGCGGCCCACGAATCCCGTCGTCGCGCACTTGATACCGGACCCGGCGATTTTCGATACTCCAACCCATCGCTTCTGCTGTTCTCGTCGCGCCGTTGCGCCTTCGCGTCCATCATCAAAATCGGCAGCCCGGAGGCTCGAAGGATGCCGACTTGCGGGCAGACAGCCGAGTCGGAAGGCATAATCAGCGGTCCACGCATGCAGCACGGAGGCCGCCATGGCCGTCAGTGTGTTCGACCTGTTCAAGATCGGGATCGGCCCGTCGAGCTCGCACACGGTGGGCCCGATGCGCGCGGCCTGCCTGTTCGCGCGCTCGATCGATCGCCACGAACTGCTCGACCGGGTCGCCAAGCTGAAGCTCGAACTGTTCGGATCGCTGGGCCACACCGGACGCGGCCACGGCACCGACCTGGCGGTGCTGATGGGACTGGAAGGCCACCTTCCCGACGAGATCGACCCCGACCACATTCCGAAGCGCATGGCCGAGATCGGCGAATCCGGCGAAGTACGCCTTCTCGAGCAACGCGCCATCCGGATCGACCTGCGCCGGGACCTGGTCTTCCACAAGCGCCAGACCCTGCCCTTCCACTCCAACGGAATGCGCTTCCAGGCCTTCGACGCGGACGGCGAGCCGCTGATCAAGCGCGAGTACTACTCGGTCGGCGGCGGGTTCGTGGTCAACCCCGACGAGGCCGCGGCCGACCGCATCGTCGCCGACGACACCCGGGTCCGCTACCCGTTCTCCTCCGGCGACGAGCTGCTGGACCAGTGCCGCGGGAACGGACTGCGGATCGCCGACGTGATGCTGGCCAACGAGCAGGCCTGGCGCTCGGAGACCGAGATACGCGACGGACTGATGACCATCTGGCAGGCGATGAAGGACTGCGTGCAGCGCGGCTGCGAGAGCGAAGGCGTATTGCCCGGTGGCCTCAAGGTCGGCCGGCGCGCGCCGCGCCTGTTCGCCAGGCTCAAGGAACGCGCGAAGCGCGAAGACCTCGACAGCCTCGACTGGATCAACCTCTACGCGCTCGCGGTCAACGAGGAGAACGCCGCCGGCGGACGCGTCGTCACGGCACCGACCAACGGCGCGGCGGGCATCATTCCCGCCGTGCTCCACTACTACCGCCGCTTCGTCGATTCGGCCAGCGAGGACGGCGTGATCGAGTTCCTGCTGACCGCCGGAGCGATCGGCATCCTGTACAAGGAGAACGCGTCGATCTCGGGCGCCGAGGTGGGCTGCCAGGGCGAAGTCGGCGTGGCCTGCTCGATGGCTGCCGGCGGCCTCACCGCCGCGCTCGGCGGGTCGATGGAGCAGGTCGAGAACGCCGCCGAGATCGGCATGGAGCACAATCTCGGCCTGACCTGCGACCCGGTCGGCGGCCTGGTCCAGATCCCCTGCATCGAGCGCAACGCGATGGGCGCGGTCAAGGCGGTCAACGCGACCCGCATGGCCATGGCCGGCGACGGCAAGCACCGGGTGTCGCTCGACAAGGTCATCAAGACCATGCGCGACACGGGGCGCGACATGAAGTCGCAGTACAAGGAAACCTCGCGCGGTGGCCTGGCGGTCAACGTCATCGAGTGCTGAGACCGGCGAAACGGCGCTGGCGACCTGCGCGCCGAAGCCGCCGAACAGCACACCGCCGAGCGCCCTTCGGGCCCTGCCGGCGGTCGTCCTGATCGCCTCCCTGCTCACGGCCTGTCGACCGCCCCAGGCGCCCTTGCCGGAGGATCTGGCGCACGCTCCGGTCGCGTTCGATCACCACGTCCACCTGCTCGGCCCCCGCCTGGTCTCGGACTGGTCGGCCGTCGGTGCCGAATTCTCACGCGATCCTCGGCACTACGCCAGCGCATCGGCCGTATTCGACGCACCGGCCGGCGCCCGGGGCGCACTGCTGGTGCCGATGGCGCACCTCTACGCCTCCGACGGATTCGCAGCGAGTCTCGCCTTGACCGAGGAAGAGGCCCATGCCCGGGCCCGGGCCGAGAACGATCACGTCGCGGCGGCGGCCGTCGCGTCCGGCGGACGCGCGAGGGCGCTGTGCAGCATCGATCCGCTGCGCGCCTGGGCGCTCGAGGAATTGCACCGTTGCACCGAGCGGAAGGAAGTGATCGGAATCAAGCTGCACCTGGCCACTGCCGGCATCGATCCGAGAAACGAACGTCACCTCGAGGCCCTTGCAGCGACCCTGGACGCGGCGGTCGAAGCAGGGCACCTCGTCCTTCTCCACCTGGATCCGCAGCTGCGCGACCTCGACATCGACGATATCCAGCGCCTGCTCGATCGTGTGATCCAGCCGCACCCCGATATCCGGCTCGTCATCGCCCACCTCGGCGGTAGCGGCGGCTACGGAAGCTGGACGCAGCAGGTCTTCGGCCGACTGCTCGACTGGCTCGAGTCGGAGCGATCGGCGGGACGGGAACGTCCCGGCCTGCGCTTCGATGTCTCGGCGGTCTGGCTCGAGGAGGCCAGTGAAGGCGTGCCGGCGAGCCTGCCGGAGCACGCCGATGCACTGGCGCGCGACCTGGCCCGGGCCGGGCCCGAGCGCCTGCTGTTCGGCAGCGACTGGCCGCTGTTCGAACCGGGCCGCTACGCCGCCGTGCTGCGATACCGGGTGACGCTCGGCGACGGCTTCTGGGACCGGGTTCTCGAGAACCGGGCCGTCGATGAGCGGAGTCCGCCCATCGACCCGGCAGGCACTGCCGCGAGAGCCGCCCGATGAGGCAGCCTGCACGCGGCGCCAACGTTCGTCAGGGTGCTTCGGAGGACGAGGAAGACGACTCGTCGTTACCGGACTCCTGGCCGATATGGCGATCGAAGAACTCCAGCATGGCCGTGTACAGATCGACGCGGTTGCCGACGTCGTAGAAGCCGTGCCCTTCCTTTTCCTTGATCATCCACTCGTAGTCCTTGCCGATTTCGTCCAGCGCGTCGCGCAGACGATGCGCGTGGCCGACCGGAACGCGCACGTCGGACGCGCCGTGGACGATGAACAGGTCGGCCTTGATCCGGTCGACGTGATGGACCGGTGAGACGGGACGCAGCGACTCGGCGTCCTCGCCCACCGCGGATCCCATGAAGCGCTCGAAGTTGCGGCGCCCTTCGTGGCTGCTGCGGTTCATGGAGAAGTCCGAGCCGTCGCCCTCGCGGAACCAGACCAGGTCGTAGACGCCGACGTAGCCGACGGCGCACTGGTAGAGGTCCGGCGTCTTGACCACGCCCATCAGCGTCGCGTAGCCCCCGTAGCTGCCGCCGTAGATGCAGACCCGGTCCGGGTCGACGATGCCTTCATCGATCGCCCACTGCACGGAATCGGTCAGGTCGTCCTGCATCTTGCCGCCCCACTCGCGCCAGCCGGCCTGCTGGAAATCCGTTCCCCGATTGCCCGAACCGCGGAAGTTGACCTGCAGGGTGGCGTAGCCGTGCTGGGCGAAGAACTGGGCCTCGGGGTTGAAGCCCCATCGGTCGTACGGGCCGAAGGGACCGCCGTGTACGTTGAGAATCAGCGGCAGGTTTTCCTTCTCGCCGGCCGGGCGCGTCAGGAAGGCATTGAGCACCAGGCCGTCCCGCGCCTCGATGCGGACAGGTTCCATCGGCACGAGCGCATCCTTGTCGATGTTCGGGAACGATGCCGACAGGAAGGCCAGCTCCATGTCCTCCGTGTTGAACAGGTAGAACTCGCCGGGGTTGCGATCGCCGGTCACGTAGATCGTGGCCAGCGATCCGTCTTCCGTCGACGACGTCACGAACACGTTGTCGTTCGGAAACGCGTTGAGAAGCCCGGCCAGCATCCGTGCATCTTCGGGCAGCGCTTCGACCTGCTCGTCGAACAGCGAGTAATCCGCCGGCCCGAAGCTGGCCCAGGCGCCCATCACCTTGCCGCGCGGGGTGCGCAGGAGACCCTGGACGTCGACGATGTCGTGGCGATAGAGCAGCTCGATCTGCCGCGTATTGAAGTCGAAGCGGAACACGCCCATCCGGTCACCGGTCGGCATGTCGTGGTTCGATGCGAAATAGACCTGCTCGTTGTCGGCCGAGAATCCGAGGAAATTCACGTTGGGCCGGCGCCGATCGCTGTCCAGGTCCAGGGATTCCCACTCTCCGTTGATCTTTGCGTAGAGCCGCAGCTCGACATCGTCGAGCGTGTCGCCCATCTTGACGGCGATCGCGCCGCGCAGCTCTCCGTCGTTGTCGGCGACCAGCCCGCGCATGTCGGGATCGACCGGCTGGTCACCGAGGAAATCGAGCTCGCCATCGAACATGTTGAGCAGATTGCCCTTCGGCTCGCCGTCGTCGGCGAAGTGATAGCGGGCGATCAGGATGTTCTCGTCGTCGTCCGGAAGCGGATGAAGGACCTGGTAGCCCGACAGGTTGGAACCGAAGATCTGCTGCCGGCGCGTGCCGTCGATGTTGGCCGCGTACAGCGCCCCGGGCCGCCCCAGATTGTCGAGGTTGCCGGTGACTTCGCCGACCGACATGACCACGCGGCTGTTGCTGCCCCACCAGAAGTTCAGCACGTGCATGTTGCCGCCGAATTCGAAGCCGCTGACGATGTCCTGGCTGGCCAGCTCCATCACCGCGAGCTTGACTTCGGACCCCTCTTCGTAGGTCAATGCCACGTGCTCGCCGTCCGGCGAGAGCTTCATGTTCTTGACCAGCGACTTGCCGAAGATCTGTTCGGCGGGAAGCGTGTCGGCGACCGACGACGATACGCTGACGGCGAGCGTCAGCGCGAAGAAGGCGATCACGGTGGTTCGGCTAGCAATCCGGCGAGCGATTCGATTCACGGGCGGTTCCAGGTTCGGTCGGAAGCCGCTTATTTTGTCAAACTACGCCGGTGGCTGCACGACCCGTGAACGCCCGCGCCGCACCGTGGTCCGAGATGCCGAAGGTGCGCGCACCGCCGCATGCTATTCCACTGTCCCCGAACGCAAGCCGGAACTCCGATGCCGACCCGATCCAGGCCCCACGCTTTGCCGCAGCTCCCCTTCCTGCTCCTGATCGCCGCCGTGCTGCTGGCCGGGCAGCCGGCCACGGCCCAATCGGTCTACGTCTGGACCGACGAGAACGGAATCCAGCACCTCTCCGATCGTCGGCCGAGCGCCGAGTACGAAGTGATCGAGCAGCGGGCCGTGGCCAAGCCCAAGGACCCGGTGACCATGCGCAACGTCGGCACCGAACGCGAGCCGGACTATCGCTTCGACAATCACCTGCACGGGCCGGTGACCGTAGCGGTGGTGTTCGCCAAGGCCGAGAACGTGGTCAGCGATCCGCCGCTGCCGACGTTGCTGGAGATTCCCGCGCGGGGCCACCGTTCGGTCCTGATCGGCCCCCTGGAGCGTCGCCTCGGCTGGAAGTACCGGATCGAGATGCAGGCCGTACCCGGCTCGATGGGCGCCGGCAAGGACGGAGTACCGCTCTACCGGGTCCCGCTGCGCGCCGACACGCCGATCCGCATCGGCCAGGGCTTCGGCGGCAGTTTCAGCCACGACGCGCCGGGCAGTTACTACGCGGTCGACTTCTCGCTGCCGGTGGGCACACCGGTGGTCGCCGCTCGCGGCGGCGTGGTGATGGACACGGCGCGGAACTTCCACCGCGCCGGCACCGACGAGGACCGCGACGGGCCCCGAGCGAACTACGTCCGCATCCTGCACGACGACGGCACCATGGCGGTCTACGCCCACCTGGACTATGGCGGGGTCGCGGTCCGCGACGGCCAGCGGGTCCGGGCCGGCCAGCTGATCGGGCGCTCCGGCAACACCGGCTACTCCACCGGCCCCCACCTGCACTTCTCGGTCCAGGTCAACCACGAGATGCAACTGGTCACCATCCCGTTCCGGATGACCGACACCAAGGGCCGGCCGCTGGACCTGGACGGCCCGTAGAAAATCGACCGATCGCCGGCCGCTGGACCTGGACGGCCCGTAGAAGTTCGACCGATCGCCGTCCGCTGGACCTGGACGGCCCGTAAGAATCGACCGACCGCCGTCCGCTGGACCTGGACGGCCCGTAAGAATCGGCCGACCGCTGGCCGATGGACCTGGACGGTCCGCAGGAACCGGCCGACCGCCGCCCTCCGGCTCGGACGCGCCGTGGCAAGCAACCGCCCGCCGTCCGCGCCGGTACAATGGCCGGCTGATCCAGAACCCGCCTCACCGCCCGGTCCCGCAGATGAAACTTGCCGACGAAATCGCCCGCCGCCGCACCTTCGCGATCATCTCGCACCCCGACGCCGGCAAGACCACGCTGACCGAGAAGTTCCTGCTGTTCGGCGGGGCGATCCAGCTGGCCGGCTCGGTCAAGTCGCGCAAGGCCTCGCGGCACGCGACCTCGGACTGGATGGAGATGGAGAAGGAGCGCGGCATCTCGATCACTTCCTCGGTGATGCAGTTCCCCTATCGCGAGCGGATCGTCAACCTGCTCGACACGCCCGGCCACGCCGACTTCTCCGAGGACACCTACCGCGTGCTGACCGCGGTCGACTCGGCGCTGATGGTGATCGATTGCGCGAAGGGCGTCGAGGAGCGGACGATCAAGCTGATGGAGGTCTGTCGCCTGCGCGACACGCCGATCTTCACCTTCATCAACAAGCTCGATCGCGAAGGCCGCGAGCCGATC
This sequence comes from Halomonas denitrificans, assembly GCA_019800895.1. Classification (NCBI taxonomy): domain Bacteria; kingdom Pseudomonadati; phylum Pseudomonadota; class Gammaproteobacteria; order Oceanospirillales; family Halomonadaceae; genus Halomonas; species Halomonas denitrificans. The sequence goes on from JAHVKF010000001.1 coordinate 791,409, forward strand.
GAGCTGCTCGACGAGGTCGAGGAGGTGCTGGGCATCGAGTGCGCGCCGATCACCTGGCCGATCGGCATGGGCCGGCGGCTCAAGGGCATCTATCACATGCTCCGCGACGAGATCCAGATCTACGAGTCCGGAAAGAACTACCTCCGCCAGGAGCCGAAGATCATCGCCGGCATCGACAGCCCGGAGGCCGACGCCACCCTCGGCGACATGGCCCAGGAACTGCGCGACGAAATCGAGCTGGTCAAGGGCGCCAGCCACGACTTCGACGCCGAGGCCTACCTCGCCGGCAGGCAAACCCCGGTGTTCTTCGGATCGGCCCTGAACAACTTCGGCATCATCCCGCTGCTCGACGAGTTCGTCGAATACGCGCCGACTCCGCAGCCGCGCGCCACGTTGGGCCGCACCGTCGACCCCGGCGAAGCGAAGATCACCGGCTTCGTGTTCAAGGTCCAGGCCAACATGGACCCGGCCCACCGCGACCGCATGGCCTTCATGCGGGTCTGCTCGGGCACCTTCACCAAGGGCATGAAGCTGCACCACGTGCGGCTCGGCAAGGAGCAGCGCACGCACGGCGCGCTGACCTTCATGGCCGACGAACGCGCCGAGGCCGAGCAGGCCTTCCCCGGCGACATCGTCGGTCTGCACAACCATGGAACGATCGGCATCGGCGACACCTTCACGGAGGGCGAGAACCTGCAGTTCGCCGGCATCCCGAGCTTCGCGCCGGAGCTGTTCCGCCGCGTCCGGCTCAAGGACCCGCTGAAGCTCAAGGCGCTGACCAAGGGCCTCACCCAGCTCTCGGAGGAAGGCGCGACCCAGTTCTTCAAGCCGCTGATGGGCAACGACCTGGTCGTCGGCGCCGTCGGCATGCTGCAGTTCGACGTCGTGGCCTACCGGCTGCAGGACGAATACAACTGCGAGGCGATCTTCGAGAACGTCAACGTCGCCACCTGTCGCTGGGTCTCGACCGACAAGGAGCGCGACCTCGAGAAGTTCCGCGACAAGAATATTCAGCACCTCGCCGAGGACGGCGGCGGTCGCCTGGTCTATCTCGCCCCGACCCGCGTCAACCTCCAGCTCGCCCAGGAGCGCCACCCCGAGATCACCTTCCGGGCCACGCGCGAGGTCAGCGTCTACGTCGGAACGGACTAGCGTCGCGTCCGCCGGAGCGGCGCGCGCGAAGACGCCTGTTCCTCGAAGCCACTCCGTTGCCCGCCGACACTCGCCCATCGGCGACAGCGAGGCAGGCACAATGCGGCGATGCAGTTCTGCGCGCAAATGCCGAAGACCACACCATGAATACCCTGGCCGCCGCCCGGGCTCACTTCCCGAACCGCGACCGGCGCCGCGCGCTGCTGGCGCTGGCGCTGCCGATCATCGGCGGCATGGCGTCGCAGAACATCCTGAACCTGGTCGACATCGCGATGGTCGGCCGGCTGGGCACCACCGCACTGGCCGCAACGGGCCTCGGCTCCTTCGCCAACTGGTTGTCGATGGCCTTCATCCTCGGGCTGTCGACCGGGGTGCAGGCGATCTGCGCACGGCGCGTCGGCGAAGGGGCGCACGGCGAGATCGCGGTGCCGCTGAACGGCGGCCTGATGCTGGCGCTGATCCTCGGCACGCCGCTGGCCGCGGCGCTGATCCTGTTCGCGCCGGAGTTCCTAGCGCTGCTCAACAACGATCCGGTCGTGGTCGAGGAGACCATTCCCTACCTGCAGGTCCGCCTGCTGGCACTGGTCTTCGTCGGCATGAACTTCTCCTTCCGCGGCTACTGGTCGGCGGTCCACCGCACCGGCATCTATCTGACCACGCTGCTGATCATGCACGCCTTGAACATCTTCCTGAACTGGGTGCTGATCTTCGGCAAGCTCGGCGCGCCGGCGCTGGGCGTGACCGGCGCCGGTCTTTCGACCACCCTGTCGATCGTCGTCGGCACGCTGATCTACATCGGCTTCGGCATTCGCCACGCCTGGTCCGAAGGCTTCCTGCACCACCGCCCGTCGATCACGATGCTGGCGAAGCAGTTCCGGCTCAGCCTGCCGGCCAGCCTGCAGCAGTTGTTCTTCTCCGCCGGCATGCTGACGCTGATCGTGATCATCGGTCGGATCGGCACCGCCGAACTGGCCGCGGCCAATGTCCTGATGACGCTCGGTCTGGTGATCATCCTGCCGTCGATCGCACTCGGCATCGCCACCGCGACGCTGGTCGGCAACGCGCTCGGCCGCGAGGACGTCGCCGACGCACGGGCCTGGGGCTGGGACGCGGCGCTGTTCACGGGGCTGGTCGGCGCGGCGCTGGGGCTGGCGGTAGCGGTCTTCGGCAAGCCGATTCTCGGCGTCTTCCTGACCGATCCGGCGGTCGTCGCGCTGGCCTGGCCGCCCCTGCTGATCTCGTGCGCGGTCATCGGCATCGACGCCGCCGGCCTGGTCCTGCTGCACGCGTTGCTCGGCGCCGGCGATACGGGCCGGGTGATGAAGATTTCGCTCATCGCCCAGTGGGCGGTGTTCCTGCCGATCGCCGCCCTGGCCGGTCCCGTTCTCGGCGGTGGCCTGCTGCTGGTCTGGATCCTGCAGGGCCTGTACCGCTCCGGCCAGACGCTGTGGTTCGCCGCGGCCTGGCACCAGGGGAAGTGGCAGCACATCAAGGTGTAGATGTGGGGCCCGCGGCCCACTCACTCGCGACCCGACGGAGGGCCGAAGCGAAGTCCGTGCTGCAGGAGTGAGCTTGCGAGCGAATCCGGACCGAACCCGGTTTGTGGGAGTGAGCTCGCGAGCGAATCCGGAACCAACCCTTCGCTGGCAAGCTCACTCCCACAGTCCGGAGCCTGAATGGACTGTCGATGCAGGCGTCCCCGCCTCGCACCGGCGTTCCGCGTCGGCCGGAACAACCCGCTAAACTGCCCGACGTCGCTCTTCTCCGGACCTTTCCATGTCCAACCTGATCGGATTGCTCGGCATCGCCCTGCTGCTCGGCGTCGCCTGGGCCGCCTCCGAGCACCGCCGTCACATCCAGTGGCAGACCATCGTGATCGGGCTGCTGCTCCAGCTCGCGCTCGCCGTGTTCGTGTTGTGGGTCCCCTTCGGACGCGTCGTGTTCGAAACGCTCGGCGCCGGTTTCGTGACCCTGATCGGCTACACCCAGGCCGGCTCCGCGTTCATCTTCGGTGACCTCGCCGACGCCGAGGCCTTCGGCTTCATCTTCGCCTTCCAGGTGCTGCCGACGATCATCTTCTTCGCCTCGCTGATGGCCTGCCTGTACCACCTCGGCGTCATGCAGAAGATCGTCGAGTGGATGGCGGTGATCATGACCCGGTTCATGAAGGTCTCGGGCTCGGAGTCGCTGGCCACGGCAGCCAACGTGTTCGTCGGCCAGACCGAGGCGCCGCTGGTCGTGCGCCCGTTCATCGCCGGCATGACCCGCTCGGAGCTGTTCGCCCTGATGACCGGCGGCATGGCGACGATCGCCGGGGGCGTTCTGGCCGCCTACGTCCTGCTGCTCGGCGGCAGCGATCCGGCCGAGCAGGCGTTCTACGCCAAGCACCTGATCTCCGCATCGATCATGGCCGCACCGGCCGCGCTGCTCGTCGCCAAGCTGATCCTGCCCGAGCGCGAGGCCTCGGACACCATGGGCCTGGTCAAGACGACCGTGGAGCGAGAGCACACCAACCTGATCGAAGCCGCGGCCGGCGGCGCCGGCGAGGGGCTCAAACTGGCATTGAACGTCGGCGCGATGCTGCTCGCCTTCCTGGCGCTGATCGCCCTGATCAACGGCCCGCTGACCTGGCTCGGCAGCGTGACGGGGCTCGAAGCGCTGGTCGGCCAACCGATCGACCTGGCCCTGATCCTCGGCTGGATCTTCGCGCCGGTGGCCTTCCTGGTCGGCGTGCCGCTCGACGAGGCGGTCACGGTCGGCGGGCTGATCGGCCAGAAGATCGTCGCCAACGAGTTCGTCGCCTACGTCGCGCTGACCGACATCCAGGGCGAGCTCTCGGAGCGCTCCGTGCTGATCGCGACCTACGCCCTGTGCGGCTTCGCCAACTTCTCGTCGATCGCGATCCAGCTCGGCGGCATCGGCGGTATCGCCCCGTCGAGGCGCGCCGACCTGGCCCAGCTCGGTCTCAAGGCGATCCTCGGCGGCACGATCGTCAGCCTGCTGAACGCGGCCTGGGCCGGACTGCTGGTCTGGCACTGAAGGCCGCGACTCCTGTCGTGCCCCGGTACCGGAATCAACGCCCCAACCAGTAGCCCAGCATCTCCTTCAGCGCGCGGCGGCTGCCGTCCAGCGCAGACGAGTCGGGCAGCCAGCGCAGCAGGCCGGGCGGGTCGTCCCGGACTTCGTGATCGGTCGGCGCGGTGAACACCTCGACCCCGACCGCGTCGAAGTGCTTCAGCGCCCGGCGCATGTGCAATGCCGATGTGACCAGCAGCATCCGGTCCGCCCCCCGGGCGCGCAGCAGGTCGGCGCTGAGCTGCGCGTTCTGGCGGGTGTCCAGGCTGGCCGGCTCGAGTAGGATCCGATCGGCCGGAACGCCGAGATCGACCAGGAACGCCACCGCGGCCTCGGCTTCGGAACCGCCCGCGTCGCGCCAGGGCAAGGCGCCGCCGGAAATCAGGATCTCCGGCGCCTTGCCCGCCCGCCACAGGCGGTAGGCATGCCAGTAGCGATCGGCGGCGGCACCGAGGTTCGGATCCGGGGACCGCGAGGTCGGCGGATCGATTCCTCCGCCGAGCACGACAATGGCATCGGCGGCCGGCACTTCCCCGATCGGCTTCGGCGGATACATCGATTCGAGCCGTCCCCGGAGCAGGTCGGAGACCGCCGGGGTCGCGGACAGCCACAGCGCGGCAAGCGCGACGAACACGAGCGTCTTGCCGCCGCGCCAGTCGCGCCAGGCCAGCCACAGGCCGACCAGCGCCAGCAGGATCGGCCCGCCCGGCGGCAGCAGCAGCGCCAGCAGCAGTTTCTCGATCAGCTCCATGGTATCGATCCTAGCCCGTCGCCGACGGCCCGGCCTGGCGGGCGACCAGGCGGTCTGCGAGGCGATCCAGCGGCGCATCGGAGACCTGGATCAGCCCGACCCGGCCATGGTCCATGTCCACGGTCGCCAGCAGCGCGGCGGCGATCAGCACCGCGAGCACCCGGGTGAGCAGCGTCCGGCGGTGCCCGCTCAGCCGGCCCGAGTAGCCGATGACCAGCAGAGAGAGCAGCGAGCAGATCACCAGCAGCGCGAGAATGGCCATCGGCAAGTGGCGATGCGACGCGGCCACCCGGCGATCGAGCACGTCGAACAGCGCGCCGACGGCATCCAGCACCTCGACGTGGAGCGGCGGCGCGATGTCCCGCGCGTTGACCACGATCGACCACATCCGGTCGAGTCGCTGCTCGGCCACGGGCAAAGCCGACTGGCCGGCGATGGTCTGGTCCGCCGAGAAACCGAGGCGATGAGCGAGGTAGTCCACGAGTTCGTCTCGCAGCGCGGCCGACGCCTCCGGCGGCAGCAGGTCGGCGCGCAGCCAGACCGCCTCGATCGCCGAGCGGTCCGCGACCACCAGGTCCTGGCGCTCGACGAAGCGGCCGGACGCGCCGCCGAAGCTGAACCCGAGCAGCAGCGCCAGCAGGCCCAGCATGGCGCCCTGGATCGTGCCCGCGTCGATCGTGTGCTCCGAACCGCGTTCGAGGTGCCGCCCGGCCAGCCAGCGGCCGATGTCGACGGCCACCAGCAGAACGGCGACGAAGAGAATCGCGATCAGCAGTTCCATCCAGGGGGTCATCGGTTTCGCGCCTGTCTCGCCGGGGGTCGCGCCGATCATAGCCGGAGTGGTGCACGCGGGCATGCCACAATGCCTCCCATGACGCTCGACCGAACGCTGCTGAACGAAGCGCGTGACGCGCTCCGGGCCGCCGATCGCGTCGCCGTACTGACCGGAGCTGGCGTGTCGGCCGAGTCGAACATCCCGACCTTCCGCGATGCGCAGACCGGCATGTGGGCCCGCTTCGACCCACGCCAGCTCGCCTCGCCGGAAGGGTTTGCGGAGGCCCCGGACCGGGTCTGGAACTGGTATCGATGGCGGCGCGAACTCGTTGCAAGCAGCCGGCCGAATGCCGGCCACGATGCACTGGCGACGCTTCAACGAAGTCGGCCCGGGGTCACATTGATTACCCAGAACGTCGACGGGTTCCACCAGCAGGCCGGCGCCCGGGACGTGCTCGAGCTCCACGGCAGCCTGCAGCGAACGGTCTGCTCGGTCACGCGCAGGGTCATCGACCAGGACTGGCTCGACGAGCATGCCGACGCGGAACCTCCGCCCTCGCCGCACCACCCCGACGGCCTGGCACGGCCCGACGTGGTCTGGTTCGGCGAGGCGCTTCCCGCCGCGGTCATCGACGCGGCCCTGGATGCCGCCGCCCGCTGCGACCTGATACTGGTCGCCGGAACATCGGGCGAAGTCCATCCGGCCGCGAGCCTGCCGTTCATCGCCCGCGATCACGGCGCGCGCGTCATCGACGTCAACCCGGAAGCGACGGCCATCTCGCGCATGGCGGACTGGCACCTGGCCGGACCGAGCGCCCGCTGGCTCCCGGCATTGATCTGCTCGGCGTGACCGGTGGCACGCGCCCCCGCAAGCCGCTAGAGTGCGGGGCCGACCCCGGCCCGGCCCGCGCATGAGATTGCTGAAGCTGATCGTCCACCGCCGATTCGGCGCGTTCTTCGCGGTCCAGGCGCTGGGCGCGCTCAACGACAACGTCTACCGGAATTCGCTGGCCACACTCCTGGTCTTCGGCATCGGCATCGAAGCGGGCTGGGACGCGGCAGGACTGGTCAACCTGGCCGCGCTGTTGTTCATCCTGCCCTACTTCCTGTTCTCCGCCGTGTTCGGCCAGCTCGCCGACCGCTTCGAGAAGTCGCGGATGATCGTCTGGATCAAGGTCTTCGAGCTGGCGATCTGCGCGTTCGCCGGCATCGCGCTGTACACCGGGAACGTCGCATTGCTGATGAGCGTGGTCTTCCTGCTCGGATTCCAGTCGACGCTCTTCGGTCCGATCAAGTACGCCATCCTGCCGCAGCTGCTCGATCGTGAACGACTCACCGCCGGCAACGGCCTGGTCGCGGCGGGCACCTACGTCGCGATTCTCGCCGGCACCATTCTCGGCCCGCTGCTGGCCGGTATCGATCTCGCCTGGCCCTGGGCCGTGCTGCTCGGAACCCTGGCGATTGCGCTGGTCGGCTGGATGGCCTCGCTGGCGATTCCGGCGGTGCCGGTCGGCGATCCCGACCTTCCGTTGAACCTGAACCCGGTGACCGCATCGTGGACCGCGGTGCGCCGGCTGGCCGCCGACCGCAGGCGCCTCAACAGCGTGCTGGGCGTGTCCTGGTTCTGGTTCTACGGAACCGTCTTCCTGGTCCAGATTCCGGCATGGACCCAGGGCGTGCTCGGCGGCGACGAACGCGCCCTGGCGGCGTTGCTCGCGCTGTTCATCATCGGCATCAGTACCGGAGCACTCCTGTGCGACCGTCTGTCGCGGGGCGGCATCGAGATCGGCCTGGTCCCGATCGGCGCGGCCGGCATGACGATCTTCGGGCTCGACCTGATGTTCGCCAGCCCCGCCACGCCGTTGCTCGACGCGTCGATCGCCGATCTCCTGGGCCGGGACGGCAGCCTGCGCATCATCGCCGACCTGCTGCTGATCGGGATGTCCGGCGGCCTGTTCATCGTGCCCCTCTATGCACTGGTCCAGTCCCAGTCGGGCGATGACGAGCGTGCGCGCGTGATCGCGGGGATGAATATCCTCAATGCGCTGTTCATGGTGCTGGCCAGCGCGCTCGCGATCGTGCTGCTGAGCATCGTCGGGCTGACCATCCCGGAACTGTTCGGCGTGGTCGCGCTGATCAACCTCGCGGTGGCCGTCTACATCTTCACCCTGGTGCCGTCGTTCGCCCTCCGCTTCCTGATGTGGGTGGTCTCGCGCCTGATCTACCGGGTCCGCATCGTCGGTGCGGGCGCCGGACGGGTGCCCGAGTCGGGCCCGGCGCTGATCACCTGCAACCACCTCAGCTTCATGGATCCCCTGATCATCGGCGGGACGATCCAGCGACCGATCCGGTTCGTGATGACGCACCGGATCTACAAGGTGCCCGGGCTGACCTGGTTGTTCCGACTGGCCGGAGCGATTCCGGTGGCTCCCGCACGCGAAGATCCCGCCCTCCTCGAACGTGCCTTCACCCTCGTCGACGAAGCGCTGGAGCGAGGCGAACTGGTCGGTATCTTTCCCGAGGGCGGGCTCAGCCCGGACGGAGAGGTGCAGGCCTTCCGCTCGGGCATCTCCGAGATCCTCGAGCGCCGACCGGTGCCGGTCCTGCCCATGGTGCTCGAGGGACTCTGGGGCGGCGTGTTCAGTCGCGCATCCGGTCGCTGGCGCCGTCGCGACCGCGGGTTCTTCTCGAGGGTCCAGCTCGGGATTCTGGAGCCGATCCCTCCCGGTCAGGCCGACCGGAAGCCGCTCGAGACCTTGACACGGACCGCCTACGAACGGCTCCGGGACCCGACCGGATGACGGTCCTGGCCACGGAGCGACTGCGCATCCGGCCCTGGCATGCCGGCAGGACGCCGCCCACGGTCGAGGCCGTCGACGACGCGCTGGCGTCCGGCGATCGGACCGCGCTCGCGCGCATGGCCACCGATGCCGAGATGATGCGCTATGTCACCGGCGGCCAGCCGTGGTCGCCGGAGCGGATCGACGCGTTTCTGCAGCGCCAGGCCGGGTTCGCGGCAAGGCACGGCCTGGCCTTCGGCGCGGTCGAGCGTCGCTCCGACGGCGAGGTGATCGGCTTGTGCGGCATCCAGCCACTCGACGCCGGTCACCTGGACGGCCACTTCGAACTCGGCTGGTGGATCTGGCGGGACCACTGGGGCCGGGGCTATGCAAGCGAAGCGTCCCGCGCGGTGCTCGAGCACGCGCGGGACGTGCTGCGCCTCGATCGACTGCTGGCCGTCATCGACCCGCCCAACCTGGCCTCGATCCGCGTCGCCGAGAAGCTGGGCATGCGATTCACGGAGATCCTGCCGGCTCGCGCGACGCGCACCGATCGCGACGACAAGCCGGTCGCCCTCTACGAAGTCCGGTTCGCCGACCGCGCCGGCACCGGACCCCCGAAATAAAACGTGCCGCCACGAGGGCGGCACGACCCCACTGCCATAGCGTCGGAGACGCCGGGGATTGGGTAGGGCGCCTCGCCGAAGCGAGCGGCGAGTGCCCGATTCGATCCGCCACGCGAACCGAACGATGCTCGATGCGTTGCGGTTTACTGGGTCCGCACGGGGAGTTCCATCACGCCGACCGCCTGGCGGGAATCGTTCGCACCCCAGCGATACAGGATCACGGCGGCCGTCGCGCTGCCGTCGAGCGTGATCTCGGCCTCGCCCCAGAGATGCGTCGAGCCGCCGCTGGTGGCCCACTTGACGTCCGGAACGAAGTGATCGAAGACCCCTTCGCACGCGGGGCTGGCCGGCGTCTTCGCGCCCGAGCCGTCGCCCTGGACCCGGCTTCCGCCGTTGGCTTCCCACTGGACCAGCGCCTGCGTTCCCTCGACATCGAGTCGGTAGCTCAGCGGCAGCGTGACATAGCCACTGACCGACCAGCCGGCGCCGCCCAGCTCGCAGGACTGGTCACCGACCTGCAGGGCCACCGCATCGTCACGTACGACGAGTTCCGCCTCCAGGCCTTCGATCAGCGGCGCATTGGCCGACAGCGGCCCGGAAGACGCCAGCACGTTGCCGGCCATCCCGGCCGCGGCCATGGCGCACAACAACAGCGATACACGGCCGATGCCGGTGCCGGTGCGTTCGATTCCCGTGCCGGTGCGCTCGATACCCGTTCCGGTACGTTCGATGCCGGTGCCGGTGCGTTCGATGCCGGTGCCGGTCCGTTCGATTCCGGTTCCGTTGCGCTCGATGGTCAAAGCATTCATGTCGTTCTCTCCTGAAACTATGGGGTGGGGACCGAAGACCCGTGGGTCATTCGAAGAAGAACCAGCCGACGCCCAGGGTTCCTCCACTGGGAAGTTCGGGGTTTTCGTAGCGCTCGAGGATTCCCTCGACTTCGAGAATGTGCTGCTCGATGACCGATCGCAGTTCGGCACGAGCCGTATCGAATTGATCCGCCGGCACCTGGAAGCTCCAGCGATCCCGCTGCAGCCGACGCTTCTCGAATTCCGGCGTGTGGATGTTGTAGTGGACCGTTCGCGCGTGGCGCGAGATCGACTTCGACCCGACGTCGAAGAGCAACGCTTCCGAAGAGCCCACCGGCTGGAAATAGGGGTTGACCAGCTCGACGAAATCGTCGTCGATGACACGCACGTTGCCGGCCTCCAGCAACCGGTCGAGCACCGTGTTGCAGGTAACGGCGCGGCCGATCAACGGCTTCGACAGCGTCTCGAAGGTCCGCGGCCGGCCGAATACGGCGAGGCGGTCGGGCTTGCCCTGCTCGTCGTGGTAGTCCTTGTCCTGGACCCAGCGCTCGAGAACCGCCGCTTCGGCCGAGAACGCCGATGCCGAGAGCGGCTCTTCGGTCCTGGATGCGGACTCGACCGAATCGATCGTTCGCGTGTCCAGCCCGGTCAGCAGCGCCAGCTTGGACTTGGTGACCTTAGCGTTGTCGGCGTTCTTCTCGATCCAGCGCCGTGCCTCTTCGATGTAGATCTTGCGCAGCATCTGGAGCATGTAATGGCACGAGACCCGGCCGACGAACATCCGGATGATCGGACGGAACATCCGGTCGATCGCCGTGGCGAACAGCTCGGCGACCTGTGAATTGTTCTGCAGCGTGGCGGCTTGCATTGCGTCTACCTCACTTCAGGAACTGGGGGCGGCTGAACAGGAAGCCCTGGATCCAGGACACGCCGAACTGCTCGATGGCGCTGACCTGTTCGGCGGTTTCGACGCCTTCGGCGACCAGACTCAGCCCCGTCGCCTCGGCAAAGGCCTGGAGACCCTCGATCACTCCGCGACTGTTCGGCGTGCGCGGCCCGCCCTGCACGATGGACCGGTCCAGCTTGATGAAATCGACCAGCCCCGCCGACACCATGTCGAGGTTGGAGAAGCCCTGACCGTAGTCGTCCAGTGCCACGCCGACGCCGGCCCGGCGCAGTTCGACGATCGTCTCGAACGATGAATTCAGCTCGACCGCGCCCCCGAACTCGATCACTTCGAGAATCAGCCGGCTCAGGTCGATGCCCTGCTCTTCCGCACTGCTCCAGACGGTCTCCAGCAGGCTCGGATCCTCCAGCGTCGTCGGCAGGATGTTGACGCTGAACCGGGTGTCGGCAGGCAGCGCCCGCGCTTCGACGAACGCCCTCTCGATGACCCGGTGGTCGAACTCGTTGCCGTCGCGCCGGTAGGCCCGCCGGATGTACTGCTCGACCGAAGGCCCGGATCGCATCGCCTCGGGACGGAGCAGGAATTCGACCCAGCGCATGCGTTCGGTCGAACGGGTCGGCACGATCTCCTGCGCCGCGAGCCGGAAGGCCGGCAGGGGCGGGTATTCGATGTCGACGATGGAATGGGGCGCGTAACTGATCACGAGGCGGCCTCGGCGGAACTGGGAATTGACATTAGCCGCAATTGCCATAAATGTCAAACCTATTTTCCGGCCGGTGTTCGCTGGGCTTCGCCGCTCTTCCAGCAGCGGCCTCGGGCGCGCCGAACCGCCCCGCGCCGCGGATGCACACGGGCGTCGTCGATCCGCCATGTGGCGCACGGCGGGAACAGGGTCGGGGACCGTCGACCGCGCATCGGTGCTCGGCGGTTGCTGGGCGCGGGCGCGTGACCGCACGCGCCATCGGAAGCGGGATCGACGCGGCGCGGAGGCCGCGTTCGGCGAGACCCCTTGGGCGTTCAGCGCTGCTCGAGGCGGCGCGCGATCACGATCAAGCGGTCGGAGTCGAGGTCGTAGGGGCCGCCTTCGTAGTCGCCGTCCACCGAGGCGACCTCGAAGCCATTGGCCTCGATCAGGCGGGTCAGCTCGGAGGCCGACCAGACGCGGTGGGACCAGCGACGCCGGTCCACCCGGTCGCCGTCGATCAGCAGCCACTCGTTGTCGAGCCGGGCGCCCGCGTCGACCAGCACCGGCCGCTCGATCAGCAGGCGCCCGTCGTCGTACTCGGTGCAATGAACCGGTTGCAGGTCGCGGCACAGCGTCTCGAGACCGACCACGTCGATCAGGAGACGCCCGCCCGGCTTCAACGACGCATGGGCGCATTCCAGTACGCGCGCGTGGTCCTGCTCGTCGTCGAAATAGCCGAAGGACGTCCACATCAACAGCACCGCGTCGAAGGCCTCGCTGCGCTGGAACGTGCGCATGTCGGCCTGCAACGCTTCGAGCTCCACGCGTTCGGATTCGGCGCGCGCAGCCAGCTGCGAGAGCAGGTGGCCGCTGGTGTCCACCGCCGTGACCGCGAGGCCGGCCCGGGCCAGTGGGAGCGCGTGGCGACCCGGCCCGCAGCCGAGGTCGAGCACGGCGCCGCGCTCCAGCCCGAGGCGATGGCGAATCAGGGGCACCTGCTCCGCCGCCTCGCTAAACTGCGACTCGGAGAACATCAGCGGTCCGAAGCGCTGCCAGAATTCATCGTCCATGTACCAATCGGTCAAGATTCTTCTCCTGTTGGGCGCAGCGTCGGTCCTCGGCGGCTGTGCGACCCTGCAATGGTACGGCCAGGCCGCCCGCGGTCAGATGGAGCTGCTCACGAAGCGCCAGGATATCGAGCAGTTGCTGGCCGACGAAGCGCTTGCCGCGGACACTCGGCGCAAGCTGGAGACGGTGCTCGACGTTCGCGAGTTTGCCAGCCGGGAGCTCGGCCTGCCCGACAACGACAGTTACCGCAGCCTGGTCGAACTGGATCGCCCCTACGTACTCTGGAACGTGGTCGCGGCGCCCGAGTTCTCGGTCGAGCCGAAAACCTGGTGCTATCCGCTGGTCGGCTGCCTGGCCTATCGGGGCTGGTTCCGGAAGTCGACGGCGGAGCGAAGCGCCCGTCGGCTGGCCGAGCGCGGCATGGACGTGCGCGTCGCGCCGGTGGCCGCGTATTCCACCCTCGGGCGCTTCGCCGATCCGGTCACCTCGCCGATGCTGGCCCGCGATCCCGTCGCCCTGGCCGGCCTGGTCCTGCATGAACTGGCCCACCAGCAGCTGTTCGTAGCGGGCGACACGCGATTCAGCGAAGCCTTCGCCACGGCCGTCGAACGGGCCGGGCTGGACCGCTGGCTTCTCGCACGCGGCCATCACGTGGCGCGCCGACGACTGGCCGACGAGCGACGCACGACATCGGAGTTCCTCGATCTCCTGCTCGAGGCCCGGCGCGACCTGGCCGCGCTCTACGCAGGGCCGCTGGACGAGGAGGCGATGCGGGCGGCGAAGCGACGGCGCCTGGGCGCGCTGCGCGATGCGGGACGGCGCCTCGCCGAGCGCCGCGGCACCGATCGGTTCGACCCGTGGCTTTCCAGCGAACTCAACAATGCCGACCTGGCGCTCGTGGCCACCTACGAGGACGGAACGCGCGCATTCGCCGCGCTTCTGGCAGAATACGACGGCGATTTCGGGCGCTTCCTGCACGCCGCACAGCGGCTGTCCGAGCAGCCGGCCGAATCGCGCGAAGCTTTCCTGAATTCATGCCGGACGACCGCTTGCCCGTGATGCCGAACCCGACTCGCCAGGCGCGCGGACGCGCGAACCCGGCGCAAAGCGCCTGCCGACTCCCGGTGTGGATCGTCGCGTCGATCCTGACTCTGGGCAGCGCGTTCGCCCAGGACGAGCCGAGCAGCGGTGCGAGCCAGGTCTCCGCGTCGCAGTGCCGAGCTCCCGGCAGCATCCCCCCTCGCGGCGAAACCCGTCGGATCGGACCGCTGCCGATGGATATCCAGGCCCGCGACATGCAGGCGCCGGCCGGCGCGCCGATGCGGTTCCGCGACAACGTCCTGCTGGTCTACGGCGACCAGCGCCTGCGCACGGACGAGCTCATCTACGACCCCGAGACCGGACGCGTCGAACTGCCGGGCTGGCTCGAGTACACCGACGCGGTGATCCGGATGCGCGCCGAGTCTGCGGCCTACAACACGGAGACCTCCGAAGGACGCTTCGACGGCGTGGACTACTACATCGCCGGGGCCGAGGGTGCCGGGCATGCCGGCCGGGTCCGGATGCTGGGACCGGAGCAGGCGCGCGTCGAGACCTTCGATTTCACGACCTGCGACATCGAGGACCCGGACTGGCAGCTGAAGGCCGGTGAAGTCGACCTGGACTTCGACCGCGGAATCGGCACCGCGCGCAACGCACGTCTGGAGTTCAAGGGCGTTCCCCTGCTCTACTCGCCCTGGCTGAGTTTTCCGCTGGACAACCGGCGCAAGAGCGGCTTCCTGTATCCCCAGCTCGGCTTTTCCAGCGACAACGGGGTGGACCTCGCGGTCCCCTGGTACTGGAACATCGCGCCGAACATGGATGCGACCTTCACCCCGCGCCTGATCGGCGACCGGGGCCTCTCGCTGGGCAACGAATTCCGGTTCCTGACCCGCCGCCAGGCCGGCACCGTGCGGCTGGACTATCTGCCCGACGACGACGAGGCCGACCGCGACCGCTGGCTCGCACGCCTGCGCTACCGCACCCGCCTGGCCGAGGACTGGACCACCCGCGTCACCCTGAACCGGGTCAGCGACGAGGACTACTTCTTCGACCTGGGCAACGATCTGGAGTCGAGCACCATCCAGTACCTGCGTTCGGACGTCACGCTGCTCGGCCAGGGACGGTTCTGGACGATGCGCACGACCTTCGATACGTTCCAGGTCCTCGACCGGGACGTACCGGACGACCGCGAGCCCTTCGACCGCCTGCCGCGCATCGAATTCGACGGGGAGTGGCCGCTGGGTGACGGCTTCACCATGAGCCTGGACAGCGAGGCGGTGTATTTCGACCGTTCCGAGGGCACGACCGGGGCGCGGCTCGACCTGCTGCCCGAGCTGTCGTGGCGCCTGGTCCGACCCGGCGGCTTCCTCGAGCCGGCAGTGGGCTTGCGCGCGACCGCCTACAGCCTCGAGGATGCGCCGGCCGACGACAGCCCGGCGCGGGTGCAGCCGATCTTCAGCGTCGACGGCGGCCTGGTGTTCGAACGCGAAACGCCTTCGGGCCATCTGCAGACGCTCGAGCCACGCGCCTTCTACCTCTACGTCCCGGGCCGCTCCCAGAACGACTTTCCGGTCTTCGACACCCGCGAACTGACCTTCGGCTTCGGCCAGCTGTTCCAGACCAATCGCTACGCCGGCGCCGATCGCCAGACCGACGCGAACCAGCTCACGCTGGCACTGACCAGCCGCTTGCTCTCGCGCAGCGATGGCCGCAGCCTGCTCGACGCAAGCATCGGTCAGATCCTGTTCTTCGACGACCCCAGCGTCCGCCTGCCGGGCGAACCCGAGGACGACCGCGAGCTGTCTGCGACGGTCGCCGAAGTCAACTGGCGCCCGACCGACCGCTTCCTGTTCAATACCGGGCTGCAGTGGGATCCGGACGACAACCGGATCGACGTCGCGGCCTTCGGTCTGCGCTGGAAAGGCAGTGACGCACGGCAGATCCAGCTCGGCTACCGCTTCCGCCGCGACCGGGTCGACCAGTTCGATATCCGCTGGCGCTACCCGCTGACCGCTGAACTCAACCTGATCAGCCGTGTCAATTACTCCCTGAAGGACGACGAACCGCTGGAACTGCTCGGCGGACTCGAATACGAGAGCTGCTGCTGGGCCGTCCGGGCCTCCATTCGCCGCTATGTCAGCGACCGCCAGGCCGACCAGCGCACCGCGTTCTTCCTCGAGCTGCACCTCAAGGGCCTCGGCAGCCTCGGCCGCCGTCCCTACGATCTGTTCACGAACTAGCGATTTACCCAGGACTCCACCATGACCCGAATCCGATCGACCGCTCTGCTCTCTCTGCTGCTGGCGCTCGCCCCGCTGGCCGCCCTGTCCCAGGAGCGCCAGCCCATCGACGAGATCGTCGCGGTGGTCGACGAGGACGTCATCCTGCGTTCCGAACTCGACTCCGCGCTGGCCGGCATCGTCCAGCAGGTCGAAAGCCGCGGCGAGCGCCTTCCGCCGCGAGGCGTGCTCGAGGAGCAGGTGCTCGAGCGCCTGATCATGAACCGCATCCAGATCCAGCGCGCCGAGCAGACCGGCATCCGCGTCTCCGACCAGGACGTCGACCGCGCCTTGACCGATCTGGCCCGACAGAACGGCCTGACCCTGGGTGAACTGCGCGGCGCGATCGAAGCCGACGGCCTGAGCTTCGATGAATTCCGCCAGGAGATTCGCTCCGAACTGACCACCCAGGCCCTGCGCCGCAGGATCGTCGACGGCATGGACGAGATCACCGAGACGGAGATCGACATCATGCTGGCCTCGGAGAACTTCGAAGGCGACGAGTACAAGCTGGCCCAGATCATGATCACGGTGCCCGAGTCGGCCACGCCGGCCGAGATCGACGCGGCCACGGCCCGCGCCAACGAAGCCTGGCAGGCGCTGGAGGACGGGCTGGACTTCGCGTCGGCGGCGATCGCCTACTCCGACGCACCGGACGCCCTCGACGGCGGCGACGTGGGTTGGCGCAACCTCAATGCGCTGCCGCGGCAGATCGCCGACCGTATCCGCGGGATGGAGCCCGGGCAGTACAGCGAGCCGATGCGCATCCAGAGCGGGTTCGTGATCGTGAACGTCGCCGACCGACGCGCGCAGCGCGAAGTCATCGTCGACGAATACCGGATGGAGCACCTGATGATCCGGCCATCGGAGCTGCTGAGCGCCGAGGAGGCGCGGCGCCTGATCGAGTCGCTGCACGCCAGGATCGAGGATGGCGAAGACTTCGCCGGAATCGCACGTGAATTCTCCGACGACCAGGGCTCGGCCAATCTCGGCGGGATGATCGACTGGTTTCCCGAAGGCGCCTACGGCTCCGGATTCCAGTCGGTCATCGATTCGCTGGAGGTCGGCGAACTGAGCCAGCCGTTCCAGAGCCCGCAGGGCTGGCACGTGATTCGCCTGGTCGGCGAACGCCAGGCCGACCGCACGAACGAGTCGCTGCGCGCCGAGGCCCGCGAGATGATCATCCGGCAGAAGGCCGACGACGAGATCGATCGGGTGTTGCGCCGCATGCGCAACGAAGCCTACGTCGACGTGCGGCTCTGATCCCGTGCTGTCCGGTCCGGTCCTGGTCACCCCCGGCGAGCCGGCAGGGATCGGCCCGGAACTGACCGTACGGATCGCGCTGGACCGGCCCGAGGACGGGCTCGTCCTGGTCGCCGACCCCGGATTGCTGGCCGCGACCGCCCGATCCCTGGGACTGGACTGTGCCGTCGTCGAGTACGAGGACCTCGACCCGCCGAAGCACCGCCGGACCGGGGACGCCGCGAACGGGCGTCCTGCCTTGCACTGCATTCCGGTCCCGCTGCGCGCACCGGCCGAGCCGGGGCGGCTCGATCCGGCCAATGCGCGCTACGTCCTCGATTCGCTGACCGCCGCGGTCGACCGGGTCGTCGACGGCCGGGCCGCCGCGCTGGTCACCGGCCCCGTCCACAAGGGCGTGATCAACGACGGCGGCTTCGCCTTCACCGGCCACACGGAATTCCTCGCCGAGCGCGCCGGAGTGGACCGCGTCGTGATGATGCTCGCCGCCGGATCGCTGCGTGTGGCACTGGCGACCACCCACCTGCCGCTGCGCGACGTCCCCGCCGCCCTGACCGCCGAGTCGCTGGAACGCACCCTCGCCATCCTGCACGCCGACCTGGTCGGCCGATTCGGCCTGCCGCGACCGAGAATCCTCGTATTGGGCCTGAATCCGCACGCCGGCGAATCCGGCCATATGGGGCGGGAGGAAATCGAGATCATCGAGCCGCTGCTCGAACGCCTGCGCCGCGACGGCCTGGACCTGGTCGGACCGCTGCCGGCGGATACGGCCTTCGTCCCGGACCGCCTCGAGGACGTCGACGCCGTGCTGGCGATGTATCACGACCAGGGCCTGCCCGTGCTCAAGTACGCCGGCTTCGGCCGCGCCGTGAACATCACGCTCGGCCTGCCCTTCATCCGCACCTCGGTCGACCACGGCACCGCCCTGGACCGCGCCGGCACCGGCACCGCCGATGCCGGCAGCTTCAATGCCGCCGTCGACCTGGCCCTCGAACTGGTATCCAGGCAGAAAATCCAGAAAAAGGAACCGCAGATGAACGCAGATGAACGCGGATAAGAAGCAGGACGCATTGGTGGTGACGAGCTCGGCATCGAACCCGGGCCGGCTCTGCAAGCCCCTGCCTGGACCCTGCCGAACCACGAACAACGCCGAGGTCCGCCGCACCGGCAAACGAGCGGGGGACCTTCGACTTGCCGGACATCCCGTGGCGAGCGCGACGGACGCCGGGTTCGATGGCGAACGGTCCTCTCGTGCAGAACCGGGTGCATCTGCGTTCATCTGCGTTCATCTGCGGTTTCTCTCGCTTTTCATTCAGCCCTCCTACGCCATCGCATCGAGCGCATGACGTCGCACCGACCCCGCAAGCGCTTCGGCCAGAACTTTCTCGAGAGCGAGTCGGTGATTCGACGGATCGTCGGTGCGATCGCGCCCGAGCGCGGGGACCGGCTCGTCGAGATCGGCCCCGGGCTGGGCGCATTGACGGGGCCGCTGCTCGAGCGCGTCGATCGACTCGACGTGGTCGAACTCGATCGCGACCTGGCCGGGGCGCTGGACGAACGTCTGGGCCGGCCGGCGGGCCTGACGATCCACGAAGCCGACGCGCTGCGCTTCGACTTCGCCGCTCTGGCCACCGACGCGCCGCTGCGCATCGTCGGCAACCTGCCCTACAACATCTCCACCCCGCTGATGTTCCACCTGCTCGAGCAGGCCGACCGTTCCGGCGACGGCATCCGCGACATGCATTTCATGCTGCAGAAGGAGGTCGTCGACCGGATCTGCGCAGAGCCCGGCACCAAGGCCTGGGGCCGGCTGGGCGTGATGACCCGGGTCCGCGCCGAAGCGACTCGCCTGTTCACCGTTCCGCCCGGCGCGTTCCGCCCGCCGCCCAAGGTCGAATCGGCGATCGTCCGGCTGGTCCCGCGCCGGCTCGACGCCGGCCGGCGTGCGAGCCTGGCCGCGCTGGAAACGGTCGTCCGCGCCGCCTTCGCACAGCGCCGCAAGACCCTCCGGAACACGCTCAGGGGACTGGTCGACGAAGCCGGCTTCGAGAGCGCGGGCATCGACCCGTCGCGTCGCGCCGAGTCGCTGACGCTCGCGGACTTCCAGCGACTGACCGAGCAATTGTCGGACCGATCGGCCGGAGCCTGAGCTCCTGCGCGGGCCGCCCGGCCTGCGTACACTGCCGATCCGATGCAACGCTCCCTCTCCAGATGAGACGCCATATCTTCATCGGCGACCTGCAGGGCTGCTGGGACGCGTTCCAGCGGCTGCTGGACAGGATCGCCTTCGACCCGGCCTCCGACCGCCTGTGCCTGGCCGGCGATCTGGTCAACCGCGGCGGCAAGTCGCTCAAGGTGCTGCGCCAGGTCCGCGATCTCGGCGAGCCGCACTTCACCGTCCTCGGCAATCACGACCTGCACCTCCTGGCCTATTGGCAGAACCACCCGCGGGTGCGCAAGAAGAACCCCGAGTTCGAAAGGATCCTCGGTCACGCAGAAGGACCGCGCGTGCTGGACTGGCTGCGCCGGCAGCCGGTGCTGTGGACCGACGATGCGTTGCGCATCGCCCTGGTCCATGCCGGAATCGATCCGCGCTGGGACCGTGCGCAGGCCCGCGCCTGCGCCGACGAACTGGAGGGCGTGATCCGGGGCCCGAAGTTCGACCGCTTCATCGACAACATGTACGGCAACCGCCCGGTTCGCTGGAAGCCGGAACAGAAGCGCTTCGTCCGAGCCAGGACCCTGACCAACGTGTTCACGCGGATGCGCTTCGCGCGGTCCGACGGCAAGCTGGAGCTGAAGTCCTCCGGCGACCTGAACAAGCCGCCGAAGGGCTATCAGCCGTGGTTCGAGCTCATCCACCCGGACTGGTCG
Organism: Halomonas denitrificans; assembly: GCA_019800895.1. NCBI lineage: Bacteria > Pseudomonadati > Pseudomonadota > Gammaproteobacteria > Oceanospirillales > Halomonadaceae > Halomonas > Halomonas denitrificans. The sequence goes on from JAHVKF010000001.1 coordinate 811,490, forward strand.
GACTGGACCGTGGTATTCGGCCACTGGTCGATGCTCGGCCACTACGACAACGGCCAGGTGCTGTGCCTGGACTCCGGCTGCGTCTGGGGCGGCCGCCTGACCGCGTGGATCGTCGAGGCGGATCGCCGGTGGATCGAACAGGTCGACTGCGGCTGACATCGAACGCGCCGCGGCATGGCGCCCCCGCCCTTCTCCGGCCGGCGGCGATCACGTCGCTCTGCCGTCCGGCTGGAATACTCCACGCTCGCTCGAACCGGAACGAGACCATGACCGACAACGCACTCGAACTCACCGGAAAGACCGTGGCCATCCTCGCCGAGGACGGCTACCAGGAGCTGGAATTGCACTACCCGCGCCTGCGCCTGATCGAGGCCGGGGCCCGGGTCGAGGTGATCGGCACCGGCAAGGACCGCTACACCAGCGAAAAGGGCTACGGCGTCGACGCCGACCGATCCGCGGCAGACGCCGACCCCGACCGCTACGATGCCGTGGTGATCCCCGGGGGCATGGCGCCGGACCGGATGCGGCGCGACGCCGCGATGGTCGATTTCGTCCGACGGATGGACGAACAGGAGAAACCGGTGGCCTGGATCTGCCACGCCGGCTGGATGGCCGTCTCGGCCGACATCGTCCGCGGCAAGCGCGCCACGTCCTTCGAATCGATCCGCGACGACATGGTCAACGCCGGCGCCGACTGGGTGGACGAAGAAGTCGTCGTCGACGGCCACCTGATCAGCAGCCGGACGCCGCCCGACCTACCCGCGTTCTGTCGAGCGATCCTCCGGGCCCTCGCCGACTGACGCGACATGGCGGCCGACCGGTCGACCCCCGGAAGGATCGACCATCGTCAGGGCGCCTCGGGCCAGACGCCGGCCTCGCCGAGCAGCCGCTCCGCGGCCTGGCGACGGAACCGGGCGATCGATGCCCAGTCCGGTGCGGTAGCGAACAGGGCAAACGTGACCGGCGCCCGCTCGGGCCGCTCGATCCAGCCCACCAGCCAGCCGCGGAACGGCCCGTCGAATTCGCCGTCCACGGCCGGTCCGGCACCGGTCTTCCCGAACAGCACGTGCCCGGAACGCTCGTCGAGGCGCGCGACCTCGCGCAGGGCTTCGACCGATCCGGGGTCAACGGGCAGCTCGCCGCGAACCAGGCGGGCGAGGAAGTCGACCTGCTCGCGGACGCTGATGGCCAGCGTTCCGTCGAGCCAGAACCGGTCCGAGCCGTCGGCCGCGACCGCGTTGCCGTAGTCGAAGGCGTCCAGGCGCTCCCGGTAGGTCGCCCCCCCGATGGCCAGGGCAAGGTCGCGGAAGTACCAGACCGCCGATCGCCGGAAGGCGCTGGCCAGCGTCTGCGACTGCGCCCAACCGGCCGGCCAGTGGTCTTCGGCCGGCCGGCGTTCCGGGTCCCAGACGATCCGGTGCTCCAGCGACTCCGCCGCGCCGACGTCCAGTGCGATCAGCAGATTGGGAATCTTGAAGGTCGAATACGGTGCGCGCCGCGCGTCGATCGCTTCCGGCGCCACCGTCCAGCGCGCACCCGTCTCCAGGTCCATGGCCAGGAAGACCACCTCGCGCGCCGGGTCCTCGAACGGCAGACGGACCGGCTCCTCCGCCGGTGCGGCCGCCGCCCAGGGAGCGGCGAGCAGCGCGAGTGCCAGCGTCCGGAACACGCAGCGCGCCCCACGCTCAGTCATCGCCCAGGTCCTGCACCCGGTCGACAACGATCTCGTACGGATTGTCGCGGTCCGTCCGGTTGTACCGACCGCGGATTTCGTAGGCGTGTTCCGGCTCGAGCTCGAGTTCGATGTCGACGTAATCCGGCCACTTCTGCCGCCGCTGGTTGATCAACGACTCGGTCAACTGCTCGGGCACCCGGACCGTGATTGTGCGCAGGCCGGGCTCGACCCAGAGAATGCTGCGCGGCGAGATGTTGCGACCGTCGATGGCGAAGAACTCGACCGCGAACAGGTCGCGGTTCGCGTAGCCCGGCCGGCCCGACAGCATTGCGCGGCCCCGGTCCCGGTTCGCCGACGGCTCCTCGTCGACGGCGGGCGCCGAGGTCGAACCGGCGGCGAGCCCTGCGATCAGTACCGCGGCGGCGGCTCGTGAGGTCCAGCGGGCGATGGTCATGGTGATGCTCCTGGTGTCGGGTCGGCCTATCACTCCGGGCGACGCGTCGTCGACCGCATCGACGACGACGAGTTCGCCCGAGCGTAGGACCCCGGAACCGGCCCCGGCGTTCCCGACGGTCCGGAGCGATCCCCGCAGCGACCGACTAGAATGCCCGCTGGAGTCGAAACGGGAGTCGATGCGACCATGAGTTCCCCCCGCACCGTGCGCGCCCCGCGCGGGGCCGACAAGGTCTGCCGGACCTGGCAGGCCGAAGCCGCGATGCGCATGCTGATGAACAATCTCGATCCGGAAGTGGCCGAGGATCCCGATCACCTGATCGTCTACGGCGGCCGCGGCCAGGCCGCGCGCTCGTGGCCGGCGTTTGACGCGATCGTCGATGCGCTGAAACGTCTCGAGGCCGACGAGACCCTGCTGGTCCAGTCCGGAGAGCCCGTGGGCATCGTGCGCACCCACGAAGACGCGCCCCGCGTACTGATCGCCAATTCCAACCTCGTCCCCGCCTGGGCCACGCAGGAGCATTTCGACGACCTGGCGAAGAAGGGGCTGATCATGTACGGCCAGATGACCGCCGGCTCGTGGATCTACATCTCGACCCAGGGCATCCTGCAGGGCACCTACGAGACCTTCGCCGAATGCGCACGCCAGCATTTCGGCGGCAGCCTCGAGGGCACGCTCAACGTCACCGGCGGCTGCGGCGGCATGGGCGGCGCGCAGCCGCTGGCGATCACCATGAACGGCGGCACCTGCCTGATCGCCGATGTCGACGAATCGCGGCTCGAGCGTCGCCGGGGCAAGCGCTACCTCGACGAGGTCGTGCGCGACATCGACCGGGCGATCGACCGCGTGCTCGATCTCAAGCAGCGGCGGGAGGCCGTCAGCGTCGGCGTGGTCGCCAATGCGGTGGACCTTCTCGAACGCCTGATCGAGCGCGGCGTCGTTCCCGACACGCTGACCGACCAGACCAGCGCCCACGACGCGCTCAAGGGCTACGTGCCCGTGGGGTACGGCTTCGACGAGGCCAACGCCTACCGCGACCGCGACACCGAAGGCTACGTCAGGGATTCGCTGGCGACGATGAAGCGGCATGTCGAAGCCATGGTGAAGCTCCAGGAGGCCGGCAGCATCACTTTCGACTACGGCAACAACATCCGCCAGCGCGCGTTCGACGAGGGCTTCGAGCACGCCTTCGCATTTCCCGGCTTCGTGCCGGCCTTCATCCGGCCGCAGTTCTGCGTCGGCCGCGGTCCCTTCCGCTGGTGTGCGCTTTCCGGCAACCCGGACGACATCTACCGCACCGACCGCGCCCTGCTCGAGGCCTTTCCCGAACACGAGGGTCTGACCCGCTGGCTGACCATGGCGCGCGAACGGGTCGAGTTCGAAGGCCTTCCGGCGCGCATCTGCTGGCTGGGCCAGGGCGAGCGGGCCCGGGCTGGCCGCATCTTCAACGACCTGGTTCGCAACGGAGAGGTCGAGGCCCCGATCGTGATCGGTCGCGACCACCTGGATTGCGGATCCGTGGCCTCGCCGAATCGCGAAACCGAAGGAATGAAGGACGGCTCCGACGCCATCTCCGACTGGGCCATCCTGAACGCCATGGTCAACACGGCCTCCGGCGCCTCCTGGGTCAGCTTCCACCACGGCGGTGGTGTCGGCATCGGCTACTCGCAGCACGCCGGTCAGGTCATCGTGGCCGACGGCACCGACGCGGCCGAACGCCGCCTCGAGCGGGTGCTGACCAACGACCCGGCGATGGGCGTGTTCCGGCACGTGTCGGCCGGCTACGACGACGCCCGGCGATGCGCCGAGGCGCAGTCCCTGGACCTGCCCTTCGATCGACGCGGCCTGGTGGATTGAGCCGTGAGCGATGTCCTCGACGAACTGCTCGCGGCCAGCCGGCCGGGCGCCTGGCCCGAGCGCCGTGACGGCCGATTCGCTTCGAGGCTGGTCGATGTCCATCGCGACCCGAACCCCCTGGCAACGCTGCGCGACCCGGTGCTCGACGGCGCCGGCCACGGGTTCCGGGGCGTCGGTCTGATCGGGCTCGCCGACGACGAGGGCGTGCGCCTCAACGGCGGTCGTACCGGCGCGCGCCAGGGCCCGGACGCCTTCCGGACTGCCCTGGCCGGCTACGGCGGCGCGCACTCGGTCGGCCTGCACGGCCTGCCGGTCCCGGTCCTCGACCTCGGCAACATCGTGCCGGGCAGGTCGCTCGGCGAGACCCACGACCGCGTCTCGGCCGCGGTCGCCGCGGCGATCCGGCTCGGCCTGATGCCCGTCGGCATCGGCGGCGGCCACGACCTGACCTGGCCGGAAGTCCGCGCCGTGATCGATACCTTGATCCGGCCCGCCGGCCGCAGCCTGCACGGGATCTACTTCGACGCCCACCTCGACGTGCGCGAGGAGCAGGGATCCGGGATGCCGTTCCGACGATTGCTGGACTACGGCGGCGTCGAGCGTCTTTCCCTGTTCGGCTTCGACCCGCTCAGCAACACGCCGGCGCACCTGGACTGGTTCCTGGCCCACGGCGGCGAGTTCGCGGACTTCCTCGCCGATGACTGGCCGCAATCGACGGCCCAGTTCGTATCGATCTGCCTGGACGTGATCGACATGTCCCAGGCGCCCGGGGTCAGCGCACCGGCCCCGGCCGGATGGATGGCCCAGCGGGTCGCCGACTACGCCGAGGCCGCCGGCCGCCAGCCGGCGGTGTGCTGCTTCGACCTGATGGAACTCAGCCCGCCCCACGACGAGTCCGGCCGCACCGCCCGGCTCGCGGCCCATCTGTTCCTCCGTTTCCTCGCCGGGCTGGCCGATCGAGCCCGGCACCGCGGAGCGGCATCATGACCGCCGACCTCCGCATCGATCGCGCTCGGTTGGACGACCGCGACGAACCGGTCGCGCTGCTGATCGACGACGGCCTGATCCAGGCCGTGATCGAACCCGGCGATACGGCGCCGCCGCGCGCCCGATCGACCTTCGACGCCGCCGGCCGCTGCGTGCTGCCCGGCTTCGTCGATGTCCACACCCACGCCTGCTTCGCCGGCTCGCGGCTCGACGAATGGCAGCGCAAGCTCGCCGGGGTGCCCTACCTGCAATTGCTCGAGGAAGGCGGCGGCATCATGGCGACCGTGCGCGCGACCCGTGCAGCCGATGAGGATCGACTCGCCGCGACCCTGCTGGTACGACTCGAGCGCATGCTTCGACACGGGTCCACCACGATCGAGGTGAAATCCGGCTACGGCCTGGAGACCGCCACGGAACTGAAGATGCTGCGCGCGATCCGCCAAGCTGGCGAGACCTTCCCCGGAACGGTCGTGCCGACGGCCTGCATCGGCCACGCGATCGACCCCGACGTCGAGGTCGACGAGTTCGTCCGCAGGACCATCGAGCAGACCCTGCCTGCGATCAGCGAGGAGTTTCCGGGCATTGCGCTCGACGCCTACTGCGAACATGGGGCGTGGAGCCCGGAGCACTGCATCGCGCTGTTCGAGGCCGGGGCCGAGGCCGGCCACCCGATCCGCGTCCACGCCGACCAGTTCAACGCCCTCGGCATGATCGAAGCGGCGATCGAGCGCGGCTTCGCCAGCGTGGACCACCTCGAAGCCACCGACGCGAACGGGCTCCGGACCCTGGCCCGATCGGACACCTTCGGGGTGATGCTGCCCGCCTCCGGCTTCCATCTCGACGACCGCTACGGCGACGGCCGTGCGTTCGTCGACGCCGGCGGGAACCTCGCGCTGGGCAGCAACTTCAATCCGGGCTCGGCGCCGTGCTACTCCATGCCCTTCGTCATCCAGCTCGCGGTGCGCAAGCTGGGGCTGGAAATCGACGAGGCGATCGCCGCCGCGACCGCCAGCGGCGCCCGCCTGCTGGGCCTCCACGACCGGGGCCGGATCGAACCCGGACTCCGCGCCGACCTCGTGGTGCTGGACACCGACGACCGGCGTGCGCTGGCGTTCGAGTTCGGCGGCAACCCGGTAATCCGGACCCTGGCCGGCGGTCGCTGGGTCGAGCCGCCCCAGTGAACGAATTCGACCTGATCGAGCGGATCCGCCGGAGGGCCGCGCGAAGCAGCGGCCACGACGACGACGGCATCGTCCTCGGCATCGGCGACGATGCGGCCGTGCTCCAGCCCGGCCGCGGCATGCAGCTGGTCGCCACCGTCGATCAGCTGGTCGACGGCCGGCACTTCGACGGCCGAGCCACGGCTGCCGACGTCGGCCACCTGGCCGCCGCCGCCAACCTCAGCGACCTCGCTGCCATGGGCGCGGCGCCGCGCTGGCTGCTGCTGGCGCTGACGCTGCCCGAGGCCGACGCCGACTGGCTGGACGGGTTTCTCGACGGGTTTCTCGGCCTGGCCGGGCGCTTCGGGGCGGAACTGGCCGGCGGCAACCTGACCCGTGGCCCCCTGAACGTTTCGGTCACCGCGATCGGCGAGATCCCCGCAGGCCAGTTCGCCCGGCGCACCGGCGCCCGGCCCGGCGACCGGATCCTCGTGACCGGCTGGCCCGGGGACGCGGCGGCTGCGCTGGCGCTCGATTGCCCGCGTTCGCATCCGCTGTGCGACCGCCTCTTCAACCCGACGCCGCGGGTCGAGCACGGCCGCAAGCTGGCCGGTGTCGCTCGCGGCATGATCGACGTCTCCGACGGCCTTGCCGCCGACCTCGGGCACCTGCTCGGAGATGCGCTCGGCGCGGAGATCGAAGTCGACCGGCTCCCGGCATCCGGGGCGTTGCTCGAGGCGGTCCCCGAGCCGGCCCGGCGAGTCGCGCTGCAGCTGGGCGGCGGCGGCGACTACGAACTGATCGCCGTGGTCCCCGAACACGCGGGAATCCCCGAGGCGATCGACGGCGTGCCGGTGACCGCGATCGGCACGGTCACTCGCGATTCCGGGCTGCGCTGCATCGACGCCGACGGACGGGACGTCACGCCGTCGCTGCGAGGCTGGGACCACTTCAGCGACGATCCGGAGCCCGGCTCGAGCGGGAGGGGAAGCCGATGAGCGCTGTCGAAGCCCGGCACGGCGGCGGTGAACACGATCCCGGCCAAGGACACGGCGCGCCCCGAAGTGCACGCGAGGTCGCGCTCGGTGGGCCGGTCGGCTTTCTTGCGTTCGGCTTCTGCAGCGGCCTGAGCCCGCGCGCACCCGGCACCGCCGGCAGCGCGATGGCGCTGCTACTCGGCCTGCCGTTGCTGGGCGTGCCGACCTGGGTCGGCGGCGTGGTCGTGGCCCTGGCGTTCCTGGTCGGAATCCCGATCTGCGAGCGCGCCTCGCGCGCGATGGGCGTGCACGACCACGGGGGAATCGTGTGGGACGAATTCGTCGGCGTCTGGCTGGTCGTGCTGACCCTGCCCGCGCATCCCGCCTGGTGGCTGGCGGCATTCATCGCTTTCCGCGTGTTCGATATCGCCAAACCGTGGCCGATCGGCTGGCTGGACCGACGCGTCCGCGGCGGACTCGGCATCATGATCGACGACGTCGTCGCCGCCGGCTACGCCATTGCCGTCCTCGCGCTGCTCGGCCTCGGCCTTGAACGCCTGGCGTAGTCGTCGATCGGTTCGAAACCGGAAGGTCACGACGGCAGGCGACCGCGTGATGCGGCGGCATCGCCGATGGAATCGTCAGCTGCCCGCGTCGAAGGCGCCCCGGATCCAGCGCAGGGCGTCGGCGCCGGCCGACCCGTCGATCGCGACCACGTCGAAGCGGCAAGCGCGCTGCTGCCATTCGCCGTGCGTGGCCACGAACATCGATGCCGCGCGAACCAATCGAGATTGCTTGCCGGGGTGCACACTATCGGCGGCGTCGCCGAAGTCGCTCGCTGCACGTACGCGGACTTCGACGAAGACCAGCGTTTCGCCGTCGGCCATGACTAGGTCGATCTCGCCGAAGCGGCATTGCCAGTTGCGAGCGACGAGGCGGAGTCCGGCGGCCTGGAGGTGACGCAGGGCGCGACGCTCGCCGCGCAGTCCGCGCCAGCGCCGCAGCACGTCAGGGCCGCTGCGGTACGCCGTCGCGGACGACGGCCCAGGGCAGGTCGCGCTCCAGCGCGACACCGTCGGCCAGCCGCAGCCGGCCGATTCCGCCCGACAGCGCGAGCTGCGGATCCCGCTTCATGGAATCCAGCCACGGCAGCAGTGCGACGGCATCGCGACCCAGCGCGTGGAGAAGGCTCAGGGTGACCGAGCCGGCGACCTCGGGAAACGCCTGTTCCGCCGAGCGCCGCTCCTCGGCCTGCGCACCGTTCGTGAACAACCACGGCGCCAGCGGCATGCGAATGCCGTCCAGGTCGCGATCGCGGCGGTCCGTGAGCACGGCCGACGTGGCCAGGACCGGCAGCTCACCGAGGTCGACGAAGCGCAGCTGCGGGTGCACCTGGCGGGCCTCTTCCCGGGCTGCCAGGAACACGACGTCGAGATCGGTCCTGCGCTGCGGCTCGGCCGCGAACGGTGCGTCGACCAGCGCTTCGATCCGCTCGATGCGCTGCTCCGACGCGCGCAGCCGCAGCGCGTCCTCGAGCCGGTCGGTCACATCGAACTCGCGCGGGGGATAGTCGACGCGATGGACGACGCGCCCGCCGCCCAGCTCGAAGGTCTCGATGAACCGGCCGGCCAGGCGCTCGCCGAAGTCGGAGTCCTGCGCGATCACCAGCGCACGGCTCGCGCCATCGACCAGCGCGCGCACGGCCACCAGCTCGGCTTCTTCTTCCGGCGGCAGCGCCAGCATCGCCAGCGGCTGGGCCGGCCTCGGCCAGGCCACGTCGGGCGGCGGTCGATTGAGCAGCAGCATCGGCACACCGGCATCGGGCAAGGCGAGCAGGGACGGGATCTGGCGTCGATCCAGCGGCCCGACGACGAGGTCGGCGCCGTTCTCGCGGGCGGCGAACCAACCGCCGACGGCCGCGTCCGGCGCCGATTCGAGGTAGACGAAATCGAGCACGGGTCGGCGTGCGGGCGGCAGCATCAGCCAGGCGGCCAGCATGCCGTCGCGCACCGCGTCGCCGGCCGCCACGAGCGGCCCGTCGCCCGGCAACAGCACCGCCACCCGCTCCGGCATCGGCTGCCGGCTCCGCCACGCATCGACCCATTCGACGATGGTCGCGGTGCTCGGCAGCGCCTCGGCGCGAGGATCGTCCATGACCCCGGTCCCGCCGTCGGACCCGTCGTCGAACCTGTTGTCGACCCTGTCGTCGGCACGAGCATCGACCCGATCGGCGGCGGGTGCATCGCCGCCGTGCCGGCCCGTCTCCTCGAGACGCGTGGACCGCCACGCTTCGACCGCCTGTTCCAGCCCCGGTCGATCGAGCAGGTTTGCACGAACCGCTCGACCCAGGGCCAGCCAATGGCCGATCGCCGGCTCCGAACCGTGCTCCGCGACCAGCGCATCGAGGTCTGCAAGCCGCACGTCGATCAGCAGTGCCAGCGCCAGCGTCGGCTCGAATCCCGGTTCGTCCACCGCGTCGCGCAGCGCATCGAGCCGGGCCTTCGGAGAATCCGGATCGGATGCGGACAGGCGTTCGCGAAGCCCGGCGAGCCGATCGCGCAGCGCCGGCGGGAGAGTGTCGGCGGGCATCGCGAGCAGCCGCTCGGCGCGATCGAACTCGCCGCGATTCAGCGCCAGTTCGGCAAGCAGCAGGTCGAGGCGGAGCCGATCGACACGTTCGAGCGCACCCGGATCGATCGCCTCGACGGCGGCATTCGCCTGCATCGGCCGACCCGCGCTCAACCAGGCCTCGGCGGCGCGCAGTCTCGCCGAAGCCGCCCGCTCGGGCTCACGCTCGGCCAGCGCCAGCCAGGCCTCGGCGGCGTCGGCCGGCCGTCCGGCCCGGACCAGCTCGGCCGGATCGTCCGTCTCGGTGCGATCGCGCGGCGTCGGCGCCGGCGCTGCGCAGGCACCGACCAGCAGGGCCAGTGCGAGGGCCAGCGCGAATCGGGAAATCGTGGCCGTGGGTGCAACGGCGGGGCATGCATTCATGGGTGCAATAATACCCGCCGATCCGCGCCGCAATGCTGCCTCCGTGCCCGACCAACGACCCGACGTCACCCCCGCTTCCGGAACGCTCTACGTGGTGGCCACACCGATCGGCCATCTCGGCGATCTGTCGCCGCGGGCGCAGACCCTGCTCGAACAGGTGGCGGTGATCGCTGCGGAAGACACGCGAACGAGCCAGAAGCTGGTGCCCGGCCGCGCCGAACCGCCGCGCTGGATCGCGCTCCACGATCACAACGAAGCGCGGGCGGCCGAGCGCGTGGTCCATCACCTGCTCGCCGGCGACGACGTCGCGCTGGTTTCCGACGCCGGCACGCCGTTGATCTCCGACCCGGGCTACCGACTGGTTGCGGCCGCGCACGATGCCGGCGTGACGGTGCTGCCGGTGCCCGGGCCCTGCGCTGCGATCGCCGCGCTCAGCGCCTCGGGGTTGCCCAGCGACCGCTTCCGCTTCGAGGGCTTCCTGCCGCCCCGGCGCAGCGCGCGACGGAGGCGGCTCGTCGAGCTGGCCGACGTCGAGCACACCCTGATCTTCTACGTACCGGCGCGCGACCTGGTCGCGGTCATCGACGACCTGGCCGGCGCGTTCGGTCCCGAGCGGCCGGGCTGCATCGCGCGCGAACTCACGAAACAGTTCGAGTCGGTACGACGCGATCGCCTCGACGCACTGTCGACCTGGACCGCGGAGGATCCCGACCGGCAGCGCGGCGAAGCGGTGCTCCTGGTGGCCGGCGCGCCGGCGCGATCCGGCGCCTCGATGGCCGGGGCAATATCGCCCGAAGCCGTCGCCGACGCGCTGGCCGACGAGCTGGCGCCGGCCCGCGCGGCAAAGGTCATCCGCGCCCTGACCGGGCTGCCGAGGGCGGACGCGTTCGCGCTCGCCGAAGCACGGCGCGGCGCGGGCGACAAGGCGCGCTGATCATGCCGCTGGTTCTGATCGGACTGGTCCTGGTCGCCGCCGTGGTGGTGCTCCCGGGCTGGTGGGTGAAGCGCGTGATGCGCCGGTACCACGAGCCCGCCGACCGCTACGAAGGGACCGGCGCGGAGCTGGCCCGCGACCTGCTCGATCGGCTGGGCCTGGACCGGGTCCCGGTCGAACGCACGGACCAGGGCGATCACTACGACCCCGAGGCGCGCGTGGTGCGGCTGAGCCCGGAAAACCACGACCGGCGATCCCTGACCGCGGTGACCGTGGCCGCTCACGAAGTCGGGCACGCCGTCCAGCACGCCCTCGGCTACGGACCGCTGGTCTGGCGGACCCGCCTGGTCAAGGCGGCGCAGCGCGTGCAGCGGATCGGCGTCGTGCTGATGGTGGCGATGCCGCTGGTCCTGCTCGCGCTTCGGCTGCCGAGGGCCGGACTCCTGCTGCTGGTGTTCGGGCTCGCGGCGCTGGCCTCGGGCATCGTGGTCCACCTGGTCACGCTGCCGACGGAACTCGACGCGTCGTTCCGCCGGGCCCTGCCCCTGCTCGACAAGGGCGGCTACCTGAAGCCCGAGGACCGGCGCCCGGCCCGACGCATCCTCGCTGCGGCCGCGTTCACCTACGTCGCGGCCTCGCTGATGGGCCTGCTGAACTTCTGGTGGTGGATGAGGATCCTGCGGCCCTGAATCCGCCGGTGGCGGTCAGTGATGGTCCATGACCTCGCCGTCCTTGAACAGGAAGGCGCGGAGCTGCTCGTCGAAGTCCCCATCGTTGCGGCGCAGCCATTCCAGCACCATCGCGGCGTGCTCGATCTCTTCGCGCATGTTGTGGAGCAGGATCTCGCGCAGCGCGTCGTCCTCGCAGTCATCGGCACGCTGGCGATACCAGTCCGCCGCTTCCAGCTCTTCCATCAGCGAGACGATCGCGTGGTGCATGGCCAGGGTCTTCTTGCTCAGCCGCTCGCGCGGCGCGTGCAGTCCTTCGCTCGACATGAATCTGATCTCCTCCGGTTGCGATACGGGATGTCGGGAGTGGCCGAGGGCTTCGGCCGCTTCAGTCCCGGTTCAGGGCCGGCGGGCAATCTTCGCTGCCGATCCTCGGTACACGAGAATACGGAATTCCGGCGCTCGACGCGCCGGGACGTGGCCCTTTGCCGACGCACTGAAGGCGAATGCTCACGAAGTCACGCTAGGTCGCTGATCGTGAAAGAAATTGAAGCCTTGAATTTCCCGGCCATCGGGTGCATCATCGACGCTGGGAAGCTGAATCGACCGCTTGTCGACCGAACCGGAGAAGCCTCGGCATGCCGAGAGTCCTGATCATCGCGCTGCTTCTGACCTGGATGGCCGCCCCCGCGGGCGCCGGAGAGGTCGAGAACGTGCGCGTGTGGGCCGGCCCGGACAAGACCCGCGTCGTCCTCGATCTCGACGCCCAGGTCGATTACCGCCTGTTCACGCTCGACGCGCCGCATCGCCTGGTGGTCGATATCGATGCGGCCCGCATGAGCGCGACGCCGGCGCTCGACCCCGAACACTCGGGCGTCGTCGAGGGCGTGCGCCACGGCGTGCGCAACGGCAACGACCTGCGCGTGGTCCTCGACCTGGCCGACGCGGCGCGGACCAAGAGCTTCCTGCTCGAGCCGACCGGCCAGTACGGCCACCGGCTGGTGCTCGACCTCTACCCCCACGGCGCCGAGTCGGCGACCGATCGTCTTCGCCAGGTCGCACAGACCCTGCCTGCCGACAATCGTGACATGCTGGTCGCGATCGACGCGGGCCACGGCGGCGAGGATCCGGGCGCCATCGGCCCGGGCGGAACGTACGAGAAGCACGTGGTGATGGCGATCGCCCGGGAACTCGCGCGGCAGGTGGATGCGGCACCGGGAATGAGCGCGGTCCTGATCCGAACCGGCGACTACTACATCCCGCTGAAGGAGCGCTACCAGCGTGCTCGCGAGGCACGCGCGGACCTGATGCTGTCGATTCACGCGGATGCATTCCGGGACCGTCGAGTGCGCGGCAGCAAGGTCTTCGTCCTTTCGCGGCGCGGCGCCTCGTCCGAGGCGGCGCGGCTCCTGGCAGAAAGCGAGAACGCCGCCGACCGGGCCGGCGGCGTGAGCCTCGACCAGGGCGACGACATGCTGCGCTCGGTCCTGCTCGACCTGTCGCAGAGCGCGTCGATGGAATACAGCAACGGGGCCGCACAGGCGATCCTCGACGAACTGGTTCGCGACGGAAAGACCAGCGCGCGGCGGACCGTCGAACGCGCCAACTTCGTGGTCCTGCGCTCCCATGACGTTCCGAGCGTCCTGATCGAAACCGGGTTCATCAGCAACCCGGACGAAGAGAAGAACCTCGGCTCTCCGCGCTACCGGGCCGAGATCGCATCGGCCATCCTGCGCGGCGTCGAGGAACACTTCCGCCTGACCGCCCCGCGGGGGACCTGGTTCGCCGCCAACCGCGACACCTCGGAGTACATCGTCCAGCGCGGCGACACGCTCGGCACCATCGCCCAGCGCTACTCGGTCAGCCTGAGCCAGCTGCGCCGCGCCAACCGGCTGGACGGCGACGTGATCCACCCCGGCGCCGTGCTGGTGATCCCGCCGGGCTGAATCGCCCTCCGCCCCTCGATTCCGCGGCTCCGGGGTCTTGCCCCGGCCCGAGAATTCTAGTAACATCCCCGCTCTTTACTGAATCGCGTTCCAACCTTGGAGCCCACTGCTCTCATGAAAACGTTCAGCGCCAAGTCGCACGAAGTGCGCCGCGAGTGGCTGCTGGTCGACGCCGAAGGCAAGACCCTCGGCCGACTGTCCAGCGAAATCGCGCGCCGCCTGCGCGGCAAGCACAAGCCGGAATTCACGCCGCACGTCGACACCGGCGACTACGTGGTCGTCATCAACGCCGACAAGATCGCGGTCACCGGCCGCAAGATGTCGGACAAGGTGTACTACCACCACACCGGCTACATCGGCAACCTGAAGTCCATCACGCTGGAAAAGCTGCTGGACAAGGCTCCGGAGCGCGTCATCCAGAACGCGGTCAAGGGCATGCTGCCGAAGAACCCGCTGGGCCGGGCGATGATCAAGAAACTGAAGATCTACGCCGGCTCCGAGCACCCGCACGCCGCCCAGCAGCCGCGCGCGCTGGAACTGTAAGCAACGGAATAAAGACGACATGGCAACCGAACAGTTTTACGGAACCGGCCGCCGCAAGACCTCGACCGCTCGAGTGTTCCTGCGTCGCGGCACCGGCCAGATCATGGTCAACCAGAAGCCGCTCGACGAGTTCTTCGGCCGCGAAACCGCCCGCATGATCGCGCGGCAGCCGCTGGAACTGGTCGAACTGGCCGACAAGTTCGACATCTACGCCACCGTGACCGGTGGCGGCACCACGGGCCAGGCCGGCGCACTGCGCCTCGGCGTGTCCCGTGCGCTGACCGAGTACGACGAGAACCTGCGCGGCGAACTGCGCAAGGCCGGCTTCCTGACTCGCGACGCACGTGCGGTGGAGCGGAAGAAGATCGGTCTGCACAAGGCACGCAAGGCCACCCAGTACTCCAAGCGCTGATTCTGCGGCGTCCTTTCGCCGCTGGCGGCGTTCGGTGCCGCTTCGGAATGCTCATGCACCTCCAGTGCACTGCGCTTCCTCAGCGACACCGAGCCTGGCCAGCGACGAAATGCCACGCGCAGAATCGCCCATTCAGCAAGTCCTGGATGGGCTAACAACGATCCAAATGGGGGATCGTCTAGCGGTAGGACTACGGACTCTGACTCCGTCAGCGGGGGTTCGAATCCCTCTCCCCCAGCCACAAAAAAGTACAGCCCGGCTCCCGCCGGGCTTTTTTTGTGGCTGGGGGAGAGGGATCGATGCAAGCGCGAAGCGCGCTGCTACCCGAGCGCAGCGAGGGCAAACCGCAGCGAAGCGGCGGCGCAGTCCATCCCACCGTCAAGAAAGCGCTTGGTCCGAGAGGCCACAAGCCCAGACCAGCCCGGCACTGCCGGGCATTTTTTATGCGCGTTGGCTGGGGGAGAGGGATCGATGCAAGCGCGAAGCGCGCTGCTACCCGAGCGCCAGCGAGGGCAAGCCGAAGCGAAGCTGCGGCGCAGTCCATCCCACGCGTTACGAAACGGTTTGGTCGAGAGGCCACCGCCCCGGCACTGCCGGGCATTTTTTATGCGCGTTGGCTGGGGGAGAGGGATCGATGCAAGGGAGCTTAGCGACCGCTGCCACCCGAGCGCAGCGAGGGCAAGCCGCAGCGAAGCGAAGGCGCAGTCCATCCCACCCGTGACGCAATGCTCGGCACGGAAAGAGCGATCCGTCGACCGCCTGAGTCGCCTGCGTGCCGCGCTTTCAGCGGGCTGCGGGAGAGGGATCGATGCAAGGGAGCGAAGCGAGGGCAAGCCGTAGCGTAGATGCGGCGAAGTCCATCCGAACCGTGAAAGGCCAATCGCCTGCATGGCAGGCTCCCACAGGCCGTCGGCCGGACGCTGCGAAGGATTGACTTCCTTCCTGTGGGAGCGAGCCTTGCTCGCGAATGGGGTCGCCTGTCAGGCTCCCGCACCCACGATTCAGCTGCGCCGGAAGCGCAGCGCGAGCACCGCCACCGCCAGTACCAGCAGGACCATCCCCCACCCCCGCATGGCCGGCACCGGCTCGGCCTCCGGCAACACCAGGGGCTCGAAGTCGACGACCAGCTGCGGCGTCAGCGCCGCGTTCTCGCGGCTCCCGATCCGGCGAGCGTTCTGCGGATTGCCTTCCTCGCCGATCAGGATCCAGCCGAAGTTCTGCCCGGGATCGTCGACCCACTGCTGGACATCGTCGACCAGGCCGGGCGCGGTGACGAAGGTCACCGGGCCGGTGCCGGAGCCGACCGGCGCGGTCGAGGACGCGGCGGCCGCGTAGTCGCCGCCGGGCGAGGACCAGGGGACCGTATCGAACTCTCGATGCAGCCAGGTGGCGTCCGGTGCGACCGCCGGCGCGCCTGCACCGCCCGCTCCCTGCGCCACGGAACCCCCCTCGCCCCAGTCGGCCAGTACGCGGTGCAGCGCCGCATCGAAGCCGGTCGCACCGGGCGGTACCAGGTCAACCTCGAGCGTGAGTTCGACGCTGTTGACTACAGAACCCGGCGGAATCGCGGACAGATCGAAGCGCATCAGGGCGCGCCGACGCACGTTTCCGGCATTGACCCCGGTACGGCCGAAAAACAGGTTCGGACCGGCACCGTTCGACAGGTCGCCGGCCGCGCGCTCGTACAGCGTGTTGTCGCGATCGGGGGCCACGGTGAGCGTGTCGCCGTACACGCTCGACGCGGCGAACGGGACCATCGCTGCCAGCGCAAGCCGCACGAACGGTCGGAGAGAAAAGCGGAAGCCCGGAGATCGAAACATGTGACGCACCTCAAGATTCGTGATCGATTACGCGGAGTCTCTCCGCAAACCCGTGAAAAATCGAAGGTTTCGAGATTGAACGGGTTCGGGCCGCAGGGTATGTTAGACCGATCAGCGATCGATCCGCACGACGAATCGATCACGGAAGGGGGGAATTCAGCATGGACCAGGAACGCCATGGACAAGAACCTTCCGTCGTCGCGAAGACGCTTTCTCCACCGGTCCGGAGCACTGGGGCTCGCTGCCGCGGGCATCGGTGCCGGGCTCATTCCGATCACCACACTGGCGCAACAGGTCCGGCTGACCTCGTTGTGGCCGGCCCGCGTCCCCGACGAGCAGCGCGGCGGCGCAATGCCCTCGCTGGCGTTCCGTGTCTACGCCAAGCTCGGCTACGGTGCACGGCCCGATAATCCGGCCAATCCCGGCAACGTCGGCGACCTCCAGTACTTCAACAGCCTCGGCGGTGACGACACGTCGCGCCTGCAGGCCTGGTTGACCGAGCAGATGTCGCCGGGCGCCGACCCGGAAGTCGACAATCGCGTCAACGGCAACCCGGTCTACCGTACGCCTTCGCTCTCGCTGAACCAGATGTGGTCGCAGCACTATCGCTACGACGGCCCCAACGGCTGGCCGATGCGCAACCGCCCGTACTGGGAAATGCAGATGCTGACCCTGACCCGGTCGGTCCATTCCCGCTGGCAGCTGCGCGAAGTCCTGGCCGATTTCTGGCACAACCACTTCAACGTCGACGGCAGCGAAGACGTCGTTCGAAGCGTGCTGACCAGCTACGATCGCGACGTCATCCGCCCGGGCATCTTCGGCAACTTCCGGACCATGCTCGAAGGCGTGGTCAAGCACGCCGCGATGATGTTCTACCTCGACAACGCCCGCAACAGCACGCCGAACCCGAACGAAAACTATGCCCGCGAGCTGCTGGAGCTGCACACGCTCGGCGCGGTCGAGAACTACTACGGCTACATCCCGCCGGGCCAGGTACCGACCAACGTCGACGGCGAGCCCGCCGGCTACGTGGAAGCGGACGTTCTCGAAACCGCCCGCCTGCTGACCGGCTTCGGCATCGCCGACAGCGACGACGGCGCGCCCGACACGGGCGATTTCCTGTTCCGCGACGCCTGGCACGACGACGGACCGAAGACCATCCTCGGTCAGACCTATACCTATGCGGGACCGGGCGCGAACGAAGAACAGGAGCTGACCGATCTGCTGGACTACCTCTGCCAGCACCGCGGCACGGCCGAATACGTTTGCTGGAAGCTCGCCGTCCGGCTGATCGGCGACGGCTTCACGGCCCAGTCGCCGGTCGTCCAGGCCGCCGCGGACGTCTTCCAGTCGAACTGGGACCAGCCGGACCAGCTCCAGCAGGTCTACAGCGTGCTGATCCTGTCGAACGAGTTCCGCACCACCTGGGCCGACAAGGTCAAGCGGCCCAACGAAATCGTCGCCTCCACGCTGCGCGCCGCCAACGCGCCCTACGATTTCGAGCTGACCAGCGCCGGCGACGATACCGGCTTCTACGGCTTCTACTGGACCTGGCGACTGACCGGACAGCTGCCGTTCAACTGCGAGCCCCCGACCGGCTACGCCGAGGACGCCTCGTTCTGGAAGGGCTCCGGGCCGCTGGTGATGTCCTGGCGCACCGCGTCGCTGATGATCCGCGACACGGACTCGGGGAGCGCGCCGAACTACATCGACTTCGCCGCCCAGACCAACGGCGCGGGCATCGCGTTGACCCCCAACGCGATCGTCGACTACTGGCTCGATCGAGTCCAGGGGGTCGGGCACGCCACGGCGGCCGGGAAGCGCGCCGAGATGGTGGCCTTCGTCCGCGCGCAGGGCAACGCGGCCGGCGACGACCAACCGCTTGGCATCAACACATCGGATACGGGTCAGTTCAGCACCTACCAGCAGATGCTGAACGGGCTGTTCCTTTTGATTGCCCTGTTGCCCGAGCGGATGAGCCGATAGGCGGAGACCCATGATGAATCGAATCAATCGACGTACCTTCCTGACCGGCAGCGCGGCTGCGGCGGCCGCCACGATGACCCCGGGCCTGAGCTTCGCCGGCGCCAAGGGCGGCACCAACGACGAGGTGCTGATCTACGTGTTCCTGCGCGGCGGCATCGATGGCCTGAGCCTCTACGCACCCGGCGCCGGCCATCCGGATCGCGGGTTCTACGAGAGCCTCCGCCCCAGCGCGAGTGTCCGGCTGCCGACCGGCGGTCCGGGCGCGATGCTGTCCCTGAACAACGGTGATGGCTTCGGCCTGAACAGCGCCGCGGATCCGTTGCGCGACCTGTGGGACGACGGCGACCTGGCGATCGTCCACGCCACCGGTCTCCCGATCGTCAACCGCAGCCACTTCGAAGCCGAACGCTTCATCGAGCTCGGCACCCCGGGCGCCACCGAAGGGCTGCCCCCGGGCCAGGGGCCGATCGACGGCGTACGCACGACATCGACCGGCTGGCTGACCCGTCACCTGGCCTCGGCGGACAACCTCCCCCCGACGATGACCATGCCGGTCGTGGCAACCGAGAGCCAGACCACGCTCTCGCTGACCAACGAACCCGCTGCCGTCACGCTCCGCTACCCGAGCGACTTCGACCTGTCGACCTTCTCCCAGTTCGAGGAGCAGGTCGAGGATCGACTGGCGAGCATCTACGCCGCGGACGGAAGCGATATCGGCATCGCCGGCGAGCAGGCCATGATCGCCCAGGCGCTGATCGAGAACGTGTTCGACACCAGCAACAAGGACTACAACATCGCCCTGGGCGTGCCCTACCCGGTCCGTGATGCGAGCAACAACCTCGAGAGCATCAGCGACAAGCTGATCACGCTGGCGCGCCTGATCAAGGCCGGACTGGACCTGCGCATCGCCCAGGTCGACTACGGCGGTTGGGACGACCACACGGACCAGGGCTCGCTTCCGATGGGCACCGGCGGCTCAAGCGGTCGGTACCACGACCGACTGGACCGGCTGTCCCGGGCGGTCAACGCGTTCTGGGCGGACATGGCCGGCCAGTTCGACGCCAGCCCCGACCGCCGGAACAAGGTCACGGTGGTGTTCCACAGCGAGTTCGGCCGCCGCGCCTACAACAACAACGACAACGGCACCGATCATGGTTCGGGCAACCCCATGATGCTCCTGGGCGGCAACGTCAACGGCGGCCAGTTCCACGGCACCTGGCCGGGCATGGCGCCGGGCGACCTGTACCAGGGCAACGACCTCCGGTCGACCAACGACTTCCGCCGCATCCTCAGCGAAGTCCTGATCCGGCGCCAGGGCAACCCGAACCTCGGGATGATCTTCCCCTACTACTACAACTACCAGCCGATGGGCGTGGTCAACGGACCCGACCAGCTGCCGAACTACGGCCCCAACGACGAAATCACCGTCGACGGCTTCGAGTAGACCCCGCAGCCGCCCGGGATCGTTCCCGGGCGGCTCTCCGGACCTTCAGACAATCAGCATCGCGTCGCCGTAGCTGAAGAAGCGATAGCGCGCTTCGACCGCATGGGCGTAGGCGCGCAGGACCGATTCGCGGCCGGCGAACGCCGAGACCAGCATCACCAGGGTCGATCCGGGCAGGTGGAAGTTGGTGATCATGCCGTCGACCGCGCGGAACCGGTATCCGGGGTAGATGAACAGCCGGCTGTCGCCGGTGAACGGTTTCAATTCACCGTCCGATGCCGCGGTTTCCAGCGAACGGACCGCGGTCGTGCCGACCGCGATCACCCGTCCGCCGGCGGCCCGGGTGGCGACGATCCGGTCGACCAGGTCCTGCGAGACATCCAGCCATTCCGGATGCATCCGGTGATCCTCGACCCGTTCCACCCGGACCGGCTGGAACGTTCCTGCACCGACGTGCAGGGTGCAGAACGCGCGACCGATTCCCCGTGCGTCCAGCGCCGCGAGCAGGGCCTCGTCGAAATGCAACCCGGCGGTCGGCGCCGCGACGGCGCCCGGCTTCCGGCCGTAGACCGTCTGGTAGCGCTCGCGGTCCGAGGCGTCGTCCTCGCGAGCGATGTACGGCGGCAACGGCATGTGTCCGTGGGCATGGAGCAGCTCGATCCAGTCCGCCGCGGGATCGACCAGCCGAATACGCCAGAACTCGTCGACCCTTCCTTCGACCTCCGCCTCGCACTCGGCGCCCTCGATGAGGATCCGGGCACCCGCAGCGGGCTTCCGGTTGACTCCGAGCTGGGCCAGGGCGGTGGTCGCATCGATCACGCGTTCGACCAGGAGTTCGACGCGGCCGCCGGTGGCCTTCCGCGCATGCAGGCGCGCGGGAATCACCCGGGTGTCGTTGAACACCAGCAGATCGCCGGGATCGAGCAATTCGAGCAGGTCCCGGAAGGAGCGATCGACCGTCTCGCCGCTGGTCCGGTCGAGGACCAGCAGGCGGCTGTCGGATCGGCCCGGCAGCGGCTGCTGCGCGATCAGTTCCTCGGGCAGTTCGAAGTCGAAATCGGCTACGTCCATCGTGCGCTCCGTCGGTTCGCCACGGATTGTACCGAGCGTCGCGGCCCAGTCCCGCAGCGTTCGCTCGAATCTGGCATCCTGTCGGCTTTCCCAGGTATGGATCTCACCCATGCAGACCGCCGCGTTTCGCGACCGTTTCGCGTTTCCTCGCCATGGCCGAGACGGCCGGAAGACCTATTTCTGCGGAAACTCGCTCGGCCTGATGCCCGATAGCGCGCGCGCCGCGGTGGAGAAGGAGCTGAAGCGCTGGGCCGACCTGGGCGTCGACGGCCACTTCGACGGCGACCCCGCATGGCTCGGGTACCACCGCCAGTGCACCGATGTGCTGGCTCGCCTCGCGGGCGCCCGTCCGCGCGACGTCGTCGCCATGGGCGCCTTGACCGTCAACCTGCACCTGCTCATGACCAGCTTCTACCGGCCCGACGGGCGCAAGCGCAAGATCCTGATCGAGCGCGGCGCGTTCCCGTCCGACCGCTATGCCGTGGTCTCGCAGCTGCTCCTGCACGGGTACGGCGAGGACGACCTGATCGAGGTCGACCCCGGCGAAGACGGGCTGATCGACGACGCGCGGGTGGCCGAACTCATCCGGGCCCGGGCCGACGAGATCGCGCTGGTCCTGTGGCCCGGTGTCCAGTACGCCACGGGCCAGCGATTCGACTGCGGCCTGATCGGCCGCGCGGCCCATGAGGCCGGAGTACCGATCGGACTGGACCTGGCGCACGCGATGGGCAACGTGCCGCTCGCGCTCGAGGACTGGCAGGTCGACTTCGCGGCCTGGTGCAGCTACAAGTACCTGAATGCCGGCCCCGGCGCGGTCGCGGGCCTGTTCGTCCATCCCCGCCACGCGGACTTCGACGGTCCCCGCCTGGCCGGCTGGTGGGGTCACGACGAATCGACCCGCTTCGTCATGGGCCCCGACTTCGAGCCGATCCGCGGCGCCGAGGGCTGGCAGGTTTCGGGCGCTCCCGTGCTCAATCTGGCGGCCCTGCGCGGTGCGCTGGACATCTATCGCGAGGCCGACATCGACAGCTTGCAGGACGCCGAAACCGACCTGACCGCGCATCTCATGGCCGCCGTGGACAACCTGCCCGGGCAGCCGTTGAAGATCGTCACGCCACGCGAGCGCCCGCGCCGCGGGTGCCAGGTCTCGATCGCCGTTCGTGCCGGCCGCGAGGCCGGGCGGGCGCTGTTCGACCGGCTGCAGGACGCGGGCGTGGTCGGCGACTGGCGCGAACCCGACATCATCCGCATTTCGCCGAACCCGCTGTACAACTCGATCGAAGACGTGGAGCGGCTGATCGCGCTTCTGGACGAGTTTTCAGGCTGAGCGGCTCGGCGAGCGGTCCGGCGATCGCCGGGCCGCGGTTCAGCCTCCGCCGGGCGCGTCGCGGTACAGGCCGTGCTTGCGGACGTACGCCAGCACCGTCGAAGGCAGCAGGAATCGCGGATCGCGGCCCCCGGCAAGCTGGGCGCGGATGTCGGTGGACGAGATCGCGAGGCAGGTGACGTCGACCCGGCAGAGTCGACCGGCCGGCGCGCCCATCAGGTCCTGCGGCGTCGGCACCCAGCGTCCCTCGAAGGCCTCGAGTACGGCATCGGAATACCTCGGCTCGGATTCCGGCCGCGTCATCACCAGCAGGTGGGCCAGGTCGAGCAACGCGTGCCAGCGGTGCCAGCCGTCGAGCTGGTTGGCCGCATCCTGGCCCAGGCAGAGCACGACGGGGAGGTCGCCGGCCTCGTCCCGAACGCTGGCCAGCGTGTCCACCATGTACGACGGACCGGCGCGCTGGACTTCCCGGTCGTCGACGGACAGGTCGGCGTAGGGTGCGAGCGCCAGCTCCAGCATCGCCAAGCGATGACGCGGCTCGGCCCAGGTTGCATCGCGGTGCGGCGGAACGCCGGCCGGGAGCAGCCTGAAATCCGTCACCCCGAGCCGTTCCGAGACCTCGGCGGCCGCGCGCAGGTGGCCGTAATGGACCGGATCGAAGGTACCCCCGAAGATCGCGATCGCCCGGTTCACGGACGGGCTCACGGTACGATCGTCGCTTCGGCTCATGCCGCCCGTCCAGGCCGCGACGGCGACGCGGCGAGCGAAACGCAGAGGCGTTCGAGCTCGACCCAGAAATCGCCGAAGGCCCGTCCCTTGGAGATCGAATCCAGGCGGGCCAGCGTACCGATCGCGCGGTCGAGACGCGCCGGACCCTGGCGCCGGATGCAGGCCTGGATGGGGCCCTGCCGGGCCTTCCACACGCGTAGGGCGTTGAACACCCGGCCGATCGGTTCATGCGCACTGCGATGGGCGACTTCGCGGGCGATCTCCAGTTCACGGCCCAGCGCCCACAGCACGGCCGGCGGCGGCGCATCGGTCTCGCGCAGGCCGCGAATGCAGCGCAGCGCAGGGCCCGGCTGACCGCCGAGCACCAGGTCGGTCAAGCGGAACCCGTCGAAGCGTGCATTGTCGGCCACCGCCTCCTGCACTGTCTCCAGGTTCAGCGTGCCGCCGGGAAACAGCAGCGCGAGCCGATCGACCTCCTGCGCCGCAGCGAGCAGGTTGCCCTCGAGCCGCGCGGCGAGGAAGCGAGCCGCCTCGCCGTCCAGCGCCAGCCCGCGGCTGCGGACCCGCTGGTCGATCCACTGCGGCAGGCGATCGGGCTTGACCGCCCAGCAGGGCACGTAGACACCGGCGCCGTCGATCGCCTTGAACCAGGCCGCCTTTTCCTGGTTCAGCTCCCAGGCGTCGCAGATCACCAGCAGGATGTCGTCACGCGCCTCGTCGATCCAGCCGCGCAGTACCTTGCCGCCTTCGGCGCCGGGCTTTCCGGTCGGCAGGCGGAGCTCGACCAGGCGCTGGCTGGCGAACAACGACCCGGTCTCGGTGGCGCGGGCCAGTTCGCTCCAGTCGAAGCGGCCATCGGCGCTCAGGCGAATCCGCTCGGCGACACCGGCCCGGCGCGCGGCCTCGCGGATCGCGTCGCAGGCCTCCTCGACCAGCAGGCGCTCCGGACCCGCCACCAGGTAGACCGGCGCCAGTCCGCGCTGGAGCGCTTCCGGCAGCCGTTCGGGGAACGACTTCACGGTGTGCGGACGGCTTCCAGCCGGCGGATGACGGCCGCGGCCATCGAGCGCCGCAGGTCCTCGCGCAGCAGGTCTTCCTCGTTGCTCGCGCCGAGGATCTCCTGCTCGTCGAACTGGAAATCGCGCACCAGGCGCAGCGTTTCGTTCGACAGCAGGCGCGTTCCATCCGGGCCGGTCAGGCTGAAGCCGAGGTCGAACACCAGTTCGTACTCGCGGACCCGGGCATTGCCCGATACGGTCAGCGCGCGCCGCGATATCCGCTCGCGCGAGACCCGCAGCACCGCCGCGCCCTCGGCCGCCGCATCGACCACGCGTACCCCGTTGGCCTCCAGCAGGAGACGAAGCTCGCGCGCGAAGCGGCTGTCGGGGTCGGCAATCTCGAGGCGGGTGCGATCCATCTCCGTCGGCAGGCTGGCCGACCCGCGCAACTCGAAACCGCAGCCGGCCAGGCACAGCGCCAGCAGCACCGATCCGCCGATCCGGAGCGCGGTCATCCGGACACGACCACGTTGACGAGCTTGTCGGGCACCACGATCACCTTTCGGATCTGCTTGCCTTCCACGAATCGCTGCACGTTCTCCTCCTCGATCGCCATGGCCTCGACGATCTTGCGGTCGGCGCCGGGCTCGCACTCGATCCGCCCGCGGACCTTTCCGTTGACCTGCACGACCACGGTAACGCGGTCCTGGACCAGGGCCTGTTCGTCGACCGACGGCCAGCCCGCATCCAGGATCGACTCGTCGTGCCCGAGGCGTTCCCAGAGAGCCTGGGCGACGTGCGGGGTGACCGGCGCGACCAGGCGGACCAGCGCCTCCCAGCCCTCGCGAGCGACGGCGCGGCCGTTGGCGTCGGCCGGCTCGTAGCGGGCCAGGTGGTTGCTGCATTCCATCACCGCCGCGATCGCGGTATTGAAGGTATAGCGTCGCGCGAAGTCGTCGGTCACCTTCGCGATCGTCTCGTGCACACGACGGCGCGTCTCGCGGCCGGCCTCGTCCAGCGCATCGGCGTCCAGCGTGCCCGGGGGCTCGGCCGCCCGATGATCCTCGACCTGCTGCCAGAGGCGCTTGATGAATCGCCAGGCGCCCTCGACGCCGGCATCGGACCACTCGAGCGACTGCTCGGGCGGCGAGGCGAACATCGAAAACAGGCGCACCGTATCGGCGCCGTAGTGTTCGACGAGGGCGGCGGGATCGACGCCGTTGTTCTTCGACTTGGCCATCTTCTCGATGCCGCCGAAGCGCACGGGCTGGCCGTCCTCGGCCAGGACCGCCGATTCGATCTGGCCCTTGCCGTCGCGCTTCACGTCGACATCGGCCGGATTGAACCACACCTTGCGCCCCGCCTCGTCCTCGCGATACCAGGTCTCGGCCAGCACCATGCCCTGGGTCAGCAGGTTGGCGAACGGCTCGGAGACGTCGACCAGGTCGAGATCGCGCATCACCCGGGTCCAGAATCGCGCGTAGAGCAGGTGCAGGATCGCGTGCTCGATGCCGCCGATGTACTGGTCGACGGGCATCCAGGCGCGGGTCCGTTCATCGACCATGGCCTCTTCGTTGTCGACGCAGGGATAGCGCAGGAAGTACCACGAGGAGTCGACGAACGTATCCATGGTGTCGGTCTCGCGCCGGGCGTCTCCGCCGCACTTCGGGCAGCTGCAGGCGAGAAATTTTTCGTGCTTCGTCAACGGACTGCCGGAACCATCCGGCACCAGGTCCTCGGGCAACTCGACCGGCAGGTCGGATTCCGGCACGGGAACGTCGCCGCAGTCCGGGCAGTGGATGATCGGGATCGGGCAACCCCAGTAGCGCTGGCGGCTGATGCCCCAGTCGCGCAAGCGATACTGGACCCGCCGCCGGCCCAGGCCCTTCGCCTCGACCGCCGAGGCGATGGCGTCGAAGGCCGCCGCATGGTCCAGCCCGTCGAATTCGCCGGAGTTGACCAGGCGAACGTTGTCCTTGGCGACATAGCCATCGTGCCAGGTGGACGAATCGTAGTCCTCGAAGGCATCGGAATCGACCACCTGAACGATCGGCAGGCCGTACTTGTTGGCGAACTCGAAGTCGCGTTCGTCGTGGCCCGGCACCGCCATGACGGCGCCCTCGCCGTAGCCGATCAGCACGTAGTTGGCGATCCACACGGGCAATGCCTCGCCGGTCAGCGGATGCTCGGCGGTGAACCCCGTATCGATGCCGCGCTTCTCCTGCGTCGCCAGCTCGGCCTCGGACACCCCGCCGGTGGAGCACGATCGGATGAAATCGGCCACCGCTTCGTTGCGCTCGGCCGCCAGCACCGCCAGCGGATGCTCCGGTGCAACCGCCATGTAGGTCGCGCCCATCAGCGTGTCGGGTCGCGTGGTGAAGACCTTCAGGCGGCCGCCGTCGTAGGGGAACTCGATCTCCATCCCGTAGCTCTTGCCGATCCAGTTGGCCTGCATGGCGCGGACGCGTTCGGGCCAGCCCTCCAGGCCATCGAGCGCGTCGAGAAGCTCATCGGCGTAGTCGGTGATCCGCAGGTAGTACATCGGGATCTCGCGCTTCTCGACCAGCGCCCCGGTGCGCCACCCGCGCCCGTCGATGACCTGCTCGTTGGCCAGCACCGTGTGGTCGACCGGATCCCAGTTGACGGTCCCGGTCTTCTTGTAGGCGATGCCCTTCTCCAGCATCTTCAGGAACAGCCACTGGTTCCACCGGTAGTAGTCCGGATCGCAGGTGGCCAGTTCCCGGTCCCAGTCGATCGCGAAGCCGAGCTGCTGGAGCTGGCCGCGCATGTGGGCAATGTTGTCGCGGGTCCACTTCGCCGGCGGCACGCCGCGCGCGATCGCCGCGTTCTCGGCCGGCAGGCCGAAGGCATCCCAGCCCATCGGCTGCAGCACGGGTCGACCGTTCATCCGGTGGTAGCGGGTGATCACATCGGAAATCGTGTAGTTCCGCATGTGGCCCATGTGCAGCTTGCCCGACGGATACGGGAACATGCTCAGGCAATAGAACGCCTGATCACCGGGGTCGTCGGGGGATCGGAAGGTCCCCTCTCGCTGCCACCGCTCGCGGGCGGCCGGCTCGAGGGTGGCCGGGTTGTAGGCTTCGGTCACGGTCAGGAAAACGCAGTCTGGAGTTGTGGTCCCGAAGCATAACCGAAGCGGCCCGGACGAGCCGGGATGCGGCGCCTGCGAGGGCCCGCCCGCCGGTCGACGAGCGGACAAGAAAAAACCCGCCGCGGCCGGGCCGCGACGGGTCGGAGATCGAACCGGTCCGATCGATCAGCTGTCGTCGCCGTCGGTCAGCTCGTTCCAGTTCTCTTCGAGGTTCTCCATCGCCTCGGACGCGCGTTCGCGGAAGTCGTCCCAGCGGTCGCCGCTGTACTCGCGGGCGTTCTCCAGCGCTTCGGCAGCCGCTTCACGGGCCTCGGCCGCTTCTTCCTTCAGCTCGTTCCAGGCCTCGGAGCCTTCTTCCAGCCCCGAGTCCAGCGCGGCGCGGGTCTTCTCGTTGGCGGTCTGCGCCAGCTCGACGGCGCGCGCCCAGGCGGCCTCGGCCCCTTCGGCCACGTCGTTGGCCATGTCGTTCATCGCATCGCCGGCATCGTCGGCCATCTCGCGCATCCGGTCGCCGGCATCGTCGGCGGCGTCTTCCATCTCGTCACCGGCTTCGTCAGCCTCTTCCATCGCGTCTTCGTAGATGGTCTCGACCGCTTCACCGGTTTCCTCGGCAGCGTCCTCGATCGCCTGGCCGGCTTCTTCCATGCTGTCTTCGGGCTCGTCGGACTGGCAACCGGCCAGCACCAGGCCCGCGCTCATCAATGCAATCAACCAGATCTTCATTTCGTGGGTACTCCCTGCATTCATGCTGAGGTGGCCCGATAGCTTACCGCGTTCCACGCCGGTCAGGGTATGGCCCGGTCCAGTGCCGCGATCAGCCCGTCGACGGCCTCGTCGGTGGTCGAGAAGGCGCAGACCAGGCGTGCAAGGTCGTCGTGGCCCGGCCAGAGGTGGAATTCGAAGCCCTGCTGCTTCAGGGCCGCCAGGGCCTCGGGCGTCCAGCGCATGAACACTTCGTTGGCTTCGACCGGCCACGCCAGCTCCGCCTCGGAGTGACGGTCGATCGCTTCGGCCAGGCGCGCGGCCCGTGCGTTGGCCGTGCGCGCCAGGTCCAGCCACAGGCCGTCGTCGAGCATGGCCAGCAGCTGGGACGAGACATAGCGCATCTTCGACAGCAGGTGCCCGCCGCGCTTGCGCATTCGCGCCATCGCTTCGAGCACGGCCTCGAGCGAGTGGTCGAGCGGGCCGGTGGCGAACCGGTCTTCGAACACGACGATGGCCTCGGCCGTCAGCGCGCCGTTCTTGGTCGCGCCGAAGCTCAGCACGTCGACCCCGGCCCGCCAGGTGACATCCGCCGGCGCGACGCCGAGATGGGCCACCGCGTTGGCGAACCGGGCACCGTCCATGTGCAGGGGGAGGCCGCGCGATCGGGCGACCTCGGACAGGGCCTCGATCTCGCCGGGTCGATACGCGGTGCCGCACTCGGTGGCCTGGGTGATCGACACGACCGCCGGTGCGACGTTGTGCACGCCGTGCGTTCCGGCACCGTCGATCGCCGCGGCGAGGATGGGCGGCACCAGCTTGCCGTGGTCGCCCTCGAGCGGCATCAGCTTGGCCCCGTGCGTGTAGAACTCGGGCGCCCCGCCCTCGTCGCAATGGATATGGGCCTGGCGGTGACACAGGACCGCGCCCCAGGCCGGGGTCAGCGCCGCCAGGGTCACGGAGTTCGCGGCGGTCCCGGTGGCCAGCGGCAGCACCCGGCAGCGCGTTTCGAACAGTTCGGAGAACGCATCGTCGAGCCGTCGGCTCCAGCGATCGTCGCCGTAGGCGGTCGCGAAATCGCGATTGGCCTCGATCAGCGCGTCCAGGATGCGCGGGTGCGCCGGGGCCTCGTTGTCGCTCTTGAAATTCATCGGTGGTCGGTCGGGCGTCGCCTTCGGGGTGGGGGCCAAGCGTAGCCGATCGTGATGCGCGCCGGAGGGCCGGCCGCCGCGGCCCGCAGCCGGCGCCGAACCTCGGCCGCCACCACGGCGCGACGCCGGCCCATCCCCCATAATCGGGGTTCGCCCCGGCCGGCCCGTTTCTCGGTGGATTCGAAACAGGACATTCCGTTCGTCGCGCGCACCCTGATGCCGCGCGAGGTGCAGGTCAACGCCCTGCTGGCGGTCACGCTCGGCGCGCTGGAGGGCGGGCTGCTCGGCGTCATCGTCAAGACCGGCTTCGACGGTGTGACCGACTCGGCCTGGGTCAATTTCGCGGTCGCCCTCGTCACCGGCGCCCCGGCGCTGGCCAATGTGGCCAGCCTCGCCTTCGCCCGGCTCGCCCACGGCCGAAGCAAGACCGCCTGGGTTTCGAGCCTGATGGCGATCACCGCACTCGGCGCGCTGATGATCGCGCTGGCCCCGGTCTCCGCCTTCGGCCTGGTCTGGTTGACCGCGTGGATGATCATTGCCCGGCTGGCCTATTGCGGAGTGATCACGCTGCGCGCGGCGATCTGGCGCGCCAACTTCCCGCGCCACGTCCGCGCGACGATCACCGGCCGCATCGCCGTCACCTATTCGATCCTCATGGCGCTGACCGCCGCGGTGATCGGGCTGGCCATGGAAGCGTGGCCGGAGGCCTGGCGCGCGCTGGTGCCGACCAGTGCCGTGCTCGGCTTCGCCGCAGCCTGGCGCTATCGGACCTTTACCGTCCGCGGCCACGGCCGCCTGCTGCGCGAGGAAACCGCGGCCCGGGACGGCGCGAACGGCGGCGTGCGCCTGGCCGACGTGATCGACGTGCTGAAGACCGACGCCTGGTATCGCCGCTACATGATGACGATGTTCCTGTTCGGCTCGGGCAACCTGATGGTGATCGCCCTGCTGGTGGTCATCCTCACCGAGCAGATCGGGGCACCGCGCTTCGTGCAGGTGCTGATCACCACGACCCTGCCGCTGCTCGCCGTCGCCGTGATGACCCCGTTCTGGGCGCGGCGCCTGGACCGGGTCCACATTCTCGACTACCGGGCCCGGCACTCGTGGATGTTCGTCGCCGCGCTGACCCTGTTCGTTCCCGGTGCGATCCTCGGCCGGATCGAGTTCTTCTGGCTCGGCGCCCTGGTGCTCGGCGCCGCCTTCGCCGGCGGAAAACTCGGCTGGAACCTGGGCCACAACGATTTCGCCAGCGACGGCCGGTCCACGCTGTACATGGGCATCCACGTCAGCCTGACGGGCGTGCGCGGCCTGATCGCGCCGATCGTCGGGGTCGCCATCTACCAGGCGCTCGAGCGCGTCGGCCCCGGCAACGGGCGCTTCGTGCTGATCTTTCCGGCGCTGCTGACGCTGGCCGGCGCCGTCACCTTCGTCGTGCTCGCGCGAAAGCGACGGATCGAACAGAACCTCGAACAGGACACGACCGCATGAGCCATACCCTGGCCTGGATTCCCCTGGCGCTCGCTGCCAGCGCGGCAAGCGCCGCCCCGACGCCCGAAGGCACCGACGAACTCGAACCGCTCGAGGTCACCGGACGCGACCTGCGCGCCGAGGATCCCCGCGCGGTCGCCGAACTCGACCGCGAGCGCCTGGCGCCGATCGCCGTGACCCACCCCTCGGAGCTGTTCGCCCGCATCCCCGGCGCCTGGGTCACGCGCGGCAGCGGCCAGGAACATCTCACCGCGATCCGCTCGCCGCTGCTGACCGGCGCGGGCGGCTGCGGCGCCCTGCTCTACCTCGAAGCCGGTGTACCGATCCGCCCGCCCGGCTTCTGCAACGTCAACAACCTGTTCGAGGTCGACCTGGCCCTGGCCTCGGGCGTGCGCGTCCAGCGCGGTCCGGGCGGCCTGGGCCATGCCTCCGGCGGCCTGCACGGCGTGATCGACGTCCGCCCGCGCGACCCCTGGCTGGACCCGGTCGACGCGGCGTGGATCGAGTACGGCAG
The DNA here is from genome assembly GCA_019800895.1 of Halomonas denitrificans. Lineage (NCBI taxonomy): Bacteria > Pseudomonadati > Pseudomonadota > Gammaproteobacteria > Oceanospirillales > Halomonadaceae > Halomonas > Halomonas denitrificans. Next base: position 842,436 of record JAHVKF010000001.1, read on the forward strand.
CGACGACTACCGGGAGATCGGCGCGCGGCTGACCGGCACCGGCGAGCGCGCTGCCCTCGGGATCGATGCGCGCTACACGCGGGCCGGCAGCTTCCGCGTCGACGAGGGCTACGAGCACGGTTTCCTGGCCGCCCACCACCGCTTCCGCCTCGGCGAGGCCGACGGCTCCACGCTGCTCAGCCTGGTCCAGCTCGACCAGGACACGGCCGGATTCATCACTGGCTTCGAGGCCTACCGGGATGCGCAGCGCCGCGACGACAACGACAACCCGGAAGCCTTCCGCCGGGCCAGCGCCGCGCGGCTGGTCAGCCGCCTGGCCTGGCTCGATCGCGACGGCGGCGAGCATCGCCTCGCCGCGTTCGCCCGGCGATCGCGCATGAACTTCCTGCAGCACTTCCTGCCGGGCAAGCCGCTGGAGAAGAACGGCCAGGTCTCGGCCGGCGTGCAGTACGACCGGACGCGCCCGCTGGGCGACTGGACCCTCGAGTGGGGGCTGGACGCGGAGGTCTTCGACGGCTTCCTGTTCGAAGTGCAGGAGCAGCCTGCCGAGGGATCGCCGTTCCTGGTCGCGACGCGCCCGGTCGGCGTCCACTACGACTACGACGTGTTCGGCCTGCGCGCCGGCGGCTACCTGGCCGTGGCGCGAGCCTTCGGCGAACGGTGGACGGTTCGCGCCGGTGTCCACGCCGACCGGATTCGCTACGACTACGAGACCGCCCTGGCGCCGGGCAACCTGGACGACCGCGGCGAGCCCTGCGGCTTCGGGGGCTGCCTGTTCACCCGGCCCGCCGATCGCACGGACACGTTCAACGAGTTCGCGCCCGAGTTCACCGTGACCCGCCGCTTCGATCGCGCCCGGGGCCCGCTTCGCGATGGCCGCGCGTGGCTGCGCCTGGCCCGGGGCTACCGGGCGCCCCAGGCCACGGAGTTGTACCGCCTGCAGCGCGGCCAGCAGGTCGCCGACCTCGATTCGGAGACGCTGGACGCCATCGAACTCGGCGCGTCGGGACGCGCCTGGGCCGACTGGCAGGTGATCGGGTTCGCGCAGCGCAAGCGCAACTTCATCTTCCGCGACGGCGAGGGATTCAACGTGTCCGAGGGCCGCACCCGGGCCCTGGGCGTGGAATTCGATGTCGAGAAGCGGCTGGCACCCGGCCTGGTGGCCGGGCTGCGCGGCACCTGGGCCCGGCACCGCTGGGACTTCGACCGGGAACTGCGCGGCGAAGCCATCGTCACCGGGAACACGATCGCCTCGGCGCCGGAACGGCTGGCCAGCGCGGACCTGACCTGGCGCCCGGACCCGCGCTGGAGCCTGCAGCTGGCGGCCGAATCCACCGGCCGCTACTACCTCGACGAAGCCAACAGCCGCCGCTACGGGGGCCATCTGCTCGTCCACGGGTTCGCCGGCTACCGCGATCCGTCGGGCTGGTCGGTGGAGGTCAAGCTGCGCAACCTCGGCGGCGAGCGCTACGCGGAGCGCGCCGACTTCGCCTTCGGCAACTACCGCTACTTCCCCGGACCCGGGAGAAGCGTGTTCGTGCAGTTGGGCTGGAGGGACCGGCCCTGACGCGGGCCGTTCCATCGCCGGGGCGGAATCAGCCGCCCGCCTCGTCGCCCCAGAGTTCCTCGAGCCGCGCCTGGCGCCCGCAGTTCCAGCGGTAGAACTTGTAGCGCACCGGGTTCTTCCGGTAGTAGTCCTGGTGGTAGCCCTCGGCCGGCCAGAACGTGTCGGCGTCCTCGATCGGCACGACAATCGGCCGATCGAAGCGGTCGGACTCGACCAGTGCCCGCTTCGACGCCTCGGCCGCTTCGCGCTGGTTCGGCGTGTGGGCAAAGATCACCGGCCGGTAGCTTTCACCGGCATCGCAGAACTGGCGGTTGTCGGTCAGCGGATCGACGTTTCGCCAGTAGACGTGCAGCAGGTCCTCGTAGGACACCCGGTCGTCGTCGTAGCGAACCTGGACGACTTCCACATGGCCCGTCCCGCCGCGCGTGACCTGCTCGTAGGTGGGTTGCTGGACCGTACCGCCCATGTAGCCCGACGTCGTCGAGAGCACGCCGTCGAGTTCGTCGAAGGGCGGTTCCATGCACCAGAAGCAGCCACCGCCGAAGGTCGCCACGCGTTCTTCGGCCGTCGCCGGCGGAACGACCAGCCCCGCGAGCAGCCCGATCGAGATCAGCAACGTACGCGTTCGCAGGCTCATCCGCGCAGCTCCGGCAGGGCGTCGCCCTGCGGTACGAAGCGAAGCGCCAGGCCGTTGTTGCACCAGCGCTGGCCGGTCGGCTCGGGGCCGTCGTCGAACACGTGGCCCTGGTGCCCGCCGCAGCGGCTGCAGTGGTACTCGGTGCGCGGCCAGATCAGCTTGAAATCGCGCTTGGTGTCGATCGCCTCCTCGGCGATCGGCCGCCAGAAGCTGGGCCAGCCGGTGCCGGACTCGTACTTGTGCGCGCTGGAGAACAGCGGCTGGTAGCAGGCCGCGCAGATGTAGGTGCCGTCGCGCTTCTCGTCGTTGAGAGAGCTCGAGCCGGCCCGCTCCGTGCGTTCGCGGAACAGGATGTCGTAGCGGTCTTCGGGCAGGACACGGCGCCAGTCTTCCAGCGTGTATTCCACGGGCGGTGCCGGGGAATCGCCCGAGGATTCCGCATCGGGCGCGGCCGGGATGGCCGCCGAATCGTCCTGGGCCAGCAGCCGGCCGGCAACGCCGGCGGCGACCGATCCCGCGACGGCGCCTGCAACGGCGCCGGAAAGGAGATGTCGTCGTTTCATGACTCAGTGGACCGGGAAATTCCCGTTCAGCTTGCAGGGCGGCCGTCCATCGCGCGTGAGCGGTCCGCCCGGACACCCCGGCGCCCGGAGCCGCTTCGGCCGTTGCACTGTCGGATTCGGATGTTATAACATTACAGGTTAATGGCCGTTCCCCGGCCGCTCCGTACTCCACTGCTGACCTCGAACCTGCCATGACCATCAAACGACACGCTCTTGCCCACGCGATTGCCCACGCGATCGCCCTCTCGCTGGCCGCCGCGACCGCCTCCGTCCATGCCCAGGACCGGACCGCCGAGCCCGAACCCGAGGCCGTCGAACTCGACACGCTCGAGGTCCGCGTACTGCCGCAGGGCGGCACGGCGCTGGACGCGACCCAGCCGGTCGACGTCATCGTGGGCGAGGAACTGGACGACCAGAAGGAATCCACGCTCGGCGAAACGCTGGACGGCGAACTCGGCGTTCACTCGACCTATTTCGGCCCCGGCGCCGGCCGACCGATCATCCGCGGCCTCGGCGGCAACCGGGTCCGGGTCACCGAGGACGGCCTCAACGCCCAGGACGCTTCGGCGCTGAGCCCGGACCACGCGGTCTCGGCCGAGCCGCTGCTGGTCGACCGGATCGAGATCCTCCGCGGGCCGGCCACCCTGCTCTATGGCTCGACCGCGTCCGGCGGCGTGGTCAACCTGGTCGACAACCGCATTCCCGAGCAGCGCCAGGCCTTCAGCGCGGCCGCCGAAGTGCGCGGCAACACGGCCGCCGACGAGCGTGCCGGGGTGTTCCGGGTTGACGGCGGCGTGGGCGCCTTCCAGTTCCACGTCGACGGCTTCCAGCGCGAGACCGACGACTACGAGATCCCGGGCTTCGCGCTGTCGGCCGAAGAGCGCGCCGAGCTCGACGCGGATGAGCTCGACGAACTGGAGCCGGGCATTCTCGAGAACAGCGCCCAGGAAAGCGAAGGCGGCACGCTCGGCGTTTCCCTGGTCGGCGACTGGGGCTTCGTCGGTGTGGCGTGGAAGGATTTCGAGACGCTGTACGGCATTCCGGGCGGCCACGAACACGGCCACGAGGAAGACCACGGTGACGACGACCATGGCGACGAGGACCACGGCGAAGAAGAGGAAGCGATCTCGATCGACCTGGACCAGTCGCGCTACGAGTTCCGCGGCGGGCTGTGGCAGCCCGTCGATGTTCTCGACGAGGTCCGCGTGAAGTTCGCCCGCACCGACTACCGGCACGTCGAGCTCGAAGGCGACGAGATCGGCACGACCTTCGACGTCGAGGCCTCCGAGTTCCGGATCGAGGCGCGTCACGCGCCGATCGGCCGCCTGACCGGCGTGATCGGATTCCAGTTCGAGGACACGGAGCTGCTGGCCGTCGGCGAGGAAGCCTTCATCCCGGGTACCGATACCCAGTCCAAGGGCCTGTTCCTGATCGAGGAACTCGACCTCGATGCGGTCACGCTGTCCGGCGGGGTCCGCTTCCAGCAGGACGAAATCAAGCTGACCGACAGCGTGCTGGCCGACGGCACACGGGAGCGGGAGTTCGATCTCCTGACCCTGTCGGCAGGCGCCGTGTGGCGCTTCGCACCAACCTGGCAGGCGAGCGCCAACTGGCAGCTCTCGGAGCGCGCGCCGACCCAGGAAGAACTGTTCGCCGACGGGCCCCACGTGGCCACCCAGGCCTTCGAGATCGGCGACCCGTCGCTGTCCGAGGAGACCTCGAACAACGTCGACATCGGCCTGCACAAGTACGCCGGGCCGTTCCACTTCCGCGCCGACCTGTTCTACAACGACATCGACGACTTCGTCTACCTGGCCAACACGCAGGACGTCGAGGACGGCCTGCCGGTCCAGGTCTGGAGCCAGGCCGATGCCGAGTTCTGGGGCCTTGAAGCCGAGGCCAGCCTGAAGCTGCCCGAGTCCTCGGCCGGGCAGTTCGAACTGCGCGTCTTCGGCGACACGGTCGAGGCCGACATCGACGCGGGCAACGGCAACGTGCCGCGCTTGTCCCCGACCCGGCTCGGCACCGGCTTCGACTGGCACCGGGGCGGCTGGCGCGCGAACGTGGCCTACACCCGCGTGTTCGAGGTCGATGACGTCGCCGAGTTCGAGAGCGAAACCGACGGCTACAACATGCTGACCGCGAACCTGGCCTACGGCTGGACGATGGGCGCGGCAGACGTCGAAGTCTTTCTCAAGGGCGCGAACCTGCTGGACGAAACGCAGCGGGTCCACACCTCGTTCCTGAAGGACGACGCGCCCCTGCCCGGCCTGAACGTCACCGCCGGCCTGCGCGCCCGCTTCTGACCGCATCGCGAGTTTCGACGGCACCCCGACCCCCGGGGCCGGCCCGGGCGGCCTTCCGCCCGGGCTTCATCCGGACCGGCTAGCATGCGCCTGCATGGACTCCACCCGCACCGTTCGCACACCCGGCATCCGGATTCCCGAGTTCCGCGATGACGGATCGCCCCCGGCGCGGCCGGGCACGATCGAGGACCTGGCCGACTTCCTGCAGCGCCGAGCGCCGGTGCTCGTGCTCACCGGCGCGGGCTGCTCGACCGGCTCCGGCATCCCGGCCTATCGCGATCCCGACGGCCGCTGGAATCGGCGCCAACCGATCTTCTTCCAGGAATTCATCGACTCGGCGGTCACCCGTCGCCGCTACTGGGCGCGCAGCTTCCTCGGCTGGCCCGTCATGCACCGGGCACGGGCCGGTGACGCGCATCGCGCCCTGGCCGGACTCGCTGCACGCGGACTGCTGACGGGCCTGGTGACCCAGAACGTCGACGGGCTGCACCAGGCCGCGGGGCACCGCGACGTGCTGGAGCTCCACGGCGGGCTGCAGCGGGTCCTCTGCCTCGATTGCGGCGCCGCGATCGACCGGGACGTGCTGCAACAGCGGCTGCTCGTCGCCAACCCCGACTGGGCGCCCGACGTGCTGGAGATCCGGCCCGACGGCGACGCGGAACTCGACGACGCCGCCTATCCGGGCTTCCGGGTCGTCGACTGCGAGGGCTGCGGCGGCCGCCTGAAGCCCGACGTGGTGTTCTTCGGCGAGACCGTACCGGCCGAGCGCTTCGCGGCGGTCAGGACACGCCTCGCCTCGGCGGGCGGCCTGCTGGTGGCCGGGTCGTCGCTGGTCGTCGGCTCGGGGTTCCGGATCGTGCGCGAGGCGGTGCGCCGGGGCTTGCCCGTGGCCGCGGTCACCCGAGGCCGGACACGCGCCGACGCGCTGCTGGAATTCAATGTCCGGGATGACTGCGGGACGGCACTGACCCGAACCCTGGACCGGCTCGACTCGCCTTGAGCTCGAGCCGCGGCAGCGGACCTCAGACGTCGCGCTCGAAGTCCTCGAGCTCGGTCTTCAGCCAGGCCCGGGCGCGGGTCAGGTCCCGGCTCACGGTGCGTCCCGACAGGTCCAGCATCTCGGCGATCTCGTCGATCGCGAAGCCGGCGAAGTAGCGCGCGGAAACGATCTCGGCCATGCGCGGGTTGCTCTGTTGCATCTGGTCCAGGATGCGTTCCATCGCCAGCACCAGGTCGCGATCGGCCACGTCGTGATCGGCCACCCGATCGTCCTCGAGTTCGACCGGCGCCTGGCCGCTGCCGCGCTTCTGCGAGTTGGCCCGCCGGGCGTAGTCGAAGATCAGCTGGCGCATCACCATCGCGGCGAGGCGCCGCAGGTGCGCCCGGTTCTCGATCTCCCCGGACGAGTGCTCCTTGAGCTTGATGAACGCTTCGTGGACCAGCGCCGTGGTCTGCATGGTCATGCTCGACGCGTACTGCCGCCGCTGGTTGTGGCCGATCCGCTTCAGGTCGTCGTAGACCAGCGGCACGACCTGGTCGAACAGGTCCGGTGCGCTCCGGATCTTCTGAAGCAGCTGGGTGACCTCGTGCTCGGGAAGCGGCTCGAACGGATCGCCGGAGCCCTCATCGGAGGCCTCGCCGGACGCGTCCCGGTTGCGGTTGTCCCTCGCATCGATCGCGGACTTGCCCATCGCTTCTCCCTGCCCGAGGCGTGCCGTGACCCGTGACCTCGATGGCGGTCCGAGCCGGTCGAATGCAATACTACCAGCGCGACCCGAACCGCAACTGAACGAACATGAAGCCCGGATACGTGCGCGGCCGCGACGCCGAGGAGACCTGGATCGAGGAAGGCTGCTTCGTCCAGGAATGGTCGAACGACGCCGGCGACGCCGACTGTTCGATCGCGCGAGCGCGGGTCCCGGCCGGGTCGTGCACCCGCTGGCACCGCCTCCACGGCATCGCCGAGCGCTACGTCGTCCTCGAGGGCACGGGCCGGGTCGAACTCGGCGGCGGCGGCCACGCCGCGTCGCCTGCCGCCCGGTCCATTGCCCGGCCCATGTCCCGGCCCATCGCACCCGGCGATGTGGTCCGGATTCCACCCGGCGTGCCCCAGCGCGTCCACGCCGGCGACGTCGAACTGGTGTTTCTGGCGGTCTGCACACCCCGCTTTCGGCCCGAGGCCTACGAGGACATCGACCTCGCCGTGTGACCGGGGTCTCGAACCCGCCCCGGACGCGTCGAGTGGTCCGCGAACCGCTCGGGCTTTCTGTGGCGGAACGATGCCCGTTGTTGCTATATTTGCGGGTCCTGCGAGTCAATTCGACGAACCGAGTCCAAGGGAGGGTCCGCAGTGGCGGAATTTCGTCTGAAGCTCGAGCTGGACCGCGCCTCGGGCGTGCTCGCCAGCATCGTGGCGCAACTGGTCCGCCAGGGCCTGGAACTCAAGACCCAGAAGCTGACGCGAGCGGCCGAGGGTCGCGGCGGTTCGCTGGACGTCCTGGCCGAGGGCGATGCCGGCGACATTGCCGTGTTCGCCGAGCAGATGGCGGCCGCTCGCGGCGTCGACCACGTGGTGACGATCGAACGCGACGGCGAGCTGGTGTTCGCCGACGGCGAGGTCATCGAGCCCGAACCCGAGGTGCTGCCGGAACCCGCCGGCGACGAATCGGTCGACGCCGAATCCGTCGACGCCGAGGTCGACCGTTTCCTCGAACCGGACGACGCGCCGCCGGCCATCGACGAGGAACGCGAAGCCTCCGAGGGCGACGACGAATGGCTCGAAGACGATCCCGATGCAGCCGGACCCTCGGCGCTGCACCCGGACTCGAGCGACGGCAACGAGGACGACGATGCGCCGATGCTCGGTCACGGTGACGAACCCGGACCGGACCGGACCGCGGAAGAAACCGCCGACGAACCCGGTACGGCGACGAGCGACGACTCCGCCAGCGCGGATGCGGATCACGAAAGAACCCGGGCCGAGAACCGGGACGAGGACCGGAGCGAGGACAGCGATCCGGCCCCGGCGGCTTCGAACGACGAAGACCCGTTGACCGAGAGCGGCTGGGGCAAGGAAGCCGAAGCCGAGTGGCAATCCGGCCTGGCCGACCCGGAGCCCGAAGAGGAAGAAGAGATCCTGCTCGGAACCGAGCCGGGCTCCGATCCCGCGACGCTCGCCGAATCGTCCGGATCCGACGCGCGCGAAACGGCGGCCGCATCCGACGATTCCCGCCCATCGACCGAGCCCGCTGCCGACGAAGCCAGCGATCCCGCGGTGGCGTCGGGCCCCGCGAAGGAACCCGAAAGCCGTGCGTCTTCCGAGGATGCGGGCCCCGACGACGACGAAGGCGACGGTGGAGACCGCCAGGACGATCCGTCGAGCGACTCGGCGGACGATTCCCCGAACGCTGCGGCCAGCCGCGATCCGAAGGCCTCCGGCAACGGCGATCCGTCCAAGGTCGGCGCCACGATGCGGCGGCGCCGGCGCCGTCGGCGCTGAGTACGAGCCACTCCATGCCCGTTTCGTCCGACGGCTTCCGATCCGGTCCGACTCCATTCGATCGGACCGGCGGTCGCCGACACGGCTGAACCCGCGCGCGCCGGTCCCGTGGAACCACGTTTCCTTCCACCGCACTGCTCGCCCTACGATCAACGAATCCTGACCGAGGACCGGCCTTGACCGACACCACGCGCTACCCGCACCTCTTCGAGCCGCTCGATCTCGGCTTCACGACGCTGAAGAATCGCCTGCTGATGGGGTCGATGCACACGGGCCTCGAGGACCGGGTCTGGAACTACGACAAGCTGGCGGCCTACTTCGCCGAGCGGGCGAAGGGCGGGGTCGGCCTGATGGTCACCGGCGGCATCGCGCCGAATCGCCGGGGCTGCCTCGCGCCGCTGGCGTCGAAGCTGACCAATCGATGGGAAGTCCAGCGCCACCGCAAGGTCACGGACGCCGTCCACGAACACGATGCGAAGATCTGCATGCAGATCCTGCACGCCGGCCGCTATGCCTATCACCCGTTTTCCCTGGCCCCCAGCGCGATCAAGGCGCCGATCAACCCGTTCAAGCCCCGGGCGCTTTCGAGCAAGGGCATCGAGAAGCAGATCCGCGACTTCGTGCGCTGCGCCTCGCTGGCAAAGGACGCCGGCTACGACGGGGTCGAGGTCATGGGCTCGGAAGGCTACTTCATCAACCAGTTCCTGGTCCCGCGGACCAACAAGCGGACCGACGAATGGGGCGGCCCGTTCGAGAACCGGATGAAATTGCCCGTCGAGATCGTCCGGCGGATCCGCGAAGCCGTCGGCCGCGAGTTCATCATCATCTACCGCCTGTCGATGCTCGACATGCTCGCCGACGGCAACAGCCGTGAAGAGGTCGTCCAGCTCGGCCGGGCGATCGAGTCGGCCGGCGCGACGATCATCAACACCGGCATCGGCTGGCACGAGACCCGCATCCCGACCATCGCCACGTCGGTGCCGCGAGCGGCCTTCACCTGGGTCACGCGGATGATGCGCGACGCGATCGGCATTCCGCTGGTCACCACCAACCGCATCAACATGCCGGAAACGGCCGAGGCGGTCCTGGCCCGGGGCGACGCCGACATGATCTCGATGGCCCGCCCGTTCCTCGCCGATGCCGACTGGGCGGTCAAGGCCATCGGGAACCGCGCCGACGAGATCAACACCTGCATCGGCTGCAACCAGGCCTGCCTCGACCACGTGTTCGAGAACAGGAAGGCCAGCTGCCTGGTCAACCCGCGCGCCGGCCGCGAGACCGAGATCGTCATCGAACCCGCGTCGGAGAAGAAGCGCGTGGCGGTCGTCGGTGGCGGCATGGCCGGCCTGTCGGCGGCCACCACGGCGGCCGAGCGCGGACACGAGGTCACGCTCTTCGAGGCCTCGGACCGGATCGGCGGCCAGTTCAACATGGCCCTGCGGATTCCCGGCAAGGAAGAGTTCGTCGAAACCATCCGCTACTTCCAGCGCCGGATCGAGCTGACCGGCGTCGACCTCAAGCTGAACGCGAAGCCCAGCGCCGGCGAACTGGCCCGCCAGCGCTTCGACGAGGTCATCGTCGCCACCGGCGTCACGCCCCGCATCCCCGGGATTCCCGGCGAAGACAACGAGAAGGTCCTCAGCTACGCCGAAGTGCTGGCCGGGAATGCTACCGTCGGCGAGAAGGTCGCCGTCATCGGCGCCGGCGGCATCGGCTTCGACGTCTCGGAATACCTGCTGCATGACGACGTCCCCCTGAAGCCCGACCCGGACAATGTGTCCATCAAGGCCTTCTTCGACGAATGGGGCGTGGACATGGACTTCGAGACCCGCGGCGGCGTCGAGGGCGTCGAGCCCGAGCGCAAGCCGCCGGCGCGCGAGATCTGGATGACCCAGCGCAAGACCAGCAAGCCCGGCGCGGGCCTCGGCAAGACCACGGGCTGGATTCACCGCACCACCCTGAAGAACCACGGGGTGAAGATGCTCTCCGGCGTGAACTACGAGAAGATCGACGACGCCGGCCTGCACCTCACCATCAAGGACAAGGACGGCAACGAGACCCGGCAGGTCCTCGAGGTCGACCACATCGTCCTGTGCACCGGCCAGGTCTCCGAGAACAGGCTCTACGATGCGTTGAAGGACATCGGCCAGTCCGTCCACCTCATCGGCGGCGCCAAGCTGGCGGCGGAGCTGGATGCCAAGCGGGCGATCGAGGATGGGGTAAGGGTGGCGGTGGAAATCTGACGCAGCCGTCGATCCCTTGCCTTTTGGACCTTCCCCGGTGCGCTTCGCTTGACCGGGCTACAAGAGCGATCGACGACTCCGCCTTTCGTAGCCCGGGTAAGCGAAGCGCACCCGGGGATTTTTCGCGCCGAATGCTCACAGCCCGTGATCCACTACCGGATCGGCTCGCCGAATCGGCCTTCGAAGTCGTCATTCGTTCCCCAATCCGCGGGCAAGTCACCGCGTTCGATATAGCGATGAATCGATGAATGCGGCCAGTCCGAGGCACGCTCGACGTACCCGTGCTTCACCGGATTGAAATGGATGTAGTCGCAATGAGCTTGCAGGTCGGCGTCGTTGCGGATCGTGTGTTCCCAGTACCGCGATTGCCAAGGTGATCCTCTGCCGCCGATCCGCCGAGTGAACCCCTTCTTGATCTCCTGCCAGAGCTTCGGGTAATCGTCGTTCTCATCGCGCATTTCGATCAACGCATGAAGATGGTCGGGTAGAACGACGACCGCGAGGACCTGATGAGGCACGCGCTCAGCGGCGCGTCTCCAGGAAACGCGGAGTGCTGCGACCTGTCGAGTCAGCAGATCGGACGATCGATTCCGCAGCGTGACCGTGAAGAAGTACGTGCCGCCCCGAAGCCTGTTCCGTCGGTAGTTGACCATCGAGAACCCCCGGGTGCGCTCCGCTTACCCGGGCTACGAGAAAGCCAGCAGAAGCGATTCGATCAGACCCTCTCCCCACCCGTCCACTTCATCAGGTTCAGGAAGTCCCGGCGCGTCTTCGGCCCGTTCGTCAGGAAGTGCGGATCGGCTTCTCGCCGATAGTTCGCCCTCGCGATCTCGACCTCGTCCCCGCCGAGGTGGTGACGGAGGACGTCCTGCTCGATACGGTACGGCTTCAGCGCGTTCAGGCCGAGGATCTTCTGCTTGATCTGCGGCGTCAGGGCCGGATAGCCGTAACGCTGCTGGAATTCCTCGCTGATCTGGAACGCGCGGAAGGCCTGGATCTGGTCCTGGGGCGAGCCGTACCAGATGGAATCGGTGCCCCAGAGGATGTTGTCCTCGCCGATGTGCAGCAGCATCTTGCCCAACGCGTGGGCCGCCGAGTCCGGGTCGCGCATCAGGAAGCGCCAGGTCGAGCCGAGCTCGGCGTAGACGTTCTTGCCCTTGAGATCGTGTTCGATCACGGTCTGCACCAGCGAATCGATGCCCTCGCCGCGCTCGGGATCGTAGGGGCCCTCGGGCTGACCGGGGATCAGGCCCGAGTGGTAGATCAGCAGGCTGACGTCCGGGTAGGCGTTCGCCGCCGGGCCGACGTCGGTGCACAGCGAGTGCTGGTAGCTCTGCTGGCCGAAGGGGATGCCCTTGTGGATCGCGATCACCGGCACGTCGAGGCGTTTCGCTTCCTCCATGAACGGGACCCCGGTGTCCTCGTCGGTCAGGAAGAAGCCCTCGCCGTCCGGCCCCCACTGGGTGTAGGTCTTCCAGGCCTGGATGCCGAAGTCGTCGCGCAGGCGCTGCATGTCCCCGACGTCGCCTTCCTGGTTCGGATTGACCCGTCCGTGGAGAATCAGCCGGTGCGTGCCCTCGAGCTGGGCCACGATCTCGCGCGCGGCCGCTGCTTCCTCGATCGTCAGCGGCTCGCCCTCGCGCGTCGACGGCACGAAGGACAGCACCATGACGTCCGTGTCCGAATCCATGAACACGTCCTGGACGAAGGCATCGGGGCCGAGGCACTTGAGATACGACCGCGGCTCGTCGCCGACGCCGCGCGCGCAACCGGCCGCCGGCATGCCCGACAGCGGGCGCGCATCTTCCGGCACGTTGTTCAACCACGCACCCGTCGGGTTCACGAAGTGACCCTGCACATCGAAGATGAACTCGTTGCCGGCCAGCACCGCGTCGGCGGCCTCGGGCTCCATCGCCGCGTCCTCGGCCAGCGCGAACAGGCCGCCGGTCCGCCCCATCGCCGCTTGCGCCGCGTTGAAGGCCAGCAGCGTCGACGCCGCCCCGCAGCTCGACACCAGGAACTTGCGCCGCGTCTGGCCGAGCCGCTTCGCGTTCTTCGTCGCGGCCTCCTGCGCCAGTTCGTTGGCCAGCAACTCAGGCTTGCCCAGCGGAATCGGCTCGAACTCGCCATTGGAGGTGGAATCCAGCTTGATCGGCAAGCGCGTGCCGTCTGGGTCGTGGCGGTCGTTGCTGCGGCTCATCGTTCGGCTCCTGGCTCGAAGGAGTCTTCGATTGGAGCAGAAGTCGGGGACGGGCGCAAATCGAGGGCATCGGCCCCCGCTTCCGGCGAACGCGCCGCTAGGCGATCACCGGAAAAAACCAACGGGGGAGAGACCGCCTGTGGGAGCAAGTTTGCGAGCGAACGGGCATGACCCGAGAGTCCGATTCGCTCGCAAGCTCGCTCTAGCAGAGCTCGGGTCGATTCAGCGGCCAGGGGCCGGTCAGCACCTGTCGGCCGGCGATCGGTCCGAATCGTTCGCGGACAAGCCGCGCCCTACGGCAAGTCTTTCTCCGGTCTTGTGGTGTCTTCGCGCTCTTCGCCCCTTCGCGCCTTTGCGTCCATCATCCAGAAGAACGACGCGAAACGCCCGAACGAGACCGGTTCGCAGCCGATCCAGCGCGACCCTACCGACCCAGCCGCTGCTCCAGCCGCTTCAGCGCGGCGTGGATCTCGGGGCTTCCTTCGTAGGCGAAGCCATCGAGCTGGCCCGGGAGCGACGGAACGGCCGGCAGGCCGGGACCGTGGGCGGTGTGCGGCAGCACGACCGGTGCATAGGCGCTTTCGATCCTTGCGTCGGGGCCGGGGTCGTCGGCGCGCACCAGGCGGACTTCCACCCGGGTCCGGTCGGGGAAGTGGACGATCACCGCGCCGTCCGGGCCGTCGATTCCGCGACCGAGGAAGCGGCGGATGGCCAGGACGCGCGGGTCGTTGCGATCGGCCACCGAGCAGCGCTCGATCCCGTCGATCCAGCACTGGAGACGGTGGGCGACGGCAGTGCGGTTCCGCCCCGCGGCACCGCCTTCCGGTCCCACGAGGTCGATCGCCGAGGGAATCTGCGTGGCGAGGCCGAGGTCGGCGATCCGGACCCCGTCGGGGGTCGCTTCGATGTCCGGCTGGGCGCTCGACAGCGAACACCAGCCGACGATGGAGAGGAAGGAAAGGGCCTTGATCGTTCGAATCATGGTCGTACTCCACCAACGCGAGATGCCGAGTTTCCGACGCTAGCGAGCATTTCTAGAGCGGTCACCCTAGAACGATCGACTCGTTCGCCAGGCCGCCTTGCCGCCGTCGACGGCGCCTCGGTTGACCCGCAGCGTCCGAAGCGGCAATGATGGGCCCGGCCCGGGTGATCGGAGACGTGCAGGTGCAGAACGTACAGGAAGCCCTACCGGACAGCGCATCGTCCCTGCTCGAGGAGTCGTCGTCGGACTCGCAGGAGGAGCCGTCTTCGGAGACGTCGTCGGAATCATCGTCGGATCCATCGTCGGACTCTTCGTCCGATTCATCTTCGGAGTCGTCGACCGAATCGTCGACCCAGGGCGCCGGTGAAGGCTCGGAATCCGCCGCCTCGGTGGACGAGGCGGTCGACGAGCTCGATCTCGACGTGGTCGGCACGCTGGTCGAGCAGGTCAGGAACTACGCCACGTCGTTCATCGAATCGCTGCCCAACATGATCGCCGCGGTAGTCATCCTGGTCCTGACCTTCGTGGTCGCCCTGATCGCACGCTCGCTGGTCGAGAAGGCGATGCGCCGGGCGAACATCCGCCGGGCGCTGATCAGCCTGACCCGCACGCTGACCGGAGTCGCGGTCTGGATCGTCGGCCTGCTGGTGACCATGGCCGTGCTGTTCCCCTCGGTGGAGCCGGCCAGCGTGCTGACGGCGATGGGGGTCGGCGGCATCGCGATCGGCTTCGCGTTCAAGGACATCTTCGAGAACTTCATGGCCGGCGCGATGATCATGCTGCGCAAGCCGATGCACATCGGTGACTACATCGAATGCGAGGATGTCGAAGGCGAGGTCGAGAACATCATGATCCGCGACACCTACATCCGCAAGAACGACGGCCAGCTGGTCATCCTGCCGAATTCCATGCTGTACAAGAACCCGGTCTACGTCCTCACCGATCGGCGCCAGCGTCGCTTCGAGATCATCGCCGGGGTGTCCTACGACACGGACGTCGACGAAGCGCGCGAGATCATCCGCGACGCGGTCGGCGGCCTGGACGCGGTGGACTCCGAGCGCGGTATCGACGTCTTCGCCTGCGAGTTCAACGATTCCAGCATCGACTTCCGCGTGCGCTGGTGGGCCGCCTCCACGCCGCGCGACGGCCACGAGAGCACCGACGTCGTGGTGGCCGCGATCAAGCGCGCGCTCGACGAGGCGGGCATCGAGATACCGTTCCCCTACCGCACGCTGACCTTCGGCGAGTCGCTGCAGCTCCAGCAGGTCGAGGACACGGAGGAGCGGACCACGGGGCGCAACACGCGCGAGAACGCGAACGGCAACGACGGCGGGAACGACAACGAGAACGGCAGCGGCGGTCGGAACGAGAACAACGCCGACGACGCCGAAGCGGGAGACGACGCGGGCGAGAAGGACTGAGCCGGACGGTTCGAGGCGCGTTGAGGCCAGCCTCCGGGCGCCTTCAGGCGGCCGATTCCAGCTCCGGCGGCAGGCGATCGAAATACGCGCGGGTCTTCTCGACCTGCTCGGCCGCATCGGTGACGCGCTGGACCGAGGCGAGGAAGGCCTCGCGTCCCGGATGCGCCTTGACGTACCAGCCCAGGTGCTTCCGCGCGATGCGCACACCGCGCTCGTCGCCGTAGAAGGCATGCAGCGCCTCGAGGTGTTCGACCAGCACCGCGCCGACCTCCTGCGGGGATTTCTCCGGCAGCCGCTCCCCGGTGTCGAGGAAGTGGCGGATCTCGTCGAAGATCCACGGCCGTCCCTGCGCCGCCCGGCCGATCAGCAGGCCGTCGGCGCCGGTGTAGGCGAGCACGTCGCGGGCCTTGGCAGGGTGGTCCACGTCGCCATTGGCCCAGACCGGAATCGACAGGGCCTGCTTGATCTCGGCGATCGTGTCGTACTCGGCCTCGCCCCGGTACTTCTGGTCGCGCGTCCGGCCGTGGACCGCCAGCGCCGCGACGCCGGCGTCCTCGGCGATGCGCGCGATCGTCGGCGCGTTCTTGCGGTCCGCGGCCCAGCCGGTGCGGATCTTCAGGGTCACCGGGACATCGACGGCACCGACCACCGCCTCGAGGATGGCCGCGACCAGCGACTCGTCCTGCATCAGCGCGGAGCCGGCCCAGGCCTTGCAGACCTTCTTGGCCGGGCAGCCCATGTTGATATCGATGATCTCGGCGCCGTGGGCGACGTTGTAGCGCGCGAACTCGGCCATCTGCACCGGCTCGGTGCCGGCGATCTGCACGCTGATCGGCCCGGCCTCGCCGGCGTGGTCCAGTCGCTCGGCGGACTTGCGCGACCCCCGCAGGCGGGGATTCGCCGACGTCATCTCGGTGGTCGCCAGGCCGGCCCCCATCCGCCGGCACAGCAGGCGGAAGGGCTTGTCGGTCACGCCCGCCATCGGCGCCAGGCCCAGCGCCGGGGCGATCGTGTACGGGCCGATGGAGAGCGTTGGGGCAGCCATGGCGTCATTGTAGCCAGCCGCGCTCGGGCGGATCGTCGCGCGCCCGCGTCCGGGTCCACCCGCCGCGCCGAGCCACGAGCAGGCGCAGGCCGCCCCCCGCATCGGACGTGAACGGCCTTCGCGTCGCTTGCCGCCATGCCGTGAAACACCGCATACTACTGAATCGAAACCCGTTTTCGGGCGACCGGGGACGCGACCGGATCCCACGACGCGCCCCGGGTTCCTGGTGTTGCACCGACGCAGGAGGCCACCGCCCAGCGTATGCCGCGACGAGGAGTTTCTCTGCTGACGATGATCCTGCTGCCGTTCGCGGCAGTGGTCACGGCCATCCTGTCCGTCCATACGTTCTGGAGCCAGCAGACCCTGCACCGCGTGGCCGATGCCTCGGCGCTGGAGGTCAACCGGCAGGTCGCGGCCCGGGTCGAGGCCCGCCTGGATGCGTTGTTCGATGCGCCGGGCCAGCTGCTCGACACGACGGCCGGTGCGATCGAGCTGGGCCTGGTCGGCTTCGAAGACGCGGCCCGTCTGGAGCGATCGCTGGTCAACGAGGTACGCGCGCACCCCTGGGTCACCAACCTTGCCGTGGGCTTGGACGATGGCCGTTACGCCTGCGCCTATCGCCCATGGGACGAAGCGACCCGCGTGATGGTCTCGGTCGCCGATGGTGGCGGCGTCATCTCCAGTTTCGATGTCGCGCCCGACGGCACTCGCACGGACCTGTTTTCCGCTCGTGAAGGCTTCGAAGTGACCGAACGGCCCTGGTATGCCGCCGCCATCGACCGCGCCGGACCATCCTGGTACCAGCCCTACGAAGTATTTTCCGGCATGGGCGTTGCAATCGGCCTGTCGCGCGCCGTGCGGACGCCCGACGGGTCGCGCGGCGTGGTCGCCGTCGACATCGCCCTGGACGAAATCGGCGCGTTCCTCGCGTCACTCGACCTCGCCGCCGACGGCGTGGCCTTCGTGATGACCCCGGACGGTCGCATGATCGCGGACTCGAGCGGACGGGCGCCGATCGAACGGCCTGCCGCTTCCGAGGCCGCCGGGCCGGCGACGACCGCGAGCGCCGAGGCGCCCCGGCAGCGGGTCCCGGCCAGCCGCAGCCCACTCGACGGCATCCGGCGCGTCGAGTCGCGGGTCCGCGAGGCGGGCGGAACCTTCCAGGGGGCGATCGGCAGTGGCGCCGATGCCGATATCGTCCACGCCGACCGCTACGCACGCGACGGCGGGCTGGAACTGATCATCGGCGTCAGCGTCCCGCGTTCGTCCTACGGCGACGCGCTGGCAGCAGAGAGCCGTCGCGGTCTGTTCATCGCGATTGCCGTGGGGCTGATGGGCCTGGCCCTGCTCGCCGTCCTGGCCCGGGGGATCACCCGGCCGGTCCGCGAATTGACCGCGGCGATCTCCGACACCGAGGCCGACCGCTTTCCGAACTATGTCCCGGATTCAAGCATCCGCGAGATCGATACGCTGGCCCGCTCCTTCTCGACGATGAGCAACCGGCTCGGCGGCGTCATGGCATCGCTGGAGCAGCGTGTGGCCGAACGGACCGGCGCGCTCGAGGCCGCCAACCGGCAGCTGCAGCAACAGAACCGCACCGACGAATTGACCGGGTTGGCCAACCGGCGGCGCTTCGCTCGCGAACTCGCCCGGGAATGGCAGCGGGCGTCGCGTCGAGGTCATCCCCTGAGCCTGGTGATGTGCGACATCGACTGGTTCAAGACCTTCAACGACGACTACGGCCACCCGGCCGGCGACCGCGCGCTGGTCGACGTGGGCACCGCGCTGAAGGGCCGTGCGCGACGAAGCGGCGACCTGGTCGCCCGGATCGGTGGCGAGGAGTTCGTGTTCCTGCTGCCCGACGTCGATCTCGAGGCCGCCCGGGCGCTGTCCGAACGCGCCCGCGAGGACATCGAGCGCCTCGGCATCGAGCACCGGGGCTCGCCCTTCGGCATCGTCACGGTGAGCTTCGGGGTGACGTCGATCGTACCCGATGCAACCCAGCCCGGCGCCGACTCGACCCAGCTGATCGCCGCCGCCGACCGTGCGCTCTACCGCGCCAAGCGCCTGGGCCGGAACCGGGTCGAGTGCGAATCGGAATCCGAATCCGGCTCCCGGCCCGAGGCCGAACCCACCGAACCGGCCTGACCGCCGCAGCGCTCGCCGCCCAACCGCTATCGCCGGCCCGCTACCATCGATCCTCGATCATCCACCGTCGACCCTCGACACCGGCGCCCTGCACCGCGGGCCGCCCCACCCACCGACCCGCAGGACGGAGTGCAATGAACGACCTCGACGAACGCCGATGGCTGCACGACACGCTGACCCGGCAGATTCCCCTTGGCGGCGCGATGGCGCTGACCATCGAACGCCTCGACGACGACGGCATCGAACTGGCCGCCCCGCTGGCCCCGAACGTCAACGACAAGGGCACCGCCTTCGGCGGCGCACTGGTCTCGCTGATGATCCTGGCCGGCTGGTCGCTGCCCCGCCTGATTCTCCGGCGAGCCGGCGTGCGCGCCGAGCTGGTCATCGGCCGCTGCGAGGTGCGCTTCCTGGCTCCCGTGTCGGGCGAGTTCCGCGCCGTCTGCGAGGTCCCCGGCGAGTCGGCCGTCGAGGCCTTCCTGCGCGGGGTGCGGGAGCGCGGCAAGGGACGGCTGGACCTGGCCCCCGAGATCCGGGTCGAGACCGCGCAAGGCCCGGCGGTGGCGGCCCGGCTCGAGGCCCGGTATGCTGGGCTCGCCGTCGCACAGGAAGACCCCGTTTCGTGAACGCAACGACCCCCAGCTTCATCCCCGCCGGCCCGGTCCGCCTTGCGCTCGTGCTGCTGGCCGCGCTGCTGCTGGCCGGCTGCCCGGCGACCCAGCAGAAGAACCAGAAGCAGACCGAGACCTTCGACCGCTTCGAGGCCCTGGTGCGCTGGAACCAGCCCGATGCACTGGTCGATTTCATGCACCCGGACTACCTGGCCGAGAACCCGATCACCCAGCTCGATGTCGATCGGCTCAAGCAGTTCCAGGTCAGCCAGTACCGCGTGCGCCAGATCGTCGCGCTGGAAGACGGCACCGGCGTCGACCGGCTCGTCGAGCTGCGGATGTACCACGTTCATACGGCGCGCGAACGCACGATCCAGTACGTCGAGTCGTGGCGCTGGGACGAAGAGCGCGAGCGCTGGATGCTCCACTCCGGCCTGCCGGACGTGACACAGGGCCGCTGATTTGCCATGATCGAGGCGGCCCCGCGGCCGCGGCTCGATCGGGGAGCCCGCCGCACGACGCGCGGGGCGCCCGCGTAGGCATCGACAGGGAATCGAGATCGATCGGGAATCGACATCGACAGGGAATCGATAAGGAGCCGACATGCGAACGATTGCTGTGCTCAACGCCAAGGGAGGCTGCGGCAAGACCACCATCGCGACCAATCTGGCCGCCGCCCTGGCCTGGGAGGGCTACCAGGTCGCGCTGGGCGACCTCGATCCCCAGCAGTCGTCGGCCGACTGGAGCGCGGTGCGGCCCGACGAGTATCCCGAGGTCATCGCGCTGAATGCCGCCGACGGCCCGATCCGCGCACCCTCCGGCACCGACTTCCTGATCCTCGATTCCGCCGCCGGCATCCACGGCCCGGAAATGGGCAACCTGGTGCGGCGCGCACAGACCATCCTGATCCCGGTGCTGCCGTCGTACATCGACATGAACGCCGCCTATCGCTTCCTGGGCCACCTGTTCTCGCTCAAGCCGATCGCCGAGGGCGACGCCAAGGTCGGCCTGGTCGCGAACCGGGTCAAGCCGCACACCATCATCTACCGGGAACTGACCGGCTTCCTCGAGGGCTTCAAGGCCCCGGTCATCGGCCACCTCCGCGACTCGATGAACTACGTGCGCGCCTTCGAGCGCGGACTGTCGGTCAACGACCTGCCGGCCTACATGGCCGAGCAGGACTGGGAAGAGTGGGAAACGGTCACGAACTGGGTCACGAGCCGGAAATCCCGGGGAAAAGCGTGACGGACCTGCTGGCGCAGGTGCTCCTGCGCATGGCAGGTCCGGGACCCGACGGACCGGACTGATCCCGGACGACGCCCGCCCCGGACGCGCGCCAGCCGGGCCCCCGACCATGCGCCCTTCGCCTTCGGCCATAATCCCCGGCTGGTTCTCCCTTCCGGTCGATCCATGTCCCAGTCCGACTGCGCGCTGAGCACCGACAAGCACGAACTGGCCGTGCACGTGCGCGCCGGCGCCGGCCCGATCGTCATCGATTGCCACGACGAGCCCCGCGCGGCCGAGCTCATCCAGCACGTCGGCCGCGAGATCGGCCGCCCGGCGTTCTTCTGGTCGGCGGCCCGCGGTCTGAGCCGGCTCGGACGCGAAAGCGGCCTCGACGGCACCTTCGACCAGCCGGCCGAGCTGCTCCGCCACATCGACCAGCGCCGCGACGGCGCGATCTTCCTGCTGGCCGACTTCCACCCCTATCTCGACGACCCGATGATCGCCCGCCTGGTCCGCGAGATCAGCCGCGGTCACGACCGTCCGGGCGCCACGCTGGTGCTGGTCGGCCACAACATCGAATTGCCCGACTCGCTGAAACCCCGCGCCGTGCACTTCGAGATGACCACGCCGACCCGGGCCGAACTCGAGGCGATGATCCACGAAGAAGCCGTCGCCTGGAAGGACGGTCGGGGCAAGGTCCAGGCCCGCGTCGACGACGCGATCGTCGACCGCCTGATCCTGAACCTGAACGGCCTGACGATGAAGGACGCGCGTCGGCTGGTGAAGAACGCCATCCACGACGACGGCGTGCTCGACGAGAACGACCTGCCCGAACTGATGAAGACCCGCTTCGACCTGCTCGATCGCTCGGGTGCGCTGTCCTTCGAACTCGACACGGAGCGCTTCACGCGGGTCGCCGGCATGCCGAAACTCAAGCAGTGGCTGGACCGCCGCAAGCCCGTCTTTACCGCGGCCGAACCGCCGAAGGGACTGGACCCGCCGCGCGGCGTGCTGCTGCTCGGCGTCCAGGGCTGCGGCAAGTCGCTGGCCGCGCGCGCGGTCGCCGGGCTGTTCGGCGTGCCCCTGCTCCACCTCGATGCCGGCGCGCTGTACAACCGCTTCCACGGCGAAAGCGAACGCAACCTCCGCCGCGCGCTGGCCGGCGCCGATCGGATGGAGCCCTGCGTCCTGTGGATCGACGAGATCGAGAAGGGCCTCGCGACCGGCGACAACGACGGCGGCACGTCGAAGCGGATGCTGGCCACGCTGCTGACCTGGATGGCCGAGCGCGACAGCCGCGTGTTCCTCGTCGCCACCGCCAACGACATCACCGCGCTGCCGCCGGAGCTGGTGCGCAAGGGGCGCTTCGACGAGGTGTTCTTCGTCGACCTGCCGGACCTCGAAACCCGCCGGGAGATCCTCGCCATCCACCTGGCACGCCGCGACCTCAAACCCATGCTCTACGACATCCAGGCCCTGGCCGAGGCGTCGGAGGGCTTCTCCGGTGCCGAGCTCGAACACGCCGTCGTCGCGGGGCTGTACACCGCGCACGCGGAAGACCGCGTCGTGGAGAACGACGACATCCTCGAGGCCATCCGCGACACCCGGCCGCTGTCGGTGATGATGGCCGAACCGATCGAACGGCTGCGCGCCTGGGCAAGCGACCGGGCGGTCCAGGCCTAGCGGCGCCTGCCCGCGATCCCTTTCCGCGGACCGACGGAACGCTTCGCGCGCGAGGCTCGCTCCCACAGGAACCGAAGTCCGGTCGCGGTCACTCGACCCCCGCAGCCCCGCTTGCCGCTACTCCCGGTCCTCGCCCCTCAGGCGGGCGAAGAAGCCTGCCCGCTCGGCCTCGTCGATCTCCGCCGGACGTTCGAAGACCACGCCCTCGGACGGGTCGTCCGGATCGTAGAGGATGCCCCAGAGCGGCCGCTGCGCCGCCGGGTCGATGGCGTAGCGGAAATCGCCGACGAAGGCCCGTTCTTCCCGGTCGTAGCGGTAGTAGCGGAAGGTCCAGCCATCGGAAAAGTGCTCGAAGCGCGCGAGATCGCGCGCAAGGCGGCTGCCGTCGGGCACGTCGGGCGCCTGGAAGTGCTCGACCCGGGAGCCGACCCACAGCATGGCGGGTCGGGTCGGGACGATCCGCACGGCCACGGCGTGGAAGTCCCGCCCGTCGTCGACCAGCCCGCGCCACAGCACGAGATTGGCGAAGGACGGCTTGGCGATCACCCGCTCGGCCTGGATGCCGCTTTGCTCGGCCCAGTGGCGGACGATGCTCTCGGCGCGGTTGTGCTGGATGAACCCTATGGCCAGGTAGAGGATGACCCACAGCGCCGCGATGCGGACCACCAGCCGGCTGCGCTTGAACACGCCGATCGCCAGCAGCACGGCCAGCGGCACAGAGAACAGCGGGTCGATCACGCTGATCGCGTTCCAGGCCACGCGGCCGTCGGAGAAGGGCCAGAACAGGCGCGTGCCGTAGGAGGTCGCCGCGTCGAGCAATCCGTGCGAACCGTAGGCCAGCAGGCACCACAGGTAGACCCGGGCAAAGCGGATCTTCTCCGACCACCGGGACAGCAGCGGCCAGAGGACCAGCGAAACGACCAGCGCACCGATCGGGACGAAGGCGAAGGCGTGGGTGAAGTGGCGGTGATACTCGATCGCCAGCAGCGAGTCGGTCGAGGACCGGATCAGGACATCCAGGTCAGGCGCCATGCCGGCGACCACGCCGGTGACTGCGGCCGGTCGCATGTCGCGGCGGCGCGCGCCCGCCTGCGCCCAGAGCCCGCCGAACAGGCCTTGCGTGACTGGATCCATGCGCTGCTATCCTTCGCTCGAATCCAGGCAGTGTACGGGAAGCCCCGCATGAATCCTCGCCCCTCGTCGTCGAGCCTCCTCCTGCCGGCGCTGCTGGCCGCCGTGCTGGCCGCCATGGTTGTCCTGGCCGGCTGCGCGACCTCGTCGGCACCGGGCCTGCCGACGGGGCCGGACTGCAGCGACCAGGCCCGCTTCGACCTTGCCCTGGCCGGGGAACCGGTGCCGCCGGCCTGCGCGGTGGCGGCACCGGACGAAGCCTACGGGCTGGGCGCGATGATCCGCGAGAACCGCGAAACGATCCGCCGAGCGCGAATGCAGCTGCGCAATCTGCCGCCGGATTCCGAGCGGGCCGCACTTCGCCTGCGTCAGCAGCTGATCCGCGCCGAGCGCGACCTGCCCGAACTCGAGGCGCTGGCCCGGCTCGAGGGCTGGCTGCCGCCGGCCGAGCTTCCCGACGCGCCGCCCGACTGACCGGCCGTCGATCGTCGACGATCCACGACGACGACCTACATCCCGCGCGGAATTCACTCAAGAAAAAGGCCGGACGCGAACGCCCGGCCCTTGTCTCGATCCGCCGTCCGGCGGGTCAGTATGGCGCTTCGCACAGGCAGTGCGCGACGACTTCCGGCAGGTTCGGCCGGCCCGAGCGGGCCTCCGCGATGCGGTTCAGGTCATCGAGCAGCCGGCCGTAGAGATTCGTGCCGATCAGCCGCGACAGCGGGTTGACCGGCAGTTCCAGCCCGGCCTTGACCATTGCCTCGGCACCCATCCGGGCGAGGAACTCCTCGAAGGCGCTCATCTCCGGCTGGATGTAGACGCGGTCGTAGTCGTCGGACAGGCCGGCCATGCGGGCCGCCGCCTCGATCGCCTCTTCCAGCGTTCCGAGCTGGTCGACCAGGCCGCGGTCGCGCGCCTGGGCGCCGGTCCAGACCCGGCCCTGGGCGATGTCGTCGACCTGGTCCAGGCTCATGTCGCGGTGCTCGGCCACCAGGCCGATGAACTCGCGATAGCCATGCTCGATGATCGACTGGATCAGCGCGCCGACCGGCTCCGGCAGGTCGCGGTCGGCGCGGAAGCCGCCGGCGATCGGCGTGGTGCCGAAGCCGTCGGTGTTGATGCCGACGATCTCCAGCGTGTCCTGGAAGGTCGGGAAGAAGCCGAAGATGCCGATCGACCCGGTGATGGTGTTCGGATAGGCCCAGATTTCGTCGGCGCCCATGGCGATCCAGTAGCCGCCCGACGCCGCCACGTCGCCCATGCTGACGATCACCGGCTTGCCGGTTTCGCGCAGGGCCATCATCTCCTGGCGGATGATTTCCGAGGCGAAGGCGCTGCCTCCGCCGGAGTCGATGCGGAACACCACCGCCTTGACCACGTCGTCCTGCGCCGCGTCGCGCAGCAGTCGGGCAGTGGAATCGCCGCCGATCATGCCCGGCGACTGGCTGCCCTCGACGATCGAGCCGGCCGCCACGATCACGGCGACCCGGTCGTTGGCCAGCTCGGGCGTGCGCGGCAGCGCAAGAAACGCGTCCATGCCGATCTGACGGAAGCCCTTGTCATCGTCCGGTGCACCGCGCTCTGCCAGGGCCAGGCGTGCCTCCGGTCGGGTCACCAGGCGATCGACCCAGCCCGCGTCCAGCGCCGCGGCCGCGGCGTCGCCACCGGCCGCCTGCACCAGTTCGACCGGGTTCTGGGTCTGCTCGACGAGCCGCTCGATCGGCAGGCCGCGATTGGCCGCGATCATTTCCAGCATCTGCTGCCACAGCCCGCCGATCCAGTACTGTGCCGCCTCACGGTCGGCCTCCGACATGTCGTTGCGGATGTAGGGCTCCATCGCCGACTTGAACTCGCCGACCCGGAACAGGTTGACGTCGACCTTCGCCAGCTCCAGCGCATCGGCGAAGTAGTTGCGGAAGTACGCCATGCCCTCGATGATCACGATGCCGTCCGGGTCCAGCCAGACCTCGTCGGCCATCGATGCGAAGCCGTACTGGGCCTGGGTCATGGCGCCGGCATAGGCGATCATCGGCTTGCCGGACCGGCGGAAGCGCTTCACCGCCGCGTCCAGCTCGGTCAGCGTGCCGGGCGACACGCCCAGAAGCCGGTCCGTGCGCAGCAGCACCTGGACGATCCGGTCGTCGTCGGCGGCCAGCTCGAGCGCGCGGACCAGGTCGCGCAGGCGCGTCTCGGGCAGCTGCTGGCCCAGCGCTTCGTTCAGCGCCCGCTCGGCCGGAGTGCCCGTGTACTCCTCGACGATCACGCCGACCGGCGCGATCACCAGCGTGGTGTCGTCCTCGACCACGATGCGGTCGCCGGACACCAGGCCCCGGATCAGCAGCGCGAGGATCAGAAGGAACAGCACGTTGAACACGAACATGCGGAGCGCGGTCACGCCGCCCCAGAAGCCGGTCCAGATGCGCACGAGGAAATTCGGTCGTCGTTCGGTCGTCATTGAAACCTTTCCCGGTCGGAAGAAAATCGAGCCGCGCAAGGATCGCACGGCCCGGTCATGGAAGAATCGTGACCGGATTGTTTCAGCCGGGCCCTGCGACCGCAAGGGCCAGAAGTCAGGGCGCGCGGCGCGGCCTGCAGCCGCGGCGAAACTCAGGCCACGGTGGGCGGATCGGGCGGCCCGGGCGGCGGCGGAGGATTCGGCACCGGCGCCGGCTCCGGCGCATCGGCCAGCACCTTCCGACCGTGCCGGATGTAGGCGCCGGAGGCACGCCAGAAGCGGGTGCCGAGGAGCACCGCCGCGACGCTGAGTCCGGCGACCAGGCCCACCCACATGCCGTGCGGTCCCCAGTCGCGCCAGAAGGTCAGCCAGCAGCCCAGGGTCATGCCCACGCCCCAGTAGGAGACCAGGCTGTAGACCATCGGCCAGCGCGTGTCCTTCAGCCCTCGCAGCGCACCGGCCGAGGCCACCTGCAGGCCGTCGGAGACCTGGAAGATCGCGGCCCACAGGAGCAGGCTCGAGGCCAGCGCGACGACTTCCGCCTCGGCGGTGTACATCCGCGCGATCGGCTCGGCCAGCAGCAGCATCAGCGTGGCCGAGATCGCGCCGTAGGTCCCGGCGATGCCGATGCCGACCAGCCCGGCGCGCCGGGCGCCCTGGCGGTCCCGGCGGCCGACCGCGTTGCCGACCCGCACGGTGATCGCCCCCGACATGCCCAGCGGCACCATGAAGGCCATGGACGCGATATTGATCGCGACCTGGTGCGCCGCGATCGGCAGCGCGCCCAGCGTGGCGATCAGCAAGGCGGTGGCGATGAACAGGCTGCCCTCGAAGGACACCATGATCCCGATCGGAAGACCCACCGCCAGCAGCCCCCGAATCTCGCGCCAGGACGGCGGGCTGAAGCGCTCGAACAGCGCGAAGGGCCGGAAGCGCGGCCGCCATGCGATGTAGAGCCCCAGCGCGACGAACTGGACCCAGAACACGATCGCCGTGGCCCAGCCGCAGCCGACCGCACCCATCGGTTCGAAGCCCAGCTTGCCGAACATCAGCACGTAGTTCAGCGGTACGTTCAGGGCGATGCCCATCACGCCGATGTACATCGTCGGCTTGGTGTCGCCGGTGCCCTCGGCGAAGAAGCGCAGCACCAGCTGCCCGGTCAGCGCCAGCGCGCCCCAGCTGATCGCGTCCAGGTACCCCAGCGCCGTCGCCGCCACCGCGTCGTCGACATCCAGCAGGGCGACCACCCAGTCCATCTCGCGCATGGCGAAGAACACGAACACGCCCAGCACCAGGGCGATCCAGCCCGCCTGGCGCGTCATCTCCCCGGCCTGGCCCCGACGCCCGGCGCCGTCGAGCTGCGACACGGCCGGTGACACGGACATCAGCACGCCCAGCGACAGCAGGAAACCGGCCGCCCAGACCGACGACCCGACGGCGATCGCGCCGAGCGCCACCGTGCCCAGCCGCCCGGCCATCACCGTGTCGACGAAGTTCATGCCGAAGGACGTCAACTGGCCGATGATCAGCGGCGTGGCCAGCAGCAGCGTACGGCCGACCTCGTAACGGAGGCCGGTGCCTTCGGGGGCCGGGGGTGAGGGGGTGCTGCGATCCACGGTAGACTTCGATCCGGTCGGCCGGGCAGTGTAGCCGGTCAGCACACGGGAGTCCTCCCCTGTACATCGAACGCTGGCAAACCGACCGAATGGCCGCGACCCCGCTCGGGGCGGAGCATCTTGCCGATATCGACCGGCTGCACTCCGACCCGCAGGTGATGGCGTTCCTCTCGGCCGATGGGCGGCCGCTTCCCGAGAGCGTTTCGCGGTCTTCGATCGACGACGCGGTCGCCCACTGGCAGCAGCACGGCTTCGGCTTCTGGGCCTTCCACGACCGGCAGTCCGGCCGATTTCTCGGGCGCGGCGGCCTGAAGACCTACGTCCTCGACGGGCTCGACGGCAAGGCGCACACCGGACTCGCCTACGCGATCCGCTCGAGCGAGTGGGGTCGCGGCTTCGCCACGGAGATGGCGTCGGGAATCCTATCCCTTGCCTTCGGGCCGCTCGCGCAGGCGACCGTGGGCTCCTGGACCCTGCCGTCGAACCGGGCCTCGCAGCGGGTCATGGAAAAGCTGGGTTTCCGCTACCGCCGCGACTTCGACTTCGCCGGGCTGACGCACCGCTACTACGACCTCGACCGCGATCACTTCCGAGCCGTCAAATGAAGCAAACGCCGACGGAGCGCGCGGGATCCGCGGCTTCGCGGAACTTCAACCTCCTGCCCTTCGCCATCATGGCCGGCGGTTGGCTGGCGCCGATGGCGATGTTCCGGCTGCACGTATGGGGCCCGCTCCGGCCCTTCGACTACCCTCGGGGCGACCTCATGCCCGGCCCCTGGTTCGTGCTGCTCTCGGTCGGCGCCATCGGGCTCTGGCGGGTCCTGCCCCACGCCTACTTTCGTATCCGGCACTTCGAACGTCTCCAGCGACCCCACGACCGACTTGGCATCCGTACGTTCCGGAAATGGGTGCCGGACGGAGACCTGGCGAATCGATGGGCGCGTCGATTGGATCCGGGCCACCGCATCATCCGCGACCGTCGCACTGCCGAGGCATTCGTCGATCGGACCATCGACAGCGAGCGCGGCCACGTTGTCCTTCTTGCTCTTGGCCTGCTCACAGCAGGCCATGCGATAGCGATCGGGTGGACCGGTTGGGCGTTGTTCCTGACCTTCGGCAGCGTGGTGGTCAACGTCTATCCGATCCTGCTGCAGCGAGCCACGCGCGTTCGTCTCGAAGCGGCGCTGAGCCGCCCGAGTCGCCCACGTTGCAAGTTCTGAGAGGCCCGGGGAATGGTTCCGGAGCAAACCGGGGCGCCACGTAACCGCCGGATTCGCGCCCCTATGACTTGAGTCTGAACACCCCGTACAACTCCGCGATCCCCAGCGTCACCATGTCGTGCTGCTGGAGTTCGGGGGTGTATTCGACGACCGGGTCGGTGCGCAGGGCGAAGCGCCCTAAAACAAGGCCGACGATTGACGGATTCGAGTTTTACGCGGGTCCATGGATGGAGTGTAGTTTGGACCTTCTTCTCAAGAGTCCACTCGTACCCTAGACAACACGTGACCACCAGATTCGATCGACGACTCGGTGAGGGGCGTTGCCGCTAGCTAGCAGGAGGCCTAAGTAGCTTTTCTTCGCCACCCAGTTAGCAGCCTTCGGCCCTGTGGAGTTCTTTGGAGAAACTCAGCGACTCCGTATCCGTAAACTCCAAGAAGAACGGCCCAGTAGGCTTCAAGAATATAGAAAAAGGTCATCACGGCCATGACGACCAAAATTGTAAAGACGCTGGTATCAGACTTGTCTGCCATTTGCCAACTCCATATTTAAATTCCGCTTTCTACCCCCAACGGAAAGACGAAAAAATGCGGCCGCGTGAGCGCACCCAGCGACCGCAATATTAATCGATAATCGGCAGCTAGTACATCTGCGTGAACTGGCGGAAGCAGTTGGCGAAATTTTCTGAGTATCCGAGGCCCACGCAGCCCAGGCATGCAGCAGTCGACCCTGCACATCCCGGCGAAAACCCTCCGCCAACCACGGCCTGACCCAAGCAGCCCAAGGTCGCGCCGCAACTCGTTGCACATGCAATCCCGAGCGCTGGATCACTACTTAGCACGCCAATGATGGCGCCAGTCGCCCCAAGCGCAAGCATTGCACAGGATTCGAATCCTCGAGTCTGGCCATCCGCAGCCAATGCTTCTTGCATCATCGCAAAAACGACAGGGATCGCACTAGGCTCGCCATTAGATCGCGCACTCATCAAGGCGCCCGGAACCCTGTGGCCTGAGAGAACATCATGTTCATTCGCCAAGCCGACGATTTGCCTTTTGAGCTCGTCAACTGCTTCAACGCTTGCACTGTTGAAAAACGAATTGAAGTCTTCGGCCGGAGCCAAATAGGGGGTACCAGGAATGATGTCCGAGCGCTCAAACAAGGAGTCTGCGTCCTCGCCAGCCTCGTCACAAACCATGGCGCTCATCGGAATTTGCGCATTCGCTGAGAGAGTCTCGGAACGACCTACATCCAGCGACCCGTGGTATCGGGCGCTTAGCTCAAGAACATCAAGTACCGAGCTAATGGTGAGCTCCGCGACTCGATCGAGATAGCGAGCACTCAACGCAGAAACGCCATGACCCGAAATGTAGGAGACCTCTGCCAGATCTTTCGCTCCAGCATCGCGGCCCACAAGCCGAAAATTCCGGCCGTCTGCCGAAGAACAGACTTCCCACTCGCGAATCGATCGAGTGCTCGAAACTGCGGCGGAATGATATGTGCAATGCAACGATTCGATTTCTGAAGTCACTGAACTTGCCTGTTCAGCGTCAACAGTTTCGCTACTCAGCGCAAGAGCCGCAACAGGCAAAACAAGCAAACCAAAACACCTGATTCCCACCATCTCTACACTCCTTTGTTTCGAATGCTTAAGATTGAAAACCGAAGGCGAAACCACGCCTTCGCACAACGCGAGTCCTGCACCAGGACTCAGGCACTAATGCCCGATCAGGCTATTGCCATTTGTTGCTTGCGTCATGCGCAAAAGTACGAAAAATGAGTAGGAAATAAACTAGGCGTTGGGTAGGAACTTTTCCTACAGCATGAGGCTTAGGAAATCGTGGGAAAGGATCGGACCAGAAACGACCCTGAGGAGACTCACGCGACCAACCTGAACACCCCGTACAACTCCGCGATCCCCAGCGTCACCATGTCGTGCTGCTGGAGTTCGGGGGTGTATTCGACGACCGGGTCGGTGCGCAGGGCGAAGCGCCAGGGTTCGAAGCCCATGCCTCGCAGTTCCTGTTCGAAGTCGGGCAGCTTGATCGGGTTGAGCTCCGTGTACCACTGCCAGTACTGCTCGGGCGGGGACTTCTCGCCGGCCCGGTCCATGTAGCGCGGGGTGCCGGCGAGGACGCGTCGCTGCAGTTCGTCGCGGTCGAGCTTCAGGTGGATCCACGGGTCGTCGAAGAACTCGCCGAGGTGGTTGCCGGCCGAGCCGTAGAACAGGCCCGGGTGGGCGAAGAACAGGCCGCCGGGGCGCAGCACGCGCTTGATCTCGGCCAGGGTCTGCGCATAGCCGCCGGCAATATGCTCCAGCGAGCCCCAGGACAGCACGACGTCGAAGCTGTCGTCGTCGAGCTGCAGGTCGTTTCCATCGTCGGAACGGAACTCGATGCGGGATTGCCGGACCAGCTCCGGCGGCAAATGGTGGTCTTCGCAGATCGCCGGCAGGCGTTCGTAGCCCTTGAAGGGATCGACGGCGACGAAGCGTTTCGGCTGCCTTCGCAGCGCGATGCCGAGATCGGTGATGCCGTCGCCGCAGCCGACGTCGAGCACGTCGCCCTGCAGCTTGGGGTGGCCGGCGAACATGAGGTCCATGACTACCCGCGCGGCGTGGTCGAAGTGGCGGTAGAACCAGTTGCTCATGCCCTGCGACCAGCTGAGCTGCTCGATCGGAACGGTGCCCGAATAGCTGCCCAGGCGCCAGCTCGAGGCGTGCTCGGCCGGGGCGTCGACCTCGAAGGTGACCGGCTCGGCATGGCGTCGGCCGTCGGGGCCGCCGGTCGACGCGATGACGTCGAGCCGGGTGCCGGTCGGCCAGGCCGGATCGGTCGGTGCTTCGAGCCGGAACCGGCCGCGCGGCAACCACGCCGGGTCGATACCGGCCGCGCCGAGGTGGCGATCCTCGATGCTGCCGTCCGGCCGGGTGATGCGCAGGTGTGCATCGACATCGAACACGGCCGGTGCGGTGACCTCGAGTGCGACGACGCCGAAGCCTTCGGCGCTTGCGATCAGACCCGCCTCGCTCATCGAGCGATCACCGCCCGTAGGTCCGCTCGAGCCAGGCAATCATCGCGCGCAGCGTCTGCGCCTCGCCGCCGGCCGGTCGGCCCGGCCGGTCGGACAGGTTCCACGCATAGATGTCCAGGTGCATCCAGTCGACGCCCTCGGGCACGAAGTGGTCCAGGAACAGCGCCGCGGTCAGGCTGCCGCCGTAGCTGGTGGTGCCGGTGTTCGACAGGTCGGCGATCTTCGGCTGGATCTGCTCCTTGTACGGCGTGTACAGCGGCATGTGCCAGAGTGGATCCTCGACCTCGAAGGCCAGGTCCTGGATCGCACGCGCCTGCGCATCGTCTCGTGCGTACAACGGCGGCAGGTCCTCGCCCAGGGCGACGCGCGCGGCACCGGTCAGGGTGGCGAAGTCGATGATGCGCGACGCGCCGTCCTCGCCGGCCAGGGTCAGCGCGTCCGACAGCACGACGCGGCCTTCCGCATCGGTGTTGCCGATCTCGATCGTCGTGCCGTTGCGCGTCGTGACGATGTCCGACGGGCGGTAGGCATTGCCGGCGATCGCGTTCTCGACCGCCGGGATGTAGACCCGCAGGTGGACCTTGATGCCGAGCCGCATGATCAGCTCGGCCAGGCCGAGCACGTGCGCCGCACCGCCCATGTCCTTCTTCATCAGGACCATGCCCGAGCCCGGCTTGATGTTGAGGCCGCCGGAGTCGAAGATCACGCCCTTGCCGACCAGCGCCAGCGAGGGGTGCGACGCGTCGCCCCAGGCCATCTTGATCAGGCGCGGGCCGCGCGACGCCGCCTGGCCGACCGCGTGGATGGCCGGGAACTCGCGCTCCAGGTCGTCGCCGTGGACGACCTTGAAGGAGGCGCCGTGGGTGCGCGCCAGGGTCTCGGCTTCCTTCGCCAGTTCGCCCGGGCCGAGGTCGGCGGCCGGGGTGTTGACCAGGTCGCGGACCCGGAACAGGGCGTCGCGAAGAATCTCCAGCCGCCCGATCCTGTTGCCGGGCACGACCAGCGCGGCGCACGGTCGATCGCCCTTCTTGTAGCGGTCGAAGCGATAGTGGCCCAGGGCCCAGCCGACGGCCAGGTCGTCGAGCGCGTCGTCGCCTGCCTCGGCCGTGGCGCCGTCGACCCCGTAGTCTCCTTCGGGCAGCTGCGCCGGCAGACCGGCCAGCGTCCACACCCGCCCCTGCTGCGGGCGACCGACCAGCACGCGCGCCAGCCTGCCGTCGCCGTCGGGCACCTGGAGGACCGTGCCGGGCTTGCCGGTGTAGCCCGTGGCCTCGATCCAGGACCGGGTCAGGCCGTCGCCGACGGAGGCGAGCGAGTCGGGGGCGACGAGTGAGATCGGGATGACGCGATCGGCGTCGGATGCGCTACGGAACATGACGTTTCGCGGGTTCGGGGAAGCCCGCAAGGATAGCGCACCGGGCGGAAACGAGGGACGTCGGGCAGGGGAAAGGGATTGGGGGGAAGGAGCCGGTGGTCACGGGCGAGGGGGATCGTCCACACCGGCGCATTGATGACGATACGGAAACGACCCGCCGAGGGCGGGCCGTTTCGATGGAGCCGGGCGGTTCGGAATCCGCCGGAATGACGGCGCGGAGGGCCGGGAGCGGCAGAGACTCGGCCTGACCGCGCTCTACTCGTCCCTGGCCCCTCGTCCCTGTCCCCCGCCGTCTAGCCCAGCTTTTCCCGCATCGCTTCCAGCTCGTCGACCAGCGCCTTCGGCACGCGCGGATCGAAGCGGGCCAGGTGGCGCTCGACGTCGTCGAGTTCCTTCGCCCAGGCGCCCGCATCCACGGCCAGCAGCGTGTCCATGTCGGGATTGGCGTCCAGGCCCTCGGTCGAGATCGCGCCGGGTTCCGGAAGAAAGCCCACGGGGGTTTCGACGGCGCCGGTCTCGCCGGCGCAGCGACCGAGCACCCACTCGAGCACGCGGAGGTTCTCGCCGAAGCCGGGCCAGATGAACTTGCCGTTCTCGTCGCGGCGGAACCAGTTGACCTGGAAGATCTTCGGCGGGTGCTCGAGCGTCTCGCCGACCTTCAGCCAGTGGCCCCAGTAGTCGCCGAAGTGATAACCGCAGAACGGCTTCATGGCCATCGGGTCGCGCCGGACCACGCCGACCTTGCCGGTCGCGGCCGCAGTGGTCTCCGAGGCCATGCTGGCGCCGAGGAAGGTGCCGTGGGTCCAGTCGCGCGCTTCCATCACCAGCGGCGCCAGCGTCGCGCGCCGGCCTCCGAAGATGATCGCGTCGATCGGCACGCCCTTCGGATTCTCCGCCGCCTCGGTGTAGGTCGGGCACTGTTCCATCGATACGGTGAACCGCGAGTTCGGGTGCGCCGCCTTCTTGCCGGAGCCCGGATCGTACTTGTTGCCCTTCCAGTCGAACTTCGGGATCCGCTCGTCGAGGTCTTCCCACCAGGGTTCGTTGGTGTCGGTCACGGCCACGTTGGTGAAGATCGCATCGTGGTCGAGCATGGCCAGTGCATTCGGGTTGGTCTTCGCCGAGGTGCCCGGCGCGACGCCGAAGTAGCCCGCCTCGGGATTGATCGCGTAGAGGCGGCCGTCCTCGCCCGGGTGCAGCCAGCAGATGTCGTCGCCGACCGTGTGGATCTTCCAGCCGGCCGACTTGTACGGCTCCGGCGGAATCAGCATGGCCAGGTTGGTCTTGCCGCAGGCCGACGGGAAGGCCGCGGCCACGTAGCGCGTCTCACCCTCCGGGCTCTCGATGCCGACGATCAGCATGTGCTCGGCCAGCCAGCCCTCGCTGCGAGCCTGGTAGCTGGCGATGCGCAGCGCGTGGCACTTCTTGCCCAGCAGCGCATTGCCGCCGTAGCCCGAGCCGTAGCTCTGGATCTGCAGCTCTTCGGGGAAGTGCATGATGAACCGTCGGTCCGGGTCCAGTTCGCCGGTGGAATGCAGACCGCGGACGAAGGTCCCCTCGCGCTCGAT
Source organism: Halomonas denitrificans (assembly GCA_019800895.1). Taxonomy (NCBI): domain Bacteria; kingdom Pseudomonadati; phylum Pseudomonadota; class Gammaproteobacteria; order Oceanospirillales; family Halomonadaceae; genus Halomonas; species Halomonas denitrificans. The sequence goes on from JAHVKF010000001.1 coordinate 876,957, forward strand.
CCGCGCCAGCGCGTCGTCGCCCATGCGGGTCATCTTGCGCATGTTGGCCACGACGTAGGGGCTGTCGGTGATCTCCACGCCGAGCCGGGAGAACGGCGATTCGATCGGTCCCATGCAGTAGGGGATCACGTACATCGTCCGGCCTTCCATGCAGCCGGCAAACAAGCCGTCCATCTTCCTGTGGGCCTCGTCGGGCGACATCCAGTGATTGTTCGGGCCGGCGTCGTCCTCGTCGGTGGTGCAGACGAAGGTCAGGTGCTCGACGCGGGCGACATCGTCCGGGTCCGAACGGTGCAGGTAGCACTCGGGGTGGGTGGCCTGGTTCAGTTCGATCAGGTCGCCGCTGTCGAGCATGCCGTTGATCATCGACGCGTTCTCTTCCGAACTGCCGGTGCACCAGTACACCTCGTCGGGGCGCGTGAGACGTTCGACGGAGTCGACCCATTCGGACAGGGCGTTGAGCTTGGTGGTCATTCGATCTTCCAGGTGGATGTGGGTTTGGATGCTCGATCTGCTCGCAGGAGCTTCGAAGACAGCGCGCCCCCGGGCGCGCTCAGGCCGGCGTGAACGGGTCCAGCCGGGGCTTCACGGGGTGGAGCGTCGGCCGGAAATACTTCGGCAGGCCGTGTTCGTCGTAGGGCGGATAATCCTCGCCGCGAACCAGCGGTTCGAGGTAGCGCCGGGCCTTCTCGGTGATCCCGAACCCGTCGTCGGAAATGTAGTCCGCGGGCAGGGTCTTCTCGTGATTGGCGATATCGCCGAGCGGCGCGCTCGCGATCGTCCACTCATAGGGCTCGTCGGAGATGCGCCGGATCACCGGCATCACACCGGTCTGCCCGGCGCGTGCGAACTCGACCGCGGCACGCCCGACCGCGCGGGCATGGGCGACGTCGGTAGCCGACGCGATGTGCCGCGCCGAGCGCTGCAGGTAATCGCAGACCGCCCAGTGGACCTTGTGGCCGAGGTCCTCGCCGACGATCCCGGCGACCACCGGTGCAACGCCGCCGAGCTGCTTGTGACCGAAGGCATCGGTGGTTCCGGCGTCGGCCAGGAAGGTGCCCTCTGCATCCCGCGCGCCCTCGGAGACGACCACGGAGCAGTAGCCGTTGGTGGTCACCGAGCGATCGACCGCCTTGCAGAACGCTTCGCGATCGAACGACACCTCGGGAAACAGGATGATCTGCGGCGGATCACCTTCGCCGCGCCGCGTCAGCCCGGCGGCGGCGGCGATCCAGCCCGCATGGCGGCCCATCACTTCCATGATGAAGACCTTGGTCGAACTCGACGACATCGACATGACGTCGAGGCTGGCCTCGAGGATGGACACGTTGACGTACTTGGCCACCGAGCCGAAGCCCGGGCAGTTGTCCGTGACCACGAGATCGTTGTCGATGGTCTTCGGCACGCCAAGGGCCCGCAGCGGATAGCCGAGTTCTTCGGCCATGCGCGAAATCTTGTACGCCGTGTCGGCCGAGTCGTTGCCGCCGTTGTAGAGAAAGGTGCCGATGTCGTGCGCGTCGAGCACGGCGACCAGGCGCTCGTACTCGCGCCGGTTGTCGTCCAGGGATTTCAGCTTGTAGCGGCAGGACCCGAAGACGCCCCCGGGGGTGTGGCCCAGCGCGACCAGGTCGTCGGCGGAAAACGACGAGGTGTCGATCAGCCGCTCCTCGAGCGCCCCGATGATGCCGTCGGCGGCGCCGAAGACCGTGCCGAAGTCGTCCGGGTACTCGCGCGCGGTCTCGATGACCGACGCCGCGGTGGCGTTGATGACCGGCGTGACGCCGCCGGACTGGGCGTAGAGGATATTGGTCCCGGGCATTTCGATCCGGTGGTGGCTTCGCTTCCCGAGCAAGGATAAAGCAATTCGGGGGGCGATTCCGCGATCGGGACGCCCGAGGGGGCTTCGTGACGGGCCCGGCCGCGCACCCTCGAGCCGGGTCCCGCAGATTTGACTTGCCGGCGGGGTCGGGCTACCTTTAGCCGCTTGTCCAGCCGCACCCGAACCCTCTACCGATGCGCATCGTACTTCTCGGCCCCCCGGGCTCCGGAAAGGGAACCCAGGCCGCCCTCCTCCGCGACCGTCTCGACCTCGCCCACATCTCGACCGGCGCGCTGCTGCGCGACGCCGTGGAGCAGCAGACGGAGCTGGGCCGGGAAGCCCAGCGCTACATGGACGCCGGCAACCTGGTCCCGGACGACCTGATGCTGGGCCTGATCGAGGAACGACTCGGCCAGCCCGACGTCGCCAACGGATTCATCCTGGACGGCTATCCGCGCAACCTGGCCCAGGCCGAGGCCCTGGACGTGGTGCTGAAGCGCATCGGCCAGCCGGTCGACGTGGCCGTTTCCGTGACCGTCAACGAGCAGGAGATCGTCGACCGCCTGAGCAAGCGCGCCGTCGAGGAAGGCCGCTCGGACGACACGGAGGAGGTCATCCGGAACCGCCTGCGGGTCTACGCCGAACAGACCGCTCCCGTGGCCGGTCACTACGCCGCCCGCGGCCAGTTGCGCGAAATCGACGGCATGGGCTCGGTCGACGACGTCCAGCAGCGCCTGCTGGATGCGCTGCAGGCCGACTGACCGCTCAGTCGCCTGCCCGGCGAATCCGGGTGCGGCGCACGCCGTCCGTCTCGACGCTTTCGACCCACTCGTGACCGCCCCGGTCGCACAGGATCCGCAGGTCGACTTCGGCCAGCGGATCGTCCGTGACGATCTCGAGCAGCGCACCCGGCCGCATCTGCGCCAGTGCCTTGCGCGCGCGCAGCGCGGGCTCGGGGCAGATCAGGCCGACCGCATCGACGTGTCGATCGACCCCCTGCTCGACCCCGGTCGTGCCGTCTGGTTCCGATTCCATCGCCCTATTCTGCCCTGCCCGGCGGCCCGCCGATGAACGCCTGGCTGGCGCTCGTCGTCCGGATCGCGCTGCTGCGCGCCGGACCGCAGGACCTGCCGGCCTCCTCGGCGGCGCTGTGGCTGGCGATGGCGCTGTGGTGGGGCTTGACCGGCGCGATGCTGCTGTTCGCTCCGGACCCGCCTCCGGTGCGCGACGTACTCTTGACCTTCGCCCTGCAGCTGGCCTCGATCCAGGTGGTGCTGGCCCTCGCGCGGCGCCCGGCGCGGTTCGGCCAGGTCGCCCAGGCCCTGTTCGCGACCGGCGCACTGGTCGGCCTGCTCAATCTCCCCCTGTGGCTGGCGGCCGGCCCGGCCGACGGGGCGGCGGCGATCCCCGGTCCGCTGGTCGTGCTGGCGCTGATCGGCCTGTTCTGGAGCCTGGCCGTCGATGGCCACGTGTGGCGCCACGCGCTCGAGCTTCCGTACGCCGGCGGGATCGCGGTGGCTGTGCTAGTTTTCCTGCTCCAGATCATCGCGCTCGAAGCGGTCGGCATCGGCCCCTGACGCCCCGCACGACCGCTCGAGAATCGAAAAGCGAGAACCGGGTGCCGAAGCCGACGACTTGCGGACGAATTGCGGACGAATTGCGGACACCCCGAGACCCCACTGAGGCCTTATGAAACTCCACATCCTCGGCATCTGCGGCACCTTCATGGGCGGCATCGCGGCGCTGGCGCGGGCCGACGGCCACGAAGTCTCCGGCCAGGATGCCAACGTCTATCCGCCGATGAGCACCCAACTCGAGAACCTCGGCATCGAGCTGCACGAGGGCTACTCGGCCGAGGCGATCCCGGACGACGTCGACCAGGTCGTGATCGGCAATGCGCTGAGCCGCGGCAATCCGGCCGTCGAACACGTGCTGAACCGGCGCATGGACTTCGTCTCCGGCCCGCGCTGGCTGGGCGAGAACTACCTCGCCCGGCGCAAGGTGCTGGCCGTGGCCGGCACCCACGGCAAGACCACGACCGCCAGCCTCGCGGCCTGGATCCTCGAACACGCCGGCCTGGAACCGGGCTTCCTGATCGGCGGCATTCCGAGCAATTTCGACATCTCGGCCCGCGCCGGAGGCGACTGGTTCGTGGTCGAAGCCGACGAGTACGACACGGCCTTCTTCGACAAGCGGGCCAAGTTCGTCCACTACCGACCCTCGATCGCGATCCTGAACAACCTGGAGTTCGACCACGCCGACATCTATCCGGACCTCGCCGCGATCGAGACCCAGTTCAACCACCTGCTGCGCACCGTGCCAGGCAACGGCAGCATCATCCACAACCAGCACGACGCCAACCTCAAGCGGGTGTTCGAAAAGGGCTGCTGGAGCGAGCGCGCCTCCTTCGGCATCGAAGGCGATGTCGAGGCCGACTGGCGGGTCCGGCTCGACGAGCCGTCCGGCCGCCAGCTCACGTTCTTCCGCGGCGACGACGAGATCGGCACGCTGGAATGGGCCCAGAGCGGCCGCCACAATGCGCTGAACGCGGTGGCCGCGATCGCCGCCGCAGCGGCGGCCGGCGTCGATCCGCAGACCGCGGTGGCCGCACTGGGCGAGTTCCGCGGCGTCAAGCGGCGCATGGAGTACCTCGGCGATGTCGGCGGCGTGCACGTCTACGACGACTTCGCCCACCACCCCACCGCCATCCGCCTGACCCTGGAGGGGCTTCGGCGCTCGATCGGCGCGGCCCGCCTTCTGGTCGCCCTGGAACCGGCCAGCAACACCATGCGCGGCGGCCACCACCTCGACCAGCTGGCCCCGGCGCTGGCCGCGGCAGACTACGTCGTGATGCACTCGGCGGACACGCTGGACTGGGACCCGAGCGAGGTGTTCGACAAGCTCCAGGCCGGCGGCCGCTTCCGCCGTCAGCTGAGCAACGTGCTGTCCGACCTGCGCGAGAACGCGCGGCCCGGCGACCACGTGGTGTTCATGAGCAACCGCGGCTTCGGCAACGTGCAGCAGCGATTCCTGAACGGCGACAGCGGTGACTGACGCGCTCGACGAACTGGCGCTGTTCCCCCTGCAGCTGGTGCTGTTTCCCGGCGCGCCGCTACCCCTGAGGATCTTCGAAACCCGGTACCTGGAACTGGTGCGCGACTGCTCGCGCAGCGGCCAGGGCTTCGGCGTGGTCATGCTCGATCCGGCCACGGACCAGCGGACCGCGCGCCACGCCTCGATCGGCACGGAAGCCGTGATCGAGGACTTCTCGACGCTGGAAGATGGACTCCTGGGGATTCGGGCCCGCGGCACGCGCCGGTTCCGTATCCACCACACCTCGGCCCGCGACAACGGCCTGCTGATCGGTCACGTCGAGTGGATCGCGCCGGAACCCGCCCGCTCGATCGGGCCGGAGTTCGCCGCACTGGAAAGCCTGTATCGCGAACTCGTCGCCCGCCTGCCCGCCGCGGAACTGCCCGAAGTCGAAGCGGACAACGCCAGCCAGCTCGGCATGGCGCTGGCCGGGATTCTGCCGCTCGACCCGCCCCAGGCCCAAGAGCTGCTGGCGGTCTCCGACCCGGAGGAGCGTCTGCGCGCCCTGTGCTGGTTGCTCGGCCCGGACGACGCGAGCGACGCCGTGCCCGACTGAGCCGCCCCCCGGCGGCCGGTTCGCAAGCCGGGAACGTCCGGTCGGCTCGCGCTCAGGGGGTCGGGTCGGGTGCTTCGCGGTCCACTTCGTCGCGTCGGGCATCGGCGCGCAGGATGTCTTCGTCGCCGTCGCGCCGCCAGCGCCAGTCCGAGCCCGCTCGACGCAGCGCATCGATGCCCTCGTCGCTGCGCGACGCATCGCGCCGCCAGGTCGCGAACAGGCCGGCCACGGTGGTCGGGGTCACGACCCGCACCTGGATGAGCCAGACCGGCCGGCCGTCGGGCGTCAGCTGCCAACCGGATCGCCAGGCCCGCAGCACCGCCCAGCGATCGTCGCCCAGCGGCAGGCGGCGGGCGACCTCCTGGGTCCGGCCGTTGAAGTCGCGCGCGAGGTGCGGCAGGCGATCCGCATCGACGCGCCGGGCCAGCACCGCCCGGATCGCCCGGACCCCCAGCGGCGGAAGGGGCTGCCAGTCCGCCTCGTCCAGCGCGTTGCGCAGGACCTCGGCATCGGCCGCGACCTGGGCGTCGAACACCTGCCCGCCGGGGTCGCCGAACACGGTCCGACGACGCGGCAACTCGGTGCCGTCGCAGTCCCGGCCCCGGGACCACCAGCAGGATTCGGCCACGGATCGGACCGGCGGGCCCTGCTGCTGGCCCTGGAGCACGCGCGAATACCCCATGCCGTTGGCCACCACCGAGCCGCCGGCGGCGAGCAGAACGAACACCGCGACCAGCGCCCAGGCCGAGCGGGTCCGGGCCGGACGGGCCCGGACCCGGTAGGCGATGCCGACCAGCGTGAGCCAGACCACCGCCAGCGCCGCGGCGACGCCCAGCGCGTACAGGTCGGCCCGGCCGAGGTACAGGCGGGCAAAGCCGATCAGCACCAGCGCAGCGGTCGCGGCCAGGTACAACCACTTGCGCTGGGTGGCGGCCAGGTCCTTGGCCGCGATCACGGCCAGGAATCCGTGCATCAGGACCAGCGAGGCGAAGGCGACGTCGGGCCGGGCGACCCGCATCGGCAGCAGGCCGAGCAGGCCGTACAGCCCCTGCGCCAGCGCCGTCCCCAGCACCACCGCGAGCAGCCAGTGAACGAGGGCCACGGAGCGGCCCGCGGCGGCAAGGAACAGGGTCACGCCGAGCCCCAGGGCAACCGCCACCGGCGCCGATCCGGCCAGGCCGAGCACCACGAACAACGGATCGGCCAGCGGGGTCCGCAGGCTGCCCGACAGGGTTGCCGCACCGGTCACCGTGCCGACCGCCTCGGACAGCGCCGGCGGTGCATTGACGATCGCCAGCGTCAGCACCGCGAGCAGGGCCGTGAACGACAGCAGCAGCATGGCCGCCAGACCCAGCACGGGAATCACTTCGCGCTGGCCGGGCACCAGCAGCGGTCCGGCCAGGCGGCCGAAGCGAGGGTGCCGTCGCAACCAGCCGCCCAGCCGCTTGAACCACCAGGTGCTGCGCCGCGAGCCCCAGGCGTAGGCGCCGCGGACCAGCGAGACCAGCAACCAGCCGCCGAGCACGGCCAGCAGCAGCAGCACGACGACCCGGGTACCGAACTCCGCGGCCACCTCCAGCGATTGGCCGAACAGCGCGCCGGGAATCACCATCGCCGGCGCCCAGAGCAGGGACGCAATCACCATGCGCGGCACGAACGCCGCTGCCGGCATGCCCAGCGACCCTGCGACCACGGGAACGATCGGTCGCACCGGCCCGACGAAGCGGGCGATGAACACGCTGCGGCCACCGTGGCGACGGAAGAAGGCCCGTCCCGAATCCAGCCAGCGCCCGCTGCGCGAGGTCGGAGGCAGCGCGGCCAGCCGGTGCCGGTAGCGGCGGCCCAGGGCGTAGCTCAGGCCGTCGCCGGCCATCGCGCCGAGCGCGAACGCCGCGCTCATCGCGACCATCATCGAAGGATTCCAGCCGACCAGCGCGGCAATGAGGAACAACAGGAAGATGCCCGGCACGAGCAACCCGACGATGGCAGCGGCCTCGACGAACGCCACCAGGAAGCCGGCCGCCAGCAGCAGCCCGGGCGATGCGGCAAGCTGCTCGGTCATCGTCTGCAGGGCGTCACGCACTGCGGTCTCCGGGCAAGCGGGACCAGCGGCTACACTGCCGTCCTGGTCCGCATGCAATTCGGTGAGACATCATGAGCACCCTGTCCGGAAAGACCCTGTTCATCACCGGCGCGTCGCGCGGCATCGGCGAGGCGATCGCGCTGCGCGCCGCCGCCGACGGCGCCAATGTCGCGATCGCGGCGAAATCCGACCGCAAGCATCCCAAGCTGCCGGGCACCATCCACAGCGTGGCCGAAGCGGTCGAAGAGGCCGGCGGGAAGGCCCTGCCGCTGAAGGTCGACATCCGCGACGAGCAGGCGATCGTCGATGCGATGCAGCGCACGGCCGATGCCTTCGGCGGCATCGACATCCTGGTCAACAACGCCTCGGCGATCTATCTCGCGCCGACCGACGCGGTGCCGATGAAGCGCTTCGACCTGATGTTCGGGGTCAACGTGCGCGGCACCTTCGCGTGTTCCCAGGCCGCGCTTCCGTTTCTCGAACGCTCCGACCACGCCCACATTCTAAATCTGTCCCCGCCGCTGAACATGGACGCCAAGTGGTTCGCGCCGCACGTGGCCTACACGATGGCCAAGTACGGCATGAGCCTGTGCGTGCTGGGCATGGCGCGCGAGTTCGAGGATCGCGGCATCGCCGTCAACGCCCTGTGGCCGCGCACGGTGATCGCCACCGCCGCGCTGCGCATGCTCGGCGATGCGGTCGACCCGAAGAACTGCCGCAGCCCCGCGATCATGGCCGACGCCGCGCACGCCGTGCTGTCGGCAAGCCCGGACGCCCGCAGCGGCGAATTCCTGATCGACGAGGACGTTCTCCGCGCGAACGGAGTGACCGACTTCGAGCGCTACGCGATCGAGCCCGGCCAGCCGCTGGCGCCCGACCTCTTTCTCGACTGAGGCGACCGGCCGGGGGCCGGGGCCGGCTCAGCTCCGGTCTGCCGCGATCGCCGTCAGCACGGTCCTGGCCGCCGCGATCGTGTCTTCGACCTCGCGTTCGCCGTGGGCGCTGGATACGAAGCCGGCCTCGAAGGCCGAGGGTGCGAGGTAGACGCCCTCGTCGAGCATGCCGTGGAAGAAGCGCTTGAACAGGTCCAGGTCGCAGGCCGCGGCCTGCTCGAAGTTCTCGACCCGCTCCCGCTCGGTGAAGAACAGGCCGAACATGCCGCCGACCGCGACGGTGGCCATCGGCACGCCGGCGTCACGCGCCGCGCCGGCGATGCCTTCCGTGAGCCGGAGCGTGGTCGCGGTCAGCGCATCGTAGAAGCCGGGCGCGGTGATCAGGTCCAGGTTGGCGAGCCCGGCGGCCATCGCGACGGGATTGCCCGACAGCGTGCCGGCCTGGTAGACCGGCCCCTCGGGCGCGATCATCCGCATGTATTTTTCCTTGCCGCCGAAGGCGCCGACCGGCATCCCGGCGCCGATGACCTTGCCGAAGCAGCTGAGGTCGGGCCTGACGCCGTAGAGCTGCTGCGCCCCACCGAGCGCGACCCGGAAGCCGGTCATCACCTCGTCGAACAGCAGCGCGCTGCCGTACTCGTCGCACAGCTCGCGCAGGCCTTCGAGGAAGCCCGGCTTCGGCGGCACGCAGTTCATGTTTCCGGCCACCGGCTCCACCGCCACACAGGCGATCTCGTCCGGGTACTGCTCGAACAGCGCGCGGACCGAGTCGAGGTCGTTGAAGGTCGCGTTCAGGGTCAGCTCGGCCAGCGCCGCCGGCACGCCGGGCGAGGTCGGAACGCCGAGGGTCTGTGCACCGCTGCCGGCCTTGACCAGGAAGCTGTCGGCATGACCGTGATAATTCCCCTCGAACTTGATGAACCGATTGCGGCCGGTGGCCGCGCGGGCGAGACGGAGCGCGCTCATCGCCGCCTCGGTGCCGGAGTTGACCATCCGCACCCGCTCGAGGCCCGGGACCAGGTCGCACAGGCGCTCGGCCATGGTCACTTCGTTCGGGCTGGGCGTGCCGAAGCTGAGACCGTTGGCCGCGGCGCGCTGCACGGCCTCGATGATCGCCGGGTGGGCGTGGCCGCAGATCATCGGCCCCCAGGACCCGATGTAGTCGATGTAGCGCTGGCCGTCGACGTCGAACAGGCAGGCCCCTTCGGCACGCTCGAAGAAGACCGGATCGCCGCCGACCCCGGCGAAGGCCCGGACCGGTGAATTGACGCCGCCGGGGATGCGGGCCCGGGCGCGGAGGAACAGTTCGTGACTCTGGGTGTGATTCATCGCAGGATCGCCTTGTTCGAAGGGCAGAGTGTGAGGCGCCCAAGGGTACTGGACCGACCGGGCGACTGCATCGACGATGCGTACTTCACCGACACCAGGACCGGTGGCTGCCGCGCGGCCGGGATCAGACCATGGACGGATACGCGCGCACCCGCGCGGCGACGTCGGGCGCGGCGAACACGTCGGACAGCACCGCGACCCGGTCGGCGCCGGCGGCCAGCGCCTCGGCGGCGTTGTCGGCCGTGATGCCGCCGATCGCGACCACCGGCCGGCCGAAGCGGCGCGCCCGGCCCAGCACGTCGAGGGGGCAGCGGACGGCATCGGGCTTGGTCGGCGACGCGAACACCGCGCCGAAGGCCAGGTAGTCGGCGCCGGCCGCCGCGAGCCGCTCCGCCCGCTCCAGGTCGTCGTAGCAGGACGCGCCGATCAGCGCATCGGCCCCGAGTCGATCGCGCGCCTCGGCCAGGGAGCCGTCGTCGCGCCCGAGGTGGACCCCGTCGGCGCCGACGGACCGGGCCAGGGCCGGGTCGTCGTTGATGATCAGGCGCGCGCCGGTCTCGCGGGTCAGTGCGCGCAGCAGGCGCGCAGTTTCCGGGTCCGCACCGGCCTTGGCCCGGTACTGCAGCCAGTCGACGCCGGCCGCCAGCGCGGCCCGACAGCGGCGCAGCAGTTCGTCGCGGCCGAGACCGTCGGGAGTCAACAGGTACAGGGAGGACGGGCGTGAGCGCATCGGCGATGCCTTTTCATTAGAATGTCGCGCTGATCGACGTCTCGAAGGATACCCGTGAGCGAAGCTGAACCGTTCAAGAAGTGGATGTGCGTGGTCTGCGGCTGGATCTACGACGAGGAGCTCGGCGACCCCGATTCCGGCCTGGCCCCGGGAACGCGCTGGGACGACGTGCCCGAATCCTGGGTCTGCCCCGACTGCGCTGCCGGCAAGGAAGACTTCGAGATGGTCGAATTCTGATCGGTCGGTCGGGCCTGCCCGTCCGGGGGCTTCGATGCCCCGCTCCCCCGGTCGCAGAATGGATCCGGGGCTTCCCTCAAACGCCGATCAGGCCGCTGGACCAGCGTCCTCCGTCCTCCAGCACGAACCAGCGCGCCATCGGCGCCGCCTCGCCGGGCGTGAAGCGCGGCATGCCCGCCAGGCTGTTCGCCGCCGCCGACGGAGCGGCCAGGCACGCGATGCCGCGATGCCGACCGCGGAACCGCTGGTGGACGTGACCGAAGGCGACGAAGCGAACCCCGCCCGCCGCCTCCGTGGCGTTCCAGAACGCGTCCGGCTCGACCAGCGGTACCTTGTCGATCCAGGCCGCGCCCACCGGCACGGGCTGGTGGTGCACGAAGATCCCGACCGGCCGCATCCCGTCGAGCCGCTTCAACGGCTCGAGGCGCTCCGGCGTCAAGCGCCCGGCAGGCTCGTCCACCCACGCCGAGTCCAGAAGCACCAGTTGCCAGTCCCCCGCCTCGATCACCGGCCCGGCGTCCCAGCCGGCCGCGTCGAAGGGGTCCTGCATCCGTGACCGGTCGTCGTGGTTGCCCGGAAGCCACGCGACCGGGCAGCCGAAGCCCGAGGCCCAGTCGACGATACGCTCGTAGCTGGCCGGGCTGGCGTCCTCGGACAGGTCGCCGGTAAGCACCAGCCGGTCCGGCTCGAAGGCCTCGACGGCCGCGCTCAGGCGATGGAGGTTGCGCTCGGCGGATTGGCCGCGGTAGTCGGCGCCGGGGTCGGCGGCCAGGTGGCAGTCGGTGACCTGCAGCACGCGCACCGGCTCAACGCCTCCTGCGTTCGATCAACTGCTCGATCGTGTCGATCGCGTCGGCATAGGGACTGGTCGGACCGGCCGCATCGGCGCGCTCGAGCAGCGCCGCGGCCTCCTCGTCCCGGCCCTGGCGGACCCGGACCACGGCCATCTCGTACAGCCCGGGCGCGCGCGGCAGGAAGACCAGTTCGGGACCGAGCAGCGCTTCGGCGTCTTCGAGCTCGCGCAGGTGGGCCAGGATCCAGCCCCGCAGATAATCGGCATCCGGCAGCCGGTGACCTTCGGCGAGCAGCGCTTCGAGCCGATCGCGGGCGTAGTAGGCGTGGTTGTTGCGCAGGTCCAGCTCGGCGTGCAGGTAGCGGCCGTCGACGTCGTCGGGCAGGGTCCGCCCGGCGGCCAGCACGGCCCGGTAGGCGCGATCGAGCCGGCCGCGGCCGATTTCCCGTCGCACGACCGCCAGGTGCTCCAGGCCGTCGCGCAGGTCGGCCAGTCCGCTCCAGTCGCCGGCCCCGGCGCCATCGGCGGCTGCGCTGGCCGCCGCACCACCGACCCGCTCCAGCCACAGCGACTCGGGCCGCTCGACGCTGAGTCGATGGACCAGTCGGTGGAACGCCTCGCCGTCGAAGCCCGCCTCGCGCAACGATGCAGGCACGACGGACGCGCAGTCGCCGCCGCAGGCGCCGGCCACGGCCTGGCGGTAGAGCGCGGCGTTGCCGTCCAGGCGCACGTCGATGTAGCGGAGCTTGCGCAAGCTGTCCGGTTCGTCGGCCGGCAACCCTTTCGACGCACCCGCCCTCCACGCGCGGTCGGCCGCGCGGCACATGCTTCCGGCCGCCGCCAGCACCGCGGCGGCCTCGTCGTCGCTGTGCAGCCATGCGAGCAGGCCGCGGCCGATCACGATCCGCCCGCCGGCCAGGCAGAGCGCGTCCGGGTCCGCTTCGACCGTCAGCACGACGTCCACCGTCGACGGCAGCTCGGCGCCGGCCTCGCGCAGGCGATCGAGCAGGCCCGTCAGTCGCGCTTCGAGCCCGTCGGGCGACGTCGGCAGGACGCGGCCGTGGACACGATGGAACGGCGGGTACAGCGCCTGCTCCGCGGCCGCGCGTTCGTCGGCGTCGAGCTCGACCGGTCCGCCGCAGCCGGCCAGTCCGGTCGCGACAAGTGCAACGAACGCGCAGACGATGCCCGTTCGCCGGGTCATGGTCGATTCCGCTTCATGCATACGATTCCTTCATCGATTTCTTCCTTCATGCCGCTCCGTGCGCCCTGCATCCGTCGAACCTGGATCCGTGGATTCAGCGAGGAAGGGACGGTCGCCTGTGACGAATGCGGGCCGGCCGGGTCACCGGGCGCGCCGGTCCGACAGGAACCGGACGCGAATCAGCCGTCGTCCTCGCCGGGCACCTGCCCGAAGACCACCGGGTCACCGATCTCCACGCCCAGCCGTTCCATTTCGCCGGCATTGACTTCGAGCACGTACTGCGCCGGGACCCCGCTCGGGTAGTTGGGGCAGCGCCGGGTCCGGCACGGCGGCGTGTCCAGCGACCAGGCCACGATCCGCCGCTCCGCGTCGATGTAGACGATGTCCAGCGGTATCCGCGTGTTGCGCATCCAGAACGCGCGCGGCGCCTCGCGCGGGAACAGGAACAGCATCCCGGCCCCGGCGTCGAGTTCGTTCCGGAACATCAGCCCGCGCGCGCGCTCCTCGTCGTCGTCGGCGATCTCCACCCGGTAGCGCTGACCGCCGACCTCGACCCACGGCCCCGAGGCCTGGCAGCCGGTGGCCAGCAACAGCGCGGCCAGCACCCACGGCAGCCAGGCCGGAGCGACCGTCGTTCGCTTCGCGGTCACCGTCGAATCGTTCGTCGTCTCGCCCATTCTCGCGCTCGTCGTGTCAATCGTCGTAGCAATCGTCGTGTCAATCGTCATCCGCCCACTCCACCGGCGTGTTCCGGATCAGCGACAGGAAGATCATGCGATGCGGGTTCGCGCCGTCGGCCGGGTGCGCCTCCATCGACCGCAGGCGCCAGTCGACCCGGCGCCACGCCGGAAACCGCGTATCGCCCTCGGGCCGGGCATCGACCAGCGTGAGCTCCATCGCCGCGGCACGCGGCAATGCCTCGGCGTAGAGCTGACCGCCGCCGATCACCATGGCCGGCACCTCGGCGTCCAGCCGGTCCAGCGCCTCGTCCAGCGATCGCGCGCATTCGACCCCGCTCGGCGCCTCGCTCCAGGAACGACTGAGCACCAGGTTTCGTCGTCCCGGCAGGGGGCGCCCGATCGACTCGAAGGTCGCCCGTCCCATGATCACCGGGTGGCCCAGGGTGACCTGCTTGAAGTGCGCCAGGTCGGCCGGCAGGTGCCAGGGCATCTCGCCGTCGACGCCGATCACGCGGTTGCGCCCGAGCGCCGCGACCAGGACGATTTCCGGTCGCGCGGGAGGTCCGAGCGAGCTGCGCTCGTTCATCGGGGCCTCGTGCGGCGATTCATGCTGCGATTCATACGGCAATGGGCGCCCTGATCGCCGGGTGGCAGCGGTAGCCGGTCAGCTCGAAGTCCTCGTACACGAAATCCTCGAGACGACGCCGCGCCGGGTTCAGCGTCATGGTCGGCAGGGGGTAGGGTTCGCGCGCGAGCTGCTCGTCGACCTGGTCGAGGTGATTTCGGTACAGGTGGGCGTCGCCGAGCGTGTGGATGAACTCCCAGGGCTCGAGGTCCGTGACCTGCCCGACCATCATCAGCAGCAGTGCGTAGGAGGCGATGTTGAACGGCACGCCCAGGAAGCAATCGGCGCTGCGCTGGTACAGCTGGAGGCTGATCCGGCCGTCGGCGACCCAGAACTGGAACATGGTGTGGCACGGCGCCAGCGCCATCCGGCCCCGGGCCGGGTTCTCGTGCGGCGCGAGGCGTTCGTCCGGAAGCTCGGCCGGGTTCCATGCCGAGACGACGTGGCGTCGCGAGTCGGGCCGTTTACGGATGCGCTCGACGACCCGCTCGATCTGGTCCAGCGAACCGCCGGCGGGCAGCGGCCAGGCCCGCCACTGCTTGCCGTAGACCGGCCCCAGGTCGCCGCGTTCGTCGGCCCACTCGTCCCAGATCGTCACGCCGTGTTCATTCAGGTAGCCGACGTTCGTATCGCCCTTCAGGAACCAGAGCAGTTCGTGGACGATCGATCGAAGGTGCAGCTTCTTGGTGGTGACCATCGGAAACCCGTCGCCGAGGTCGAAGCGCATCTGGTAGCCGAACACGCTGAGGGTGCCGGTTCCGGTTCGATCGTTCTTCGCCACCCCGTGGTCGCGGACGTGGGTCAGGAGGTCGTGATAGGCCTTCATGGCGGTGTTTCCCGGTTCGGGGCTGTCCGATCCGGCGCCTTCGGCCCAGGACGGCGGTAGGCATGCGCCATCAGCGCGACGCCGGCGATGAACATCGGGATCGACAGCAGCTGGCCCATGGTCAGCGCGTCGAATGCGACGAAGCCCAGGTGCGCATCGGGCTCGCGGAACAACTCGGCGATGCAGCGGAACACCGCATAGCCGGCGAGGAACAGGCCGCCGACCGCTCCGGCCGGCCGCGGACGCCGCGCGAACACCCAGACGATGACGAACAGCAGCACGCCTTCCAGCGCCGCCTGGTAGAGCTGCGAGGGATGCCTGGCGTAGACGTCGAGCTCGCCGGCGCGCCACGCGGCTTCGAGTGCCGCCTCGCTGGCGAAGCCGCGATCGATCGCCGCGGGAAAGATCATCGCCCAGGGCGCATCGCTGACGCGGCCCCAGAGCTCGCCGCCGATGAAGTTGCCGATCCGGCCGAAGGCCAGGCCCAGCGGCACCACCTGGGCCGTGAAGTCGCCGAGCTTGAGAAACCCGATGCCGAGGTGCCGCGCGTACAGCGCCATGGCCACCAGGACGCCGATCAGCCCACCGTGGAACGACATGCCGCCGTCCTGGATCCTGATCGGAAACAACCAGTCGTCGGCCCAGCGATCGAGCCCGTAGAACAGGACGTAGCCGAGCCGGCCTCCGGCGATCACCCCGACGATGATCCAGAACAGGTAGTCGCCGACCTGGACCGGGGCGATCGGCCAGTGCGGCTGGCGCGCCCTGCGCCGCAGCAGCCACCAACCGGCGGCGAAGGCCAGCAGGTAGGTCACGCCGTACCAGTGCACCTGGACCGGCCCCAGGTCCAGGGCGATCGGGTCGATATCGACGAGCATCGCGGGAGAAGACATGCTGGGGCGCGGGTCGGCGGGGACGGAGAACGAGCCTCGATTGTATAGGCTACGACACCCGGCCGGGCCGGCGGTCGCCGGGCCCCTGCGGTATCCTCGTCGGCCGTCCCTGCACCGCGCATCGACCATGCCCAACCGACTCCACGGCGCGTCCAGCCCGTACCTCCGTCAGCATTCAGAGCAGCCGGTGGACTGGTACCCCTGGGGCGACGAAGCGCTGCGCGAGGCGCGCGACAGCGACCGCCCGATCCTGCTCTCGATCGGCTACGCGGCCTGCCACTGGTGCCACGTGATGGCGCACGAGAGCTTCGACGATCCGGAGGTGGCCGAGCGCATGAACGCCTGGTTCGTCAACGTCAAGGTCGACCGGGAGGCGCGCCCGGACCTGGACCGGACCTACCAGCTGGCCCACCAGCTGCTCAGCGGCCAGGGCGGAGGCTGGCCGCTGACCGCGTTCCTCGATCCCGCGGACCTCGCGCCCTTCGTCGCCGGAACCTATTTTCCGCCGGAAGCGCGGCACGGCCTGATCGGCTTCGGCGAACTGCTGGAACGGGTGCACCGCGCCTGGCTCGAGCAGCGCGACACGCTCAAGGCGCAGAATCGCCGCGTGATCGACGCGCTCGGCCTGCTGGTCGCCCGTTCGAGCGACGGCGAGGCGGACGCACCGGCGCCCGACGATCACCTGATCGGCCAGCTCGAAGCCCGCGAGGACACGCGCCACGGCGGGTTCGGCGATGCGCCCAAGTTTCCCCAGCCGCCGCTGCTGGCGTGGCTCGCCGAGCGCGGCATCGAAGACCCGAGCGCCGAGCGGATGTTGCTCGACGCGCTGCGTGCGATCGTGCGCAACGGGCTGGCCGACCAGCTGGGCGGCGGCTTCTTCCGCTATTGCGTCGACGCCGCGTGGGAGATTCCCCACTTCGAGAAGATGCTGGCCGACAACGCGCAACTCCTCGATCTGCTGGCCGCGGCGGCGGCGCGCTGGAGCGACCCGGAACTGGCCGATGCGGCGACGCGGACGGCCGAGTTCCTGGCGCGCGACCTGGCCCTCGACGGCGGCGGGTTCGCCACTTCGCTCGACGCCGACAGCGCGGTGCCGGAGGCGCACCAGGACTCCGACACCCCGCTCGAGGCCGGCCAGGTCCGGGTGGAGGAAGGCGCCCATTACCGCTGGCGACCGGACGACCTCGACGGCGTGCTCGACGGGCCGATCC
The DNA here is from genome assembly GCA_019800895.1 of Halomonas denitrificans. Classification (NCBI taxonomy): domain Bacteria; kingdom Pseudomonadati; phylum Pseudomonadota; class Gammaproteobacteria; order Oceanospirillales; family Halomonadaceae; genus Halomonas; species Halomonas denitrificans. The sequence continues at coordinate 893,929 of JAHVKF010000001.1, forward strand.
GCGAACTCGCCGAAGCGCGTTTCGGCCTGGACGGACCGAGCAATCTCCCCGGGAGGTTCTGGCACCCGGTGCAGGCCCGTTCGATCGCCGAACTCGCCGAGGCGGGGCGCGACGCGGCCTCCACCCTCGCCCTCCTGGACCGGGCACGGACGCGGATGCTGGAGGCGCGCTGCCGCCGGCCGATGCCGGCGCGCGACGATCAGCTCCGGGCCGGCACGAACGGCCTTGCCGCCGCCGCGCTGGCCCGGGCCGGCCGGTACCTCGATCGCGAGGACTGGATCGACCGGGCCGACCGGACCCTGACGCGCGTGGTCTCGGAACTGCTCGACGCCGAGCCTCCCGCGGCGGTGCTCGCCGAGGGCCGGGCGGAGCACCCCCTGCTCCTCGACGACCTCGCGGCCCTGCTCGACGCCTCGATCGCGCTGCTCGACGCGCGCTTCGATCCGGAGCGCCTCGACCTGGCCGAACGCCTTGCGGACTGGATCGAGCGCGATCACTTCGAGCCGCACACGGGCCGCTTCGGCCTGATCGCGCACGACCGGCCGACGGTCCTGATGCGGCCGCGCGCCGACGTGGACGAGGCGATTCCGGCGGGCGCGGCCACCGCCGTGCTCGGCTGGGTCGCCCTGGCCCACCGCACCGGCGACGCCGAACGCCTGGCGCGGGCCCGGCAGGCGGCCGACGCGGTCCGTGCCGCCGTGCAGGAATCGCCGGCCGCGCACGCGACCTGGCTCCGGGCGCAGCGACGTCTCGACGGGCACCGGCCCCTGATCGTCGTCGGCGGTCCCGGACGCGAGCCGGACGACTGGGTCCGGCGCCTGGTCCGGCGGGTCGACCGCGACGTGCTCCGGGTGCCGCCGGGTCTCGACGACCTCCCGGCCACGCTCCAGGCCGCGACGAGCGCCGAGGGAACGAGCGCGTGGATCTGTGTCGGCGCGCGCTGCCTGGCCCCGCTGGACGACCTCGACGCGGTCGAAGAAGCACTGGACCGGGAATCGGCGGCGGGAACGGCCTGATGGGAACCGGCCGCCCCCTGGCGCGCATCACCCGGGCTCTCGGGCGAATCGCGGCCACCGTCCTCGCGGTCGTGGTGCTGCTGGTCCCGCCTGCGGCGGATGGCAACGATCCACGAAGCGAGGACGCGGCGGCTCCGCGCATCGTCAGCCTCGCACCGCACCTGACCGAGCTGGCCTTCGATGCCGGGGCCGGCGACCGCCTGGTGGGCGCGGTCGAATGGAGTGACCATCCCGCTGCGGCGCGCGAGCTGCCCCGGATCGGCGACGCGTTCCGCTTCGACGCCGAAACGATCCTCTCGCTGGGCGCCACCGATGCGATCGCGTGGGAGGGCGGCACGCCGATCTCCAGCCGGCGCCAGCTCGAGGCGCTCGGCCTGTCGGTCCATTCGATCGAAACCCGGACACTGGACGAGATCGGCGAGGCGCTGCGCGCCCTGGGCCGCCTGGCCGGCACCTCGGCGGCGGCGGACGCTGCGGCCGGGCGCTATCGCGAGCGGCTCGAACGGCTCCGGTCCAATCCCCGTCGCGGCGCCCCGATCACCGTGTTCTACCAGGTCAGCCGGCGCCCCCTGTTCACGCTCGGTGGCCGCCACGTGTTCAACGAGGTGCTGGCCCTGTGCGGCGCCCGAAACGTCTTCGCCGACCTGGACGTGGAAGCCGCGGCGGTCGGCATCGAGTCGGTCGTCGACGCCGCGCCGGACGTGATCCTGGTCGGCGCCGACCGGCGCCCCGCGGAGGCATCTGCGGCCTGGGCGTCGCGGACCGGGATTCCAGCGGTCCGGTGCGGACGGGTGCTGGAAGTGGACGCCGATACGCTGGTCCGCCCGACCACGCGCCTGCTCGAAGGCGCCGAGGCCCTGTGCGAACGCCTGGATACGCTCAGGCGGGCTGAAGATCCAGCATGCGGAATCGCCCCCCGCTGAGAACGGTCCGCCCCGGTCGAACCGCGATCGGGGCGCGAAACACGGGCGCATCCACCACGAACGTATGGAACTCGCCGTTCTCGCCGCAGGGATCGGCATCGGGCGCATAGTCGACCAGCCACTGCGGGGTCCAGCGCCGACCCAGCGCGGCCGCATCGATCGTTTCGGTATCCACGCAGCACACCCGCGCATCCAGCCCCTCGCGCGGAAGACGCTCGGCCATCGAGGCGGTGTCTTCTCCCCAGATCGGGAACACGGGTTCCAGGCCGAGATCGCCGCACTGGGCTTCCCGGAACGCGCGGATGTCGTCGAGAAACAGGTCGCCGAAGGCGAGCCGGGCGAGCCCCTCCTGCTTCAACGGCGCCAGCCCGTCGGCCACGCGGCCAAGGTAGGTGGAATTGTCGCAGTCGCCCGGCAGCGGAATTTCGAAAAGCGCAACGCCGAGACGGTCGGCCTGGAGACGGAGCAGTCCGATCGGCGTGCCGTGCAGGGCGACCCGATCGTTTTCCTCGTTGTAGGTGGTGACCAGCCAGCGCGGCCGATCGGAGCCGTCGAGGCGCATGAACGCGGCAAGCGAGTCCTTGCCGCCGCTGAACATCAGCGCAAGGTCGCCGTCCCGGTTCATGCGATGAGTGCGCGAGCGCGGCACCGGTCCGGGTCGATGGCCGACCCGGACCGAGGCCCGATCAGGTCGCTTCGCGGGGCCGCAGGAGCCAGCGCGCCAGAGCGGGAAGCAGCAGCATGGCACCGATCATGTTGAAGATGAACATGAACGCCAGCAGCACGCCCATGTCGGCCTGGAACTTCAGCTCCGAAAACAGCCAGGTGCCCACGCCGACGGCCAGCGTGATCGCGGTGAAGAACACGGCCTTGCCGGTCAGGCGCAGCGTGTGCATGTAGGCCTCGCCCAGCGGCATGCCTTCCTTCAGGTGGCCGGCCAGGCGGCTGTAGATGTAGATGCCGTAGTCGACGCCGATGCCGACGCCAAGGGCGACGACCGGCAGCGTATTGACCTTCAGCCCGATGCCCATGAAGGCCATCAGCGAATAGGCCAGGTAACTGACCAGGACCAGCGGAAGCACGATGCACAGGGTGCCGCGCACGGAGCGGAAGGTGATCAGGCACAGCAGGATGATCGCCCCGTACACGTACAGCAGCATCGGCGTCTGAGCGGCCCGTACTTCTTCGTTGGTCGCGGCCATCACACCGACGTTGCCGGTGGCCAGGCGGAAGCAGAGATCGCCGCTGCAGTCCGCGGTCGCGCCGGGCTCAGCGTCGGCCGGCACGCCTTCCGGGTCCTGGAACTCGAGCGACTCGTTCATCAACTGGCCGCGCAGTTCCTTGACCCGGTCGACCACGCGCGAAATCGTTTCGGCCTTGTGGTCTTCGGTGAAGATCATCACCGGCATCGCGCTGCAATCTCGATTGAGCAGGCCCGACGACGTCTCGATGTTCTGCAGGTTCTGGCGCATGATGAAGACGTTGCGCGGCAGCACGCGCCAGCGCAGGTTGCCCTCGTTCCAGCCGGCGTTGATGACCTTCGCCACCATCGGCAGCGAGATCACCTGCTGGACGCCCTCGACCTGGCGCATCTGCCACGAGAAATCGTCGATCGCGTCCATGATCTCGGGATTTTCCGTACAGGCCTGCGGCACCGTCTCGGCGATCACCGAGATCAGGTCCGTACCCAGCGAGAAGCGCTCGGAAATCAGGCGGGCGTCCTGGTTGTAGCGCGCGTCCTGGCGAAGTTCCGGCACGCCGGCCTCCGAGTCGCCGATCTGCATGTCCTGGGACTTGTAGAGCGCGCCGGCGAACAGCACGATACCCAGGACCAGGGTGACCGCAGCGACGCCCGGCCTGGTGAACGACGCAACGAAGCGCCAGACCACGGAGGTCCGGGCGGCCTTCGCGAACTGGCGCTCGCGGAACGCCTCGCCGTTTCGCATCCGGACGTAGGACAGCAGCAGCGGGAGCAGGACCAGGTTGGTGAAGATGATGATGGCCACACCGATCGAAGCGGTGATCGCCAGTTCCTGGATGATCCGGATGTTGATCAGCAGGATGGTCAGGAAGCCGATGGTGTCGGACAGCAGCGCGATCGCGCCCGGTGCCAGCAGGCGCGCGAAGGTCGCCTTGGCGGCGTCGATGCTCGACGCGATCTCGATCGACTCGAGCGCGATTCCGTCCTGGTGCAGCCCGGCCGGTGAGCGGCCTCCGAAGTACTTCTCGGCAGTCCAGCCCGAGATCATCTGGACGCCGTGGCTGACACCGATGGCGAAGACCAGGAACGGCGTCAGGATGTTCATCGGGTCGATGCCGAATCCGAGCAGACTGAGCGAACCCAGCTGCCAGATCACCGCGGTCGTCGAGCAGACCAGGGGCAGCACGGTCAGCCAGATCGATTTCGAATACAACAGGAGCAGCAACGCGGTGATCGCGAACGCGACCCCGAAGTAGGTCACCACGCCGCGCGCGCCGTCGGCGATGTCGCCGACGATCTTGGCGAAGCCGATGATGTGGACACTGTGGTTCTCGGTCTCGAACTCCTCCTGGATGCTGTCGAGGTAGCAGGCCACCTGCTGGTAGTTCAGGCTGCCGTCGGTCGGCTGCGGAAAGCGATCGGGGTCGGTGCAGGGGTTGTCCGGATCGTAGTCCGGCACCTGCACGTCGCCTTCGACGAGGTTGGCCTGCACCATCGCACCGGAGAAGTCCTCGGCCACCAGGCGCCCGACTTCGCCGGACTTGATGATGTTCGAACGGACCCGTTCGAACATTTCGGGCGACGGCGCGAAATCGGCGGGGATGACGTTTCCGCCGGCAAATCCGTCCTCGACGACCTCGACGAAGCGCACGTTGGGCGTGAAGATCGACCGCACGCTGGCGCGCTCGACGCCGGGAAGCAGCATGACGCGGTTGCTGACCTGCTCGAAGGCCTCGAAGAACTCGGGCGTGAACATCTCGCCGTCGCGTGCCATCAGGGCAACCATGATGCGGTTCGCGCCGCCGAACTCGCGCTCGTAATCGAGGAAGGTCTGCATGTACTCGTGATCGAGCGGCAGCTGCTTCTTGAACCCGGCATCGACCCGGAGCTGCAGCATGGAGTACGCCATCACCGCCGTACCGACGATGAACAGCAGCAGGATCAGGGGCCGCAGCGCGAAGATGCCGTCGGCAACACGGAGGTTGAACCCTCTCGGTTTATTCATGGCGCACTCCGTCTTCGCCGACAAGGATCAGGTGGTCGCCCTGGACCAGGACCGCAGCGTAGTCGCTGCCGAGGCGGTCGACCTGCTCCTCGATCCTGCCGTCTTCATCGATCGTGACGCGGCTGGCGGCCGCCCCGACGATCAGTACGCGACCGTCAGGCAGATGGGTCGCCCCCATCAGGGTCTGGTCGCCGCCGTACTGGAGATCCTCCCAGCGGTCGCCGAAATCGCAGCTCCGCTGGATGTGGCCTCGCAGCCCGAACGCGATGATGCAGTCGCCGAGCTCGATCAGACCGAACATCGAGCCCGAATAGGGAAAGCGGAAGCTCTCCCAGGTTTCACCACCGTCCTCGGAACGGTAGCCGAAACCTCGTTCGGCGGCCATCATCAGCCGGCCGTCCTCGAGAACGAGCAGATCGTTCAGGTGACACTCGTAGAACTCGTAGCAACCCTTGTCGACGAACACGTCTTCGCCTTCATCGGTCTCTACGTTGGCTTCGGGCTCGAAGTCTTCGGGCAGGGTATCGATACCGTCCTCGGCTGCTGCCACGTCGCCCCAGTCGATCGCCTCGGAAACCAACCGGTCCTCGATCCGCTCGGTCTGCCATGTGACCCCTCCGTCGGAGGTCACCATGAATCGGCCGTAGGCGCCGACCGCAAACCCTTTCAGTGCCGTGAGGAACTCGACATCGAGCAGCGGTTCCTCGGCGTCCTCGTCCCAGTTCTGGATGAACCAGGTCCGCCCCCCGTCGGCGCTGGACAGGATCGCGCTGTCGTGACCCACGGCCCACAGCCGTCGGCCTTCCCGCTCGATCCGGGTCAGGGTCGACTGGACCGGCACCCGGTCGGCCTGCGACCACGTCCGACCGTCGTCGGACAGCAGCACGTGACCCCGCTGGCCGACCGCGACGAACCGGTCGTCGTAACGGAGAATGTCGAGCAGCAGGCTCTGATCGGCCAGGCGTGCTTCGAGCGCGGGCTCGGGAGTGTTCTCGCCGGCCGCGTCGCCGGTCGCGTCATCCTGGGCGAAGAGAAGACCGGGGACGGCCAGGAGCAGCGCCGCTCCCCCGATCGCGGATCTTGAAAGATGGTTCATCGACAACTCCGGGCGGAACTGCGTGACGAAAGCGGCCGGCCCGGAGGACCGGCCGCATGGTGCGTGCCCGCGGGTGCGGGAAGCGGGCCTATCGGCGCCCGCGCGTGCGCAGCGCCTGCGGCGTGTAGTTGCTGGGCGCCAGCTCGACGTTGAAGGTGTTGACCGGATCCTGGTTGTCCAGGCCCACGGCCACGTAGCGGCCGGAGAGCAGGTCCATGTGGGTTTCGATCGTCGTCCAGAACGTCGGCACTTCGTAGTAATTGATCGAATGCGCCTCGGAAGCCCGCCACAGTTCACCCTGCTGGTCGTAGTGGTCGATCAGCAGGATCTGGTAGGAATCCTCGTCCATGTAGAAGGTCCGCCGCGAATTGATGTGGCGGGTGCCTTCCTTCAGGGTGGCGTCCACGATCCATACGCGATGCAGTTCGTAGCGCATGTATTCCGGGTTCAGGTGGCCGGCCATGACCAGGTCTTCCGGCGTGACGTCGGAGCCGTGCGCACCATAGGAGTTGTACGGCACGTACATTTCCTTCTTGCCGACCACTTCCCAGTCGAAGCGGTCCATCGCGCCGTTGAACATGTCGGTCATGTCGTTGGTGCGAAGGCCGTCCGATGCGGTGCCCGGGTTGTCGTAGGCCACGTTCGGCGCGCGGCGGACGCGGCGCTGGCCCGGGTTGTAGATCCATGCCTGGCGCGGCTGCTGGATCTGGTCCAGCGTCTCGTGCACGAGCAGGATGTTGCCCGCGAGGCGGGCCGGCGACTCCACTTCCTGGAAGAAGTAAAGGAGGATGTTGTTGGTGTCGGCGATCGTGACGCCTTCCTTGTAGTACAGACCCAGGATTTCCTCGCGCAGCTTCACGAGCTGGAAGTTGCCGCCGGCGGTCGGTGCGACCTGGTTGTTGTAGCGGGTGCCGCCCGTGCCCTTGTACTTGAGCTTGTGGTTCCACATCAGCTCGTAGGCATTCTGGGGAATCGGGAAGGGGAAGCCCTCGGCCGCGTTCGTCACGCCTTCACCGTCGGACACCAGCTGCGCGGTCGACGCGTTCTGGATCGACATCTCGTAGGTTCGTTCCGGGAACGACGCGCTGCGACGGGTCGGGAACACGCGCATGTAGTAGGTATCCGGATAGCGCTCGAAGGTCGCGATCTGACCGGCCGACAGCTGGTCGGCGTAGTCCATGTAGTTTTCCCCGGTGATCACGAACTCCGGACGATCGTTCGGGAACGGGTTCGGATGCCGGTCGCCGGGCTGGAAGCCTGCCGGCCAGTCGTCCCGGGTCAGTCCCCCGGTCCAGGCCGGAATGGTTCCTGCGGCATTGCCGGCGCGCGGCGATCCCATCGGCGTCAGGTCGTTGCCGAGGCGCGCGATGTTCTGCGGACTGTCGGCGATGATGCCTTCCGCAGCGCCGGAATCGGCGCTGCCGGACGATGCCGACGCGCTGGCCTGGGCCGCGGCCTGGCGGCGCGCCTCTGCCTCGGCGGCAGCCCGTTCGGCAGCCCTCCGCTCGGCTTCCTCGGCAGCAGCCTGCTCGGCGGCCATCCTTTCGGCTTCCTCGGCAGCAGCCTGCTCGGCGGCCATCCGTTCGGCCTCCGCAGCGGCCTCCGCGGCAGCGGCTTCTTCGGCCGCGCGACGCTCGGCTTCGGCTTGTGCAGCCTGCTCGGCTGCCATCTGCTCGGCCTCGGCGGCGGCTTCTGCCGCTTCGGCCTCGGCGCGACCGGCGGCTTCGGCAGCCGCGGCCTCGGCGGCAGCGGCTTCCGCGGCGGCACGGCGTTCGGCTTCGGCGGCTGCCCGTTCGGCAGCTTCACGCTCCGCACGCGCTGCGGCTTCGGCGGCTGCCGCTTCCTCGGCGGCGCGGCGCTCGGCCTCTGCGCGAGCGGCCTCTTCGGCCGCTGCACGCTCGGCTTCGGCCTCGGCGCGAGCCGCGGCCTGCTCGGCGGCGCGGCGTTCGGCCTCGGCACGTTGCGCCTCCGCTTCGGCACGCTCGGCCTCGGCTTCGGCGCGTTCCGCCGCGGCCCGTTCGGCGGCGGCCTGTTCGGCGTCCATCGACTCGTCCGGAGTGGTACTGCACGCGGCCAGCGCGATGGCGAGTCCCGCTGCAAGCAGCAGGGCGATCGTTTTCTTGGTCAGGTTCGTCATCCGTTAGTCCTCCGCGTCAGAACGAGTAGCTGATGGAGCCCGAGACGAAGTCCCGGTCGCCGATCAGGTTGTTGGTGCCGGCGCCGAAGAAGTTCGTGTAACCGAAATCGACTCGCCAGTTCGACAGGTAGGAGAAACCCAACCCGAGCGAAACGGACTTGCGGCCCTCGATGAAGTTGCCGCCCGGCCCCGGCGATGTGCCGGTCACGTCGTGGTTGAAGGCCAGGCGAGGCGTCATGTTCCAGGCCGACCCGAAGACCGCGTTGTAGGTCGGTGCGACGACCAGGCGGTAGCCCCAGCTGAACGGCGTTGCGAAACCGTCGGTGGTGGTGATCGGGTTGCGCAGGTCGCCGCCGGTGAGCTGGTTGCCCACGCCGCCGCCGGTGTCCGTGCCGGGTCCTTCGAAGCGCAGCTCGCTGTTGCTCGGCAGGTCCCAGACGTGCGTGGCCCCGAACTCCGTGACGAACGCGATCTGGTTGGCTCCGATCGGGTTGTTCGGCCCGAACAGCTTGGTCAGCGTGAACTGCGCCTGGGAGACTTCACGCTCCAGGTAGCCCTGGATCGTCTCGCCCGGAGCGAACTGGCCGAGCTGGCTGTTGAAGCGCAGCGCCGGCTCCGGAATCACCGCGTTGAGCGGCGACAGGCCGGCGAACAGCAGTTCGACGTCGTCGATCTGCAGCGGCAGGTTCGGCCGGTAGCTGACCTCGCCCTGCAACGCCCAGGTCTCGAAGACCGTGGTGTTGAAGCTCACGCCGAAGGAGTCGATATCCTCCGGGTAGACCACGTTGACGCGCCCGGTGGACGTGTCCGTGCTGGTCACGGCCTGGCCGTTGAGTACCGGCAGGCGGCTGTGATAACGCAGGTAGTAGAGCCCGAACTCCGTGTCGTTCAGCCACGGCGCGAAGTAGCGGAAGGCGATCCCGTACTGGCCCGTATCGCTGGGACGATCATCGAGCCCGCGCGGCAGGTTGCCGGGCGGGAAACAGGTCTGCGGCAGAGGATCGACGCCGCAGCCCGGCAGGGGCAGCGGGTCGTCCGGCACCAGGCCGAAGCCGAGCATCGCGTACTGACCGCCATCGGTGGCGAAGTCGTTGGTCGAGAAGTACGAGCCGGCCGGCTCGGGTTCGACCCGGTCCCACTCGTACATGTAGATGCCTTCGACCGACAGGTTCGGCGTCAGCTCCAGCGAGGAGTAGACCATGCCCAGCGGCACGAACGCATCGCGCAGCTCTGCGCCGGCGGTCCGGATCGCCGAGACGTCGACCGGGTTGATCACGTTGATGCCGCCCGGCAGGAAGGTCGACTCGCCCCAGCTGACCACCTGGCGGCCGACGCGCACGGTCAGCAGCTTGTCGGCCACTTCGAAGTCGCCGTAGACGTACGCGTCCAGCAGGCGGGCGCGCTCGCCGACGTAGTTCTTCGCGTCCTCGCTGAGACGGTTCTTGTCGTTCAGCGTGAAGTCGTAGAAGTAGTTGCCGCGAACGAAGGCGCCGTAGTTCTTGTAACCGATCTCCAGCTCGGAGGTGATCCGGGCCTGGTTGAAGATCAGGTCGTACTGGTCGAAGTTCAGGTTGCCGTCGTCGGAGTTGGCCGAGAAGCGGCCCGGCGCGGCGATCTGCTGCTCGATCGGCAGGAACGAGATCGCCGGGTTGAACACGGACTTGGCGACCAGGTCCTCGTCGCGCTCTTCGACGCGCATGCCCATCGAATACGACACGGTGGTGTCGAGGTTGATGCTGACCTCGCCGGTGCTGAGGTCGACCGCGGCCGCCGGTCCGGCAACCAGGCCGAGAGCAATGGCAGAGGCGAGCAGCGACCGACGCGGCAGCCCTGTCGTGGTGTTGAGGTTCTTCATGAATCGATCTCCCTTGCTCAATCGGTCTGGATGACGGACGTGTCGGTGACCTGCACCGCCGTCCCGCCGGACAGGATCATGCTGGCCGCCTGGCCCTGCATCTCGACAGTGACCGCGGGGTTCGCCGACGGATCGAGCAGCGAGCCGTGGCTACCTGCGATGAAGCGCGTGGCGCCGCGAATACCCATCGGGTCCTGGGTGGTTCCGGTGATCGGGTCCAGCCCCATCACGCGGATCAGCGGCTCGGTGCCCGACAGCGGCGCACCCGGCACGGCGTTCGGCACGACCGTATCGCCCGCGACCTGGTGGAGCAGGATCGAGTTGTCCTGCACGGTGACGCGAGCCCAGTTGATCGGGTCGGCGGAGTCGACGACCGTCTGGGCCGCGCCCAGGAACTGGAAGAAGTCCGGCGAGTCCGGTTCGACCCCCGCCTGCTGCAGGCCGGCGCGGATCACCGGGCCGAAGGTCTGCGAACCGGCGAGCAGGTTGGCGATACCGCCACCCGGAACCGAGAGGACCGCGTTGTTGACGGTCGGCTCGACGCCGAGGAACGCGGTGCCGACGATCGAGCCCAGGGACAGGCCCGTGAAGTTGATGTTCGAGCCGTCGAAGTCCGGCAGCGAATCTCCGTCGACGTCGATGTTCGGGATGTTCAACGCCAGCGTCGACAGGTCGACCTGCGCCTGGCGGTTGTTGTCCCGCGCGGTCAGCAGGCTCTGCAGGTTGATGAAGTACGCACCGGAGCCGTCGATGTTGCCGTCCGGACCGGGTGCGCCGGTCGCGTTGTCCTGCAGGTCGAGATCGAAGGTGCGCTCGGTCGCCCCCGGAATCGCCGCGAACGGCGTGTTGCCGATGTACAGCGCAGCCAGCGGCTGGCTCGGGTCCGTGGGGTCGGTCTGGGTGATGCCGTGCAGCGGCAGGTCCATCGAGACCACCGCGAAACCGATCGAGGCCATGGTGTCCGCGATCGCCAGCGCCTGCGAGCGATTGCCCGTGATGCCGTGCTGGAAGATCACCACCGGCCAGCCGCCGGCCGGCTTGACCTGGCCGGAGAACTCGTTCGGCACGGTCACCAGGATCGGCGCGACCTGGCGGGCGCGTTCGACCGGAATCGGGTTCGCGACCGTGATGTTGGTCGAGGTCGGGTCGAGACCCAGCGAATCGAAGGGCGGGATGTAGTTGCCCGGCGCGGCTTCCCAGAACTGGTTCAGGGGCGCGGTCGGGTTCTCGGCCGACGGCACGCCGAGGAAGTACGGCAGCTCGACGACGCCGATCAGCACGTCGGCGATGCCCGGCGACGCACCCGGCGGGAGCACGTCGGCCGTGGTCAGGCCGGTCGGTGCAACCTGGGCCGAGGTCGGCGACAGCGTCGAACGGACCACGCTGAGCACCGGGGTGATCGACTGGGTCGTCGCCGTCCAGGACAGCACGATGTCTTCGCGCGCGATGCCCGCGAACGCGGACGCGGCGAACTCACGGGAGTTGGTCAGCTGCCGAAGCGGCTCGAGGGCCTGAGCCGTGGCGTTGTCGAGCAGCGGCTCCGTGCTCACGCCGCCCGCGGTCACGAGGGGATCGGTCCGCTTGGAGAGGAAGTAGGTCTGCGAGGGCGTGGCGATATTGCCGGCCGGGTCCTCGACACCGTTGGTGACGATCGCCATGTAGGCCGTCAGCTCCTGCAGCGGCACCAGCGGCACGATGGCGATCGAGGCGCCGTCCGGTCCGTTCGACGTGACCGAGGTGACGTACTCGACGCCGGGGGTCAGCTCCCGGTTGACCTGCTGGACCGCGATGCTGCCCTGCACGAGCTGCACCTCGAACATGCGAACGGTCGAGCCGGGGACGACGGTCGACGCGTTGATCTGGTCGGAGAACGAGAAGCTCCAGGGGGTGACCGTGCTGAATCCGTCCAGCGCGTTCAGCGCCACGGTCGGATCGCCGAAGTCGGTCGGATCGGCAACCGGAATGTTCAGGGTCAGGTCCGTCGTCCCCAGGAACAGCAGGTTGATGGGAAAGGGCAGGAGACCATTGGACGGATCGTAGACGGCCGTCAGGGTGTCGGTGGTCAGGCCGCCGTCCGGATTGGTCGCCGGCTGGGTCGGCACCGAGCGGTCGGTGCTCGAACTGCCGCCGCAACCCGCAAGGATGGTCAGCGCCAGCGCGAACGCCGGGATCAGACGATACTTCATCAGATTTTCTCCCCGAAGCTTGAGCTTGTCGGTCGTTATTTATGTAGGGCTCCGGCCGGAAACGGGCAGCGGCTCGGAATCGCCCTCGTATGATATGAACAGGCTCCGCGCGAATGCAAGCGGCACAAGGCTTCCCCCGTTCGATTCAAGAGCGTACCCGAATCGGCGATGCCGCGGGTCACCGTCGCCCCGACGACGAATCCACACCCTGTGCATCGAAGATCCTCGCAGTCGGCACGCAGCGTTTGCGCACCGGGGCCGACTTCGGGCAAGGTACGCGCTTTCCCGAGCGACCGATTCCGATGACTGCACCCCGCACCGCCTCCACCCTCCGCGCCGCGATCGGCCCGGGCCTGCTGATGGCCGGCGCGGCGGTCGGCGTGTCGCACCTGGTCCAGTCGACCCGAGCCGGGGCCGAGTACGGCCTGGCCCTGGCCGTGCTGGTCGTCATCGGCTGCGTCCTGAAGTTCCCGTTCCTCGAGTACGGGCCGCGCTACGCCGCGGCGACCGGGGAGAGCCTGGTGGCCGGCTATCGACGCATGGGGCGATGGGCGCTGGGGCTGTTCGCGCTGATCACGGTCAGCACCATGTTCATCGTCAGCGCCGCGGTCACGCTGGTGACGGCCGGCCTGACCGGCCTGCTGTTCGGCCTCGACCTGTCGCCGACCGCTCTCTCGGCGTTGGTGTTGACTGCATGCACGGCACTGCTGGTGTTCGGCCACTACCGCGCTCTCGACCGGATCATGAAGATCATCATGGCCGGCCTGGCCCTGATCACCCTGACCGCGGTCGTGCTGGCGCTCGGCGCCGTCGCCGACGGCGCCGGTTTCGAGCGTCTCGCCGCGAGCCTGACCGACGACCGCCTACGCACCGGTGCGACGCTGGGCTTCGTGCTCGCCCTGCTGGGCTGGATGCCCATCCCGCTCGACGCGGCGGCATGGCATTCGCTGTGGACCGTCGAACGGGCGCGGCAGACGGGGCACCGTCCGAGCCTCCGCGAGGCCGCCGTCGACTTCCACATCGGCTACGCCGGGGCCACGCTGCTGGCGCTGGCCTTCCTGCTGCTCGGCGCGCTGACCATGTACGGCACCGGGTCGGAATTCGCCGGCGGGGCCGTGGCCTTCGCCGGACAGTTCGTCGACCTCTACGCCCGCAGCCTGGGCGACTGGTCGCGCCCCTTGATCGCCGCCGCCGCGCTGGCCACGATGCTGTCGACCACGCTGACCGTCATCGACGCCTTTCCGCGCGTGCTGCGCGCTCTCATCGAACAGGCAGCGGCCACGGGCGACGCCCGGGAGCGACCGGATCCGGCCCGGCACCGCGCCCTGTACCTGTCGGGCCTGGCGCTGATCGTGGCCGGCGCACTCGGCGTCATCGCCCTGTTCGGCGCGCAGTTCACTTCGTTGATCGACTTCATCACCACCGTGTCCTTCCTCGCCGCCCCGGTCGTGGCCTGGCTCAACCTGCGGTTGCTGACCGGCCGGTGGACGCCCGAGCACGCCCGCCCGGGACCGGCGCTCCGGGGGCTGTCCTGGGCCGGGCTGCTGTTCCTGGTGGCGTTCTCCCTGATCTGGATGGGCTGGCGGCTGGCCGGCTGATCAGTCGGCGGCCTCCAGTCGGCGCTGGATGCGCTGCCAGGTCGTCTCGACCATCGGCAGCACCCGCTCGAGCGCTTCTGCATTCCGCTTCCACTTGTCGGGATCGGGCCGGGTCAGCGTATGGCGCGACAGCGGCAGCTCGCCGTCGACGCGCGGCGGCGCCAGGTCCAGTTGCGAACAGAGGAACTCCAGCGTACCGCGCGGATCGTCGATCAATGTCTCGTAGCGAACCGGCACGACCCGGTGGAACGCAGCGGCGTCGAGCGCATCGAGAATCGCCTCGTGCGCGGCCTGCCATTGGCGCGCAGCAATCGTCGCGACGTCGTCGGCCGGCAGGTCCCGCCAGCCGGGAATCAACAGCAACGACCACGGCGGCCCGTTCCAGCCTGGCAGCCGTGGGTAGGTCACGAAGCGACCCGATCGCCACGCGTCGATGATGCTGCTGATGTTCTCGCGCGGGTGCCGGACCAGGTAGACCAGCTGCATACCGGGAAAGACCTGCCTGAGAAACGGCAGACGGAGGGCATTCTTGGGGGTCTTCTCGAGCAACCGCACTTCGGGTCCCTTCGCGGCCAGCCCCTGTTCGCCCTCGTGCGCGCGCACCGCCTGCACGAACCGCTGGCGCAGGGTCTCGATCGTGGCGCGGTCCGCGTCCTCCGCCGACAGCGCGTTCGACGCAAAGCCCCGCCCGGCCGGATCCAGTGCCGGCACGCCCTCGATCACTCCGTGGCTTTCGCCGCCGACCGTGACCGCGACCGGCGACCGGGCCATCGTCTCGAACAGCAGCGTGCTGCCGGACCGGGGCGCCGCGGCGATGACCACCGGCCGCCCCATGCGCACGCCCGGACGAGCCTGCCGATCGTTCGCGGACGTCGCCGGTGCCGGGGGGGTCATCGCGCTCCCGATCAGCACCTTGTCGAGCACACCGAAGACGTCCGCTCCGTTCGGAAACTGCAGCTGGCCAGCAAAGGGATCGAGACGTTCCCGCAGCCCATCCAGCGCACGTCGATAGGCTCCGTACCCTTCCGCTCCGGCGCCATAGCGGGCCCAGAGACCGCGCCATTGGAACCGGAAGCGCTCGAGCACGGCCTGGAGCTGGCGTTCGACCTCGGCCGGCGGATCCGCCGCGCGGAGATCGTCGAGCATGGCGGCGATCAGGCTTTCCTGCTCCCAGGGCGACATGACCTCCGGCGCGTTGGTCGTTTCGAAATGCAGCCTCGGCGATTCGCCGGCGGCATAGGGAATCTCCGTGGGCCGGAATCCGGCGCGCGGCTCGTATGGATCACTCGACCTGGCGAGCAGGTCCCAGAACGGTCCCGAGCCGACCGTGTCGCAGACCAGGTGGACGCGCGGCGCGCTGTCCGGATTGGTCACCTTGTGGATCTTCCAGGTATCGAAGACCCAGCACTCGCCGGCCTGCATGTGAACCGACCGGTCGCCGCAGTGGAAGCGCACGCCCGGCGAGGTACGGATCGGCACGTGGACCCGCATCCGCTGGTGCCAGTAATAGTTCTCGTCGAAATGCGGCTTGGCCTCGGCGGCGCCGCCGATCCGCATCAGGCGCGAGCGGCCGATCACGGTCGCGAAAGACGCCATGACCTGTTGCAGGTACGGGCACCGATCGAGCACCGGCGTCGGCGCCATGGTGCCGGCCAGGTCGTCGTTCTGTCCGCCGCCGGCGGTGACCAGCAGCAGCGCGTCGTTGTCGACGAAGCCCTGCGGATGGGGGCGCCACGCCGACGCGGGCACCGCGTCGATCTCGGCCTGGAGGCGCGCGGCATCGAAACGCAGCGGCAGCTGCAGGAACTCGGCGGGTAGCTTCATCGGATGCATTGATTCGTGGAGACGATCGGCCTATTATCCACCCGGGGAAGTTGTGACACGCATCAAATAACCAGCGTGACGACGAGAGATGGATCGTATCCGTCATTCGTTGGCGCCAACTCGAGGGAGAACCCAACGATGTCCGGAGCGATACGTCCGTCCCGCCTGCACGCCGCCGTGCGTGAGGCCCTCTCGACCCTGCGCCGTCCCACGGCCTGGGCCTCTCTCGGCCTGGCCGCCGGCGGCCTGCCGGCACTGCCCGCGCTGGCTCTCGACGAGGGCGCAACGGCGACCGCAACCGTCAGCGATGCCGGACTGCACCGGGCTGCACTGGTCGTTGTCGACGCGGGTGTGGCTGAAGGTGATGCGCTGTTGGCCGGGCTGCCGTCCGGCGCTCGGGTCATTCGGCTTCCCGGCGACGCCGACCCGCTCGGTGCCCTGACGGCTCTTGTGGCCGCCCACCCCGGCACCCGTGAATTGCACCTGGTCACGCACGGTGCGCCGGGCGAACTCCGTTTTGCCGGCGGCGCGGTGACCGGGCGTGACCTGGCCCGCTACGCCGCTCGCCTCGAGACCTGGTTCGGCGACGGCCGCGGCGGCATCGTGCTGTACGGCTGCGACGTGGCCTCGGGCGCCTCCGGCAGCGAGTTCATCGAAATCCTGGGCCGGCTGACCGGCGTTCCGGTCTGGGCCTCGGACGACCCGACCGGCGATGCGGACCGCGGTGGCGACTGGACGCTCGAGCGGTCGACCGTCCTCGCCTCCCGCGCGCCGATCTTCGGCGACGCCGCACGGGCGGAATTCACCGGACTGCTCGGCGGCTTCACGGTCACCGACGGCGGCGACAGCGGTCCCGGCACGCTGCGCCAGGCCGTGCTCGATGCCAATGCGGCACCCGGCCCGGACTCCATCGATTTCGATCCCGGCCTCAGCGGCAGCACGATCACGCTGACGACGGGCGAGATCGACATCACCGACGATCTCCAGATCAACGGTCCGGGCGCGCCGAACCTGACGATCAGCGGCAACGACGATTCGCGCATCTTCGATATCGCCCCCTCGGCCTCCGAAGTGACGATCTCGGGGCTGACACTGACCGAAGGCTTTGCCTACAACGAAGACGGCGGAGCCATCCACAGCCTGGCATCGAGCCGGCTGACCATTGCCGATTCCGTGATTACCGGCAATCAGGCCTACGCGCCCTACTACCTCAACCGAGACGCGCATCGGGGCGGCGGGTACGGCGGCGGCAACGGCGGCGGCGTGGCGCAGTTCGGCGGCGAACTGGTCATCACCGGCACCACCGTATCGAACAACCAGGCGAAATACGACGGCGGCGGCGTGCTGTTCAACGGCACCTACGGCGACGACCTGCTCCAGATCGATCTGTCGACGATTACCGGCAACACGGCCGGCGCCTTCGGCGGGGTCTACTACGGCGGAACCGGCTTCGGCGGCGGCATCTCGATCGACCGGGGCAACTACGGCGGCACCCTGACCATCTCCAACACCACCATCGCGTCGAACTCGGCGACGACCGGCGGCGGGCTGTCGTTGTACGCCGATGCGTTGAGCAGCCAGAGCGATGGAGCCGCAGTGCTCGGCACCCTTACCATTTCCAACTCCACCGTGCAGGACAACACCGCGCGGCGAGCCGGCGGCGGCCTGTTCCTGTACGGCGAAGAAGACATCAACGCGATCCTGATCAGCGACAGCCAGATCCTCGACAACCAGGTGCAGGCGCAGGGCCCGCCGCTTCGCGGAGGCGCCGCCAACGGCGCCGGCGGCGGCTTGCTGTTCTCCAACGACTACGGGCTGGGCAGTCTGACGGTGCGGGATACCACCATCAGCGGCAACTCGGCGACGGTCGGCGCGGGGGCGCTGGTCATCTTCGAATCCTACGGGTCGACGGTGCTGTTCGAAGACAGCACGATCAGCGCCAACACGGCGACCGCCGGGAACCCGGTTCGCGAGCGAGGCGGCGCGACCTACGGCTTCGGTGGCGGGCTGGCCCTGTTCAACGAAGAAGGCATCTACGGCAGCCCCTACGGTTCGCTGACCCTCCGCGACACCACGATCAGCGGCAACTCCGCAGACAACGGCGGCGGCGGGGTCGCCGCCTTCACCCGCGACGTGTTCGGAGGACCCGTTCGCAACGGCGACCCGAGTCGCGGCCTGGTCCGCTCGGGCGGCAGGCGCGGAACCGCCGAGCGGGAGCGCGACCGTCAACGCGGCAGTTACTACTCGTTGCTGAGCGAAGTCACGGTCGAGCATTCGACCATCAG
Organism: Halomonas denitrificans; assembly: GCA_019800895.1. Lineage (NCBI taxonomy): Bacteria > Pseudomonadati > Pseudomonadota > Gammaproteobacteria > Oceanospirillales > Halomonadaceae > Halomonas > Halomonas denitrificans. Next base: position 912,055 of record JAHVKF010000001.1, read on the forward strand.
CGGCAACGACGCGCGATTCGGCGGCGGCATCGCTGCCGCAGGGCGCGGAACGCGGGGCCTGCTTCTGCTCAACAGCACGGTCAGCGGCAACAGCGCTTCCGACAGCGGCGGCGCCATCGATCTCTACGGCACGGGCTACTACATCAACCGCGGGATTTCCTCGATGCGGCTCGACGCCACCTTCGCCACGATCGCAAGCAACACGTCGACCGGCCCGCGCGGAGGAAACGGGGTCGGCGGCATCCGGATGAACGGGTACGCGACCGCCGACCTTCGCAACTCGATCGTCGCCGACAACGGCTACGACATCAGCGGCTTCGCCTACGCGGACTCCTCGCTGATCGAGGACGACAGCCAGGCGACGATCGTCGGCAACAACACGCTCACCGGAATCGATCCCCAGCTCGGTCCGCTGCAGGACAACGGCGGCCCGACGGAGACCCAGCGTCCGGACCCGGCCAGCCCGGTCATCGATGCCGCCAATCCGGCCTTCGCATCGCCGCCGGACTTCGACCAGCGCGGCGCCGGCTTCCCGCGCGTTGTCGGTGCCGCACCGGACATGGGCGCGGTCGAGGGCGAACTGCCACCGAACATCGCGATCGCGCCGGACCCGCTCGACTTCGGGGTCCAGAAGGTCGGCGAGACCAGCGCCCCGCAGTCGGTGACGATCTCGAACACCGGCGGCCAGCTCGACGTCAGCGCAGTAAGCGCCGCAGGCGGCTCGTTCGCCGCCGCGGGCGGTACCTGCGGTGGAGCGCCATTCAGCCTCGCGGATGGCGAAAGCTGCACGCTCGACTTCACCTTCACGCCGATCGCCGTGGGCGTCGACAGCCTGAACATCACGCTGACGACCAACGACGGCGACGGCCCCGATACCTTCCTGCTGACCGGTGAAGGCGCGCTCGGGGAGCTGGACATCACGCCCGCTCCGGTCGAGTTCGGCAACGTCACGGTGGGATCGACCAGTGCGCCGCAATCGGCGACCCTGGAGAACATCGGCGTGGTCGACGTGGTAGTCAGCGCGATCGAGGCGGCGGCGGCCCCGTTCGCGGCTGCCGGCGGCAGCTGCGGCGCCCCGCCGTTCACGCTGGCGCCGACCGCGACCTGCACGGTCGACTACACCTTCACGCCGGCCGTGGTCGGCCCGGCGACCCAGACGCTGGACGTGACCAGTGACGGCAGCACCTCGCCGGACCCGATCGATCTATCCGGAACCGGCGTCGGTACGCCGACGGTCGGCCTGAGTACCAACGACGTCGACTTCGGCACGATCTCGCTGGGCGTCGGCGGCACGGCCCTGGTCACCTTGACCAACACCGGCACGGTCCCGCTGGACATCTCGTCCATCACCGATCCAGCACCGCCGTTCTCGCTGACCTTCGGCACGCGCGGCGCGACCCTGTGCTCGAACCCGCCGTTCACGCTGAGCCCGTCGGCCAGCTGCGATCTCCAGGTCGGCTTCGACCCGGTCGCAAGCGGCGCCTACGCCTCCAGCTTCGACATCCTGAGCAATGCGCCGAGCTCACCGGACACGGTGAACCTCCAGGGCAGCGCCGGGGAAGCGATCGCGATTCCCACCCTGGGACGCTGGGGACTGATGCTGCTCGGCGGCGTGATGGGCCTGCTCGGCTGGCTCGGCCTGAGGCGGCGCGGCACGAGCTGACCCCGGAAACGGAGATCTCGAAGACACGCGGCCGGGCCTCCCCGGCCGCGTTTCGTTTCAGGTGCCTCGATCAGTCGAGTCGGAAGCGCGGGTCGTCCGGCGCGAACGGCCGCTCGGCGGTCTGCTCGGCCTCGTAGCGGGCCAGATTGGCCTGCAGGTCGGACCGCCGCTCCAGCTCGCCGGCCTTGAGCGCCTCGAAAATGGCCGCGGCCTGCAGGTCGACCGCATCGGTGAACCGTCCCAGCGCGGCGTGGACCATGGCCAGGGTCTCCGAGGACGCCAGGCCCGGGCGGGCGTCGTAGATCCGCTCGCTCCATTCCAGGGCCTCGTCGAGGGCGTCCGCGTCGACGTCCAGGCAGCTCGCCCTCATGCGGGCCAGCGCGGACAGCAGCGCGGCATCGCGGGGGGTCGTCGCGTCGAAGGCCGCCTGGAAGTGCGGACGAGCGGCTTCGCAGTCTCCGCTCGCCAGGCGGGTCATGCCCTGCCAGTACAGCATGCGGGCGCGTTTCGCCGGCGCCTCCGCCTGCTCGGCCAATTCGGCGAACTGGCCGGCGGCGCGGTCGAATTCGCCCTGGTGGAGCCAGATCCGGGCACGTCCTTCCAGCGCCTCGGGCATGGCCGGCTCCAGGGTCAGGGCACCGGCGTAGGCGCCCAGGGCCTGCTCGATCGAGCCCGTCAGCGCCTCGACCTGGCCGAGCACGACCCAGTCCTCGGCGCTCATGCGGCCGAGTTCACGGAGCTGGCGCAGCGCGTTCCGGGCCAGTTCGTACTGACCGGCACGCGCCAGGACCTTGCCGTAGGCGGCGACCACGTCCGGGTTTTCGGGGGCCAGGGAAACGCCGCGGCTGAGCATCTGGACCGCGGCGTCGAAGTCGCCGCGATCGGCCTGCGCGAGACCGGCCTCGAGATAGAACTGCGGGCTGCGCGACAACTGCTGGATTCGCAGCATGATGGGGTCGTCGATCGTCGGTTCGCCCTCGCCGGCGCGATCGAGCGCGACGCGCGCTTCGTCGACGCGGCCGAGGTCGCGAAGCGCCTGGCCCAGGGAAAAGTACAGGCGTGTGCCGGCCGGATCGATCGCCAGCGAGCGGCTCAGCAACTCAACCGCGTCCTCGGCCCGTCCGTCGACCAGCGCGGCCCGGCCGAGACCGCCCAGCGCGGCCGGAGCCTCGGGCGCCAGCCGCAGCGCGGCCTCGAAATCGGCCTGGGCGGCGAGCACGTCGCCCTGCTCCAGCAAGGCCCGACCGCGGCGAATCCGGGCAGGCACCAGGACGTCGGGGAAGGCCTGGTCCAGCGCCTCGCTGAAGCGCGCCACGGCCCGCTCGGAGTCGCCTTCCAGCGTGGCCAGCACCCCGAGCCGATAGGCCAGGTCCGACCGGCCCGGCTGCAGCGCCTCAACCTCTCGCCACGCCGCACCGGCCTGGGGCAGGTAGTCGTGGGCGAAATAGGCATCGCCAAGGGCCAGCCAGGCATTGGCCCGGGTGATCGGCTCGTCGGTGTTGTCGAGCAGGTCGGCCATCGCGTTGCGCGCCTCGGTCAGGGCGTCGCGCACAGGTCCGGCGGCATCGCTCAGGTCGGGGGCCGGCACCTCGGGCAGCCGATCGTCCTGCGCTGCGGCACCGGATGCGATGACGAAGGCGAGAACGCCGGCCAGCAGGGCCGGCAGGACATCGAAGGTTCGTTTCATGGGGTCACTCTTCTGCGGATGGAGGCGGGGCACCCTGGCCCCGCACGAGTTCATGGTAGACATCGACCTCGAGACCGGCGAAGCGTTCCCGCTGGCCGTCGGGCCAGCGCACTTCGAGCTCGACCGGCCCGGCATGCTCTCCAAGGGCGAGCACGGCCCGCGGATCGTTGGCCGAGGCGTAGGATCCGTCGCTTCGAGCCCGGGCCGCGAGGGTGAGCCCGTCCGGCGAGATGACCCGAACGCTGGCCGGCAGCGCATCGCGACCGCCGTCGGCATCGCGCAGGTCGACGCCGATCCAGCGCGGGCCCGCATCGGTCACGTTGTGCAGCAGCTGCGCGGCACCGCGATTGTTGGCGACGACCACATCGACGCGACCGTCGTTGTCGAGATCACCGAAGGCCGCGCCTCGCCCGGTCCGTTCGACCTGCAGCGCCGGACCGGCGCCGGCCGTGGCATCGCGGAAGCGGTCGTCCCCGCCGGCGAACAACTGGTCGGTCTGGTGGTACGGCCAGGAACGGTCGCCTTCGACCGGCGGACCGTCATCCTCACCGTCGCTCACCACGCCGCCGTTGGCCACGAAGAGGTCCAGACGCCCGTCGCGGTCGAAGTCGACGAAGGCCGTACCGAACCCGGTCTTCGGCAGGCTCGGCGGGCCGAGGCCGCTGCTCGCCGTGGCGTCCGTGAACCAGCCCTGCCCGTCGTTGCGGTACAGGGTGTTGGTCTCCCGGACCAGGTGGGTGACGAACAGGTCGAGATCGCCGTCGCGGTCATGATCTCCGGCGTCCACGCCCATGCCCGCTTCGGCGGCGCCCGAGGCGTTGACCGCGTTCCCGGCCAGGAACGCCTCGTCGACCCAACGTCCGTCGCCCGGATTGAGCCAGTACTGGTTCGGCGTGCCGTCGTTGGCAACGTACAGGTCGACCCGGCCGTTGTCGTCGAAATCGGCGGCGACCGCGCCCAGTCCGGGCTGCGCGGCCCCGCTCAGGCCGACCGCATCGGAGGCATCGCGAAACGTGCCGTCGCCGAGGTTCACGAACAGCGCATCCGGCGCCGGCGGATAGGCCGAGGGCGAGCAGTAGTCGAGCCGGCTGCTGCCGGCCGCCCGGCAGTCGCGATGGCCCTCGAAGGACCAGTCGACGTAGTTGACGACCAGCAGGTCCAGGCGCCCGTCCCCGGTGACGTCGGCGAAGCTCGCGCTGACGCTCCAGCGCGGGTCGCCGACGCCCGCCGTTTCGGTGACGTCCGAGAAGGTGCCGTCGCCGTTGTTGCGCCAGAGCTGGTTGGGGCCGACGTTGAGGACGTACAGGTCCGTGTCGCCGTCGCCGTCGTAGTCCGCCGCCGCCACTCCCTGGCCGTAGCCGCGCGCGTCGATGCCGGCCTCGCCGGTGACGTCGGCGAGGCGGATCGGGCCGCCGGGCTCGGTCACGTTGCGGTAGAGGCGGTCGCCGTGGGAACGATCGGCCGGTGTCGCTTCCGGGCCGAAGCGGCCGCCCTGGACCAGGTAGAGGTCGAGGCGCCCGTCGCCGTCGTAGTCGAGCAGCGCCGCGCCGCCGCCCATGATCTCGGGAAACCAGAACCGGCCTTCGGCGCCGTTGACGTATTCGAAGTCCAGCCCGGCCTCGGCCGTGACGTCGGCGAACCACGCGGACGATGCGTTTGCCGGCGCGGCGGTTGCCGCTGCGGCGACCGTGAGTGCGGCGAAGAGCGCCGGAACCGGACTGCGTGGAAGAAGATGCATGGGCCTAAACGTGCGAAGCGGAATCGTTCACCAGAAGCCGGTCAGGATACCGGACAATCGAGTTCGACACCGCCCGCCCGTGGACGCTGGAACCCGACCGTGACCGACGCTGCAGATCGCCCCGACCGCCCGACACCGCGCCGCATCGCGGTGGTCAGCACCTCGCGCGCCGACTACGGCCACCTGTACTGGGTCCTGCGCGCGCTGCGGGACCGGCCCGAAATCGACCTGCGGATCATCGCCACCGGCGCCCACCTTGCACCGGGATTCGGCGAGACCGTCTCGGCCTTCGCCGAGGACGGCTTCGAGGTCGAGGCTGCGCCGGAGTGCCTGCTCGACTCCGACAGCGACGTCGGGATGGCGAAGTCGATCGGCCTGGCCACCCTGTCGCTGGCCGACGAACTCGGACGCCTGCGTCCCGACCTGCTGCTGCTGATCGCCGACCGCTACGAGATGCTTGCGCCGGCCTCGGTCGCGCTGGCCCTGCGCATCCCGATCGCCCATATCGAGGGCGGCGACGTCAGCGAGGGTGCGATCGACGATGCGGTGCGCAACGCGCTGACCAAGATGGCCCACCTGCACTTCGTGCCGACGACCGCCGCGCGCCGCCGCGTGCTTGCAATGGGCGAAGCCGCGTGGCGCGTGCACCGGACCGGGGCGCCGTCGCTGGATCACCTGGTGCGCAGCGAGCTGCCGGACCGCTCGGACCTGGCGCGCCGCCTCGACATGGACCTCGACCCGGCGCCGCTGGTCGTGGCGGTCCACCCGGTGACCCTGGCCGACGATCCCGTCGCCGACGCGCGCGCGCTCTTCGACGCGCTCGGCTCGGCTGACCGCCGGGTCGACCGACCCATCGTGTTCTGCCACCCGAACGCCGACACGGGACACGCGAAGATCCTCGACGCGATCCGGGCCTTCTGCAGCGACCATCCGCGTGCCCGCTACTTCACCAACCTGGCCCACCTGGACTACTGGGCGCTGCTGAAGAACGCCGCCGCGCTGGTCGGCAATTCGTCCAGCGGCATCATGGAATCGCCGTCGCTCGCCCTGCCCTGCGTCAATGTCGGCATCCGCCAGGACAAGCGCGAGCGCGCCGCCAACATCATCGACTGTGCCGGCGAAGCCGACGCGATCCGCAGCGCGATCGCTGCCGCGCTGGATCCCGCCTTCCGTGCATCGCTGGACGGCATGACCAACCCCTACGGCGACGGCACCGCCGGCGAGACCATCGCCCGGGTGCTGGCCGAGACCCCGATCGACGAGCGGTTGCGCATCAAGCGCGCCGCCGAGCTCGTCGAGGGCGACCCGCCCGCGTTTCGCCCGTGAGCGAGGCGCGCATTCCGCTGGCACGTCCACGGGTCGGCGAAGACGAGGCCGAGGCGCTCCGGCGCGTGCTCGAATCGGACGTGCTGAGCCGCGGCGAGGCGCTGACCGGCTTCGAAGCCGACCTCGCGGCGCTGGCCGGCACACGCTTCGGCATCGGCGTCAATTCAGGCACCAGCGCGCTGCAGATCGCCCTGGAGGCGCTCGGCATCGGCGCCGGCGACGAAGTGATCACGGTCAGCTACACGTTCATCGGAACGCTCAACGCCATCGTGCGATGCGGTGCACAGCCCGTGCTGGTCGATATCGATCCGTCGACGAGCAACATCGATCCTGCGCAGATCGAGGCCGCGATCACCGAGCGCACCCGGGCGATCCTGGTGGTCCACCTGTTCGGCAGGCCGGCGCCGATGGACGCGATTCGATCACGGGTCGAGGGCCGGCAGATCGCGATCGTCGAGGATGCCTGCGAGGCGATCGGCGCGCGCTGGCAGGGACGGCCCGTCGGCGGCCTGGGCGATGCGGGGACCTTCGGCTTCTACCCCAACAAGCCGATCGCGACCGGCGAAGGCGGCATGATCACCGTGAACGACGCGGAACTGCAAACCCGCTGCCGCCAGTTGCGCAACCAGGGCCTGGACCCGGTCACCGGAACCCGCCACCCGTGCCGGGCCGGGCTCAGCGCGCGCCTGTCCGAGCTGCAGGCCGCGGTGGGCCGGGTTCAGGTCCGACGCCTGGACGCATCCCTGACCGAGCGTGCCCGGATTGCCGAGCGCTACATCGAGCGGCTGGGCGATCACGAGGGGCTGGAGCTGCCGGCGCCGGCTGCCGATGGCGACACGATCAGCTGGTTCACGTTTCCGCTACGGGTCAGCGACCGGGCCACGCGCGACCGCGTGCGGGCCGCGTTGGCCAAGCGGGGGATCGAAGCCGGGATCTACTTCGAACCGGCGCACCGTTTCCCGCCCTACGACCGCTCCTCGCTTCGCCATTCCCTGCACCAGACCGAGACGATCGGTCATCGTGGCCTGGCCCTCCCCCTGTTCCCGGGCCTGGCCGAGGACGACCAGGACCGGGTCTGCGACGCGGTGCGCGCCGCAGTCTGAATCACTCGGTGCCGGCCGCGCGATCGCGGGTCAGCGCGATCTCCAGCCGCTTCAACTCGCGGGCGGTCCAGCTGCGGTCGCGCTCCAGGTTCATCTCGAGGAAGAACCAGATCTTCAGCATGCCCACGCCGTTGAGCGTCACCACCGCGATCAGGCCCCAGAACACCCGGTCGTCGACGCTTTCGGCGACGAAGAAGTGGTAGCCGCACCAGAACGAGATGGCCGTCATCACCAGGGTCAGGACCATTCCGTAGGCCGCCCATGCCCTCCAGCCGCCGGTGAACACCCGGTACATGGCGCCGAACAGGCTGCGTTCGGCCAGGGTCACGTCACCGAGATCCTTGTCCCGGCGTTCGAGTTCTTCCGCAATCTTCCTGTCGATGTTCATTTCGCATCTCCTTCGATGACGTCCTGCAGTTGTATCCGCGCCCGGTGCAGGCGCGATTTGACCGTGCCGAGGGGCACGTTGTGTACGTGAGCGATCTCGCGCATCGCAAGACCACGGCGGTAGAACAGCTGGAGCGTTTCGCGCTCGACCGTCGGAAGCGCCTCGAGCGCTGCGTCGATCGCCAGCGATCGATCGCGAAGACCGTCCGGCGCGGTCAGGGCCGCCGGCTCGACGTCGTCGATCGAGGATTCGGCCCGGCGTTGGCGCCGCCGGACCAGGTCCAGCGTCCGCCAGCGCGTCGCGTGATAGATCCAGCTGCGGAAGGCGCGCGGGTCGTCGAGCCGGCGCAGGCGGCGGGTCACGGTCAGCCAGGCGTCCTGCACCGCATCGCGCGCCAGGGCGAGGTCGCCGCACAGGCTCGTGGCGTAGCGGACCAGGTCCAGGTGATGGTGGGCGACCAGGGCGTCCATGGCGGCGCGCCGTCCGGCCCGGGCGTCGAGCACCAGCAGATCGTGTTCGGCTTGTCGCATGACGGTCCTTGCGGCGGCTCCTGTACAGACGACGTCGCGGCCGCCCGAAAGGTTCACGGCCGACCCGCCGGCCCGTCAGTCGATGGCGATGCGCAGTTCCCGGTCGGCGGGGACGCCGGTCCGCTCGCTCGTCGTGCCGTCGGGCCAGGTCACGGTGACCCGGTCGACGCGACCGATGTCGCCGAGGCCGAAGGTGGCGACGGGCTCGACCTGGGACAGGTAGCTGCGGGTCGGCATGATGGCGCGGACCTGGCGCCGGCCGCCGGCTTCGATCTCGATGCGTGCACCGATGCCGCGCGGGTTGCCCGGCGGGCCGTCGAGCGCAACGCGCAGCCAGCGCGCGCCGGCCTTCGATGGGTCGGGCGCTCGCTCGGACGATCCGCGGTCGAGCAGCATCGGCGGCCCGGCGATCTGGGTGACGACGACCTCGAGTTGCCCGTCGCCGTCGAAATCGAGGTAGATCGCGCCCCTACCGACCACGGGCCGCGCCAGGTCGCCGGTGGCCTCACTGGGCACCAGCACGAAGGGCGGCGCGCAGTCGGGCCCGCAGTTCCAGAACAACTGGGCCGGCTGGGCATAGCGTTGCGAGGCCTGGACCCGGTTGATCTCGTTCTCGACGTGGCCGTTGACCTGGAGGAAATCCAGCCGCCCGTCGAGGTCGTAGTCGATGAAGAACAGGCCGAAGGTCAGCGCCGCGCGCGACGGCGCGCCGATCCCTCGACCGATCGCCTCGTCGGCGAAGGAGACCCCGTCGCGGCTGACGTACAACGAGCTCATTTCGTTGGCGAAATTGCCGATCCCGATCGCCAGCGCCTGGTCGTCGATGAACTCCGCGTCGATGCCCATCGCACCGGTGGCCAGGCCGTTGCGGTCGAAGCCCAGGCCGAGCAGCGTGCCGGCTTCCTCGAAGGTACCGTCGCCCTTGTTCAGGTAGGCGAAATTGCGCACCGTGTCGTTGGCCACCATCACGTCGAGGTCGCCGTCGCGGTCGAGATCGGCCGGCATCAGCGCCAGGCCCTTGCCGACCGCCTCGCCGGTGGCCGGATTGGTCACGTGCAGCCCCGCCTCGAGGCCGACCTCTTCGAAGCGGCCAGCGCCGAGATTCCGGTAGAAGTACGGCTGGCTGCCGGCGAAGTTGCTCGGCGGGCCGTAGGCGCGACCGATGCCGGTCAGACGATAGTCCACTTCGAAGTCGATCTCGCGCGACCACTCGACGTAGTTGAGCACCATCAGGTCGAGGTCGCCGTCCGCATCGGCGTCGAAGAATCCGGCGCTGGTGCTCCAGGCCGCGTCGCTGCCCGCCACCCCCGCCGACCCGGTGGCGTTGACGAAGCCGTCGGCGCGATTCAGGAACAGCCGATTCGCTCCGACCGTGGTCAGGAAGATGTCGTCCCGCCCGTCGCCGTCCGCATCGCCGATCGCCGCGCCCATGCCGTAGCCGTGGGCGCCGGCCAGGCCGGTCTCTTCCGTGACCTCGACGAAGCGTCCGCCGTCGTTCCGGTAGAGCCGCAGCGTATCGACCGCCCGGCCGCCGGCGGACGACCCGGGCCACGGGCCGGAGTTGACGAACAGGAGGTCCGGATCGCGGTCGAGGTCGAAATCGATCACCGCGACACCGCCGCCCATGGTCTCGGGAAGCAGGCGGTCGCCGGTGGCGCCGTTGACATGGACGAAATCGATGCCGGCTTCGGCGGCGACGTCGCGATAGACCGCCGGCGGCGCGGCGCGGACCGGTGCGGTGCGCAGCAGGCGGCCCAGGTCCTGCTCGGGTTCGACGACCGGCTCGACCTCGCCGCCGGCGAGCCACGAGCGGAGCCCCCAGGCCGCGGCCGCGATCGTGAGGGCGGCCAGCAGGGCAATCAGCGACGCCCGGAACGCGACGCCGATGACGCGATCGTCGGCATCGCCCTCCTCGGCGAGTCCGTCCTCGAAGCCGCTCCGATCGTCGCGTTCAGTCATCCAGCGTCTCCCGCCGCTGTTCGACTTCGGGGGCGGTCAGGGGATAGGACGCGCGGCCCGGTCGATCCAGGTCCAGCACCACGACCGGGTCGGCCAGGTGGTCGGCGGCCGGATTCGCCCGCCGGGCGACGGCGATCGCTCGGTCGCGCGCGTTGTCGTCGACCCGGTATTTCTGATAGTCCGAAGCGTGCCGCCCGGCCCGCGCCGCGTTGCCGAGTTCGCGGTGGACGCGAGCCAGGTTGTAGTGCGCCTCGGCGTTCTCCGGGTCCTGGGCCAGGGCCCGGTCGAACCACCGGCCGGCCTCCTCCAGCGCGGCCCGTCGATCGGCCTCGCCCGCCTGTTGTCCGGCCACCTCCAGCCAGGTCACGCCGATCTGGTTGAGCAGCCGGTAGTCGCGCGAGAAGTCGAAGCCGCGCTGCCGGGCCTCGTTGAAGCGGGTCTCGGCCAGTGCCGTGAACTGCTCCAGCGCGTCGGCGAAGCGACCGCGCTCGAACAGCAGCCGGCCGGAGAACCACGCCAGGGACCAGGGCACGGGCGGCTCCTCGTGGGCGGCCGCGCGGGCCAGCGCGTCGCCGGCCTCGTCGAGTCGGCCCTCGGCCAGGTAGACCCGGGCCAGGTTCAATGGACCGTGGGCGCTGCCGAGCGCTTCGACGCGCCGGAACGCCTCCTCGGCCTGGCGCAGCTGGCGCCGGTCGGGCTTACGCAACAGCGCGATGCCGTAGTCGTTCCAGCGCTGCCACTCGGGGATGCCGACCGGCTCGGTCGAGGCCCCTTCGCCGTCGCCGACCGGAAAGGTCACCACGTCCTCGTCGATCACCGTGATCGGCAGGTGGTTGGCACGGAAGTCCTCGCCCTGCACGAGGGCCATGAGGGTCGCGTCGAACTTGCGGTAGTTCAGACGCACGCGCACCTCGAGCTCGCCGTCCAGGCCCTCGGGCACGTCGAGCCGATAGTGCACGACGTCGGCCGCGCCCGGCGGGATCTGGTGGTTGTACAGCGGGGTGAAGATGTCCTCGGCGTTGCGTCGGTCGATGCGGTTCCCGTCCCGGTCGAGCATGTAGACATTGACGAAATGGCTCCACGGGTCGACGCCGTGGCGCTCGGGATCGAGACCGCCCGACTGGCCGATCAGGCGGCCGTCGTGGCGCACCTCGACCTCGACCCAGACTTCGTTGGAGTCGGCCGTGCCCTGGGTGAACACGTGACCCAGGGTCAGCGTTCGCAGCACCGCCTCGAGCAGGTAGCTGCGACCGGCTTCGAGCGCCGGCACGTCCGGGCGCAGCGGACCGATCAACTCGCCGTCGATCTCGCCGTCGGCGCGCAGCGCGACCAGGTCGACGCGGACCGATCCGTCGAGAAAATCGCGATGGGCCTCGATCGTCGACGGCTCCAGCCCGAGCAGGTAGGGGATGGCCGTATTGGCGCTCGGAAAGAGGTGGTCGTGCACCGTCAGTCGCCCCGTCTCGTCGTTGCGGTCGGCGCCGAAGTCGTCGGACTCGATCAGCGGCATGTGGCAGCCGTTGCAGTTCGGCTGGCCCTCGGGCGGGTAGTAGAAGCTGGTCACGCCGTGGCCCGAGACGCCGCTGAGCAGGAACGAGTCGTAGTGGTTCTGGCCGCGCAGCCACTTGTACTGGTTCAGCTGTTCCGGCAGGTGGACCTTGTGGCAACTGCCGCAGAACTCCGGCGTCTCGTGCAGCGGTTTCAGGAAGGTCCGCTGGTGGAAGCCCGGGTTGGCCTTGATCAGCTGCGCGTTGACCCAGCGCAGGAAGGCGTTGTCGGACTGCGCGAAGGGGTAGTGGATCGGCTCCTCGATCGTGAAGTCGCCGTTGCCGCGCACGCTGTTGACGTGGGTGATGGCGTGGCAGCCGGTGCAGGTGATGCCCGCCTGCGAGGTCGGATCGTTGACATCGTCGTAGTCCGGGTCGTCGAAGGCGCCCGACAGGAGCGGCACGAGGTCGTGGCAGCCGGCGCAGAAGCGCGCGGCGTCCATGGTCCCGTCGATCTCCATCGAGTGCTGGCGCGTGTTGCGCACGGCGAACAGGTAGACCGGGTTGTTGAACGACGCGAACTTGTGGACGCTCTGGCTCCACTGCGCATGGGTATCGGCGTGGCAGCCCTGGCAGTAGCCGTCCATCATCAGCGTATCCGGCGGGATGAACTGGCCCGTCGCCGAACGCGTCAGCGCCGGCGTGAAATCGGCTTCGCCGAATTCGCCCGGACGGTTCCACTGGCGCGGGTCCTGCGCCTGCAATACGACGATCACGACGATGAACAGCGCGCCGGCCGCAGCGACCTTCAGCCCCATCCGCCAGCGGATGCGCGGTCCGGCGAGGCGATGCAGGACGAAGGCCCAGATCGCCAGCAGCGGCGTGACCACGTGGGCCCAGTAGGCGATGCTGCGGACCAGCGGGTCGCGCAGGTGGAAGAAGTCGAAGCGGACCAGCAGCAGGCCGGAGACCAGAAGCACCAGCACGATGCCCATCAGCCCCAGGCCTGCGTAGACGGCGCGGCGGTTCGGCCGGTTCCAGGCCCGCGCCGCATGGAGGCCCATGAACACCAGCAGCGGCACGATGATCGCCAGGCCGACCGCGAGGTGGAACAGGAACATCACCTGGTAGGCGTAGCCCTGGAACGTCGAACCGGTCCACCACTCGGTCAGCGTGACCGAGGCCAGGTAGCCGGAATTGACGCCGAGCAGGGCGAACGCGATCAGCACGGCGACCAGCAGGATGCGCAGGCGCGGACCGACGGCCTTGCGCGGACGCGGGCGGCGCGGTGCAGCGGTCATCAGAAGCCGCCCTTGTAGCGCGTCATGAACTCCGCGTGGAGTCGCTCGCGCTGCTCCGGATCGCCGACGCCGGGGGTGGACGGCAGCGGACCGACCCGGCCGCCCGTGTCCGTGTAGAGGTCCATGTCCTTGGCGAAGCCGCGGATATCGAGAACGACCACGCGGCGCGCGCCGGCGGCCGGCGGCGGCGCGGCGAAGGCCAGGTCCAGCTCCTCACCCGGCCCGATCAGGGCCAGCGCGTCGTCGGCCGCCTCGACCAGCGGATCGACCGGACCCAGCCGCGTGTAGTAGCCCTCCGGGTACTCGGTGTCCCAGAACGCCGACCGACGCTGGTAGTCGTACCAGGGCCGCCGCTGCGCCAGCGTCGTGCGCCGGGCGAAGCCGGTCTTGGCCAGCCGCGCCCGCTCGGACGCCACGCGGTGCACGGCCAACAGCGCGTCGCCCGGATATTCGGCGTAGATCACGCCCAACTGGTCCCAGTAGATCTCGAGGTTGGAGCGCAGGCGCAGCGCAGTGGTCCCGGGCGGCAGGGCGTCGAGGGGCAGCGCCATCTCGCGCGGCATGCCGGCCGGGTAGCCGAAGTGCGCGTGGACGACCTGCCATCCCCGCTCCGTACGGGCTTCCAGGGTCGGTGCACGGTAGGCTTCGCCGGCCTGCCAGGCGGCGAACACGGTCTGCGAGTACGGGTATTCGACCCAGCCGAAGGCCTTGAGCACGGGGCGGGTGCCCGCCGGGTTGATCACCCGCCCGAACTCCAGTGTCAGCACGTGTTCGTCGGCGAGCAAACCGAGGAAGCGGGGATCGCGGGGCCCCGGGGGCGCCGCGTCGAAGTCGGCCGATGACAGGCTGGCCAGCACGTTCTCGCCGCGGTCGTTGTGGGCCCGGACCGGCGCCAGCACGGCGTCGTCGCGATAGAACAGGGGCGCCCCGCTGACCGTCGGTTCGCCGGTCTGCATCCGCTCGTCGAGGACCAGGTTCCAGCCCGCGGCCAGGTCGTAGAGATTCAGCCGGGCGGTGTCGATGTAGGCGATTTCCTGCATCGGCTCGGCGATCTTCAGCCGATAGACGTCGCCGTCGGGCTGCATGGTGCCGTCGGGGAAACGGAAGAATTCCCACGGGCGCGGCTCGGCGTAGCGGCCCGGCTCGAACAGGAAGCCGATGCCGCCGACCCCGAGCACATCGCTGACGAACTCGAAGCCGTCCCCGTCGAAGGCGAACAGCACCGGGCAGCTGGACAGCTGGCGCTGGTATTCGGCGATCGCATGCACTTCGCCGCCGGCCAGCGCCATCTCGGTCTGGAGCACACCGTCGGTCCACTGCAGGCGCACGAAATCGGCACGCGCGGCACCGCCGAGGCCGATCGCGATCGGCTGCAGGCTCTGGCCCCGCGCCGAGTGGTTGCCGTAGGCATCGACCCGGGTCCACCGGTCGCCGACCCGGAGCAGGAGCTCGGTGCCGATGCCCGATGGATTCGATCGCATGCCGTCGGCGGCGTCGGAGCGGCCGCTCGGTGCGATCGCCAGGAAGCCGTGCCGGCCGGGACCGGCGGGCCACTGCGTCAGCACGCCGGCCGAACCGTCGGCGACGAGGCCGACCAGCGCCGGACCGCGTGCCGGGTCGATCAGCACAGGTACCAGTGCGCGGAGCGCAACCGCTTCCTCGGCCAGCACTTCGACCTCGCCGTCGGCGACGGCATGAATGCGGAACCCGTCGCCGTCGTGCAGCAGCAGGTCCGGCCGGCCGTCGCCGTCGAAGTCCTGTACGGCAAGACCGGCGTGAGCCGGATCGCGGCTCGCGTCTTCGACCAGCATCCGGGGCGACCAGTCGCCCGCGTCGTCGGGCTGCCATTCGAGCAGGTCGCCGGCCGCGTCGATCGTGAACAGGTGATTGCGCCCGCGCGCGTCGAGATCCCCCGCGACCACCGCGGTCACCGGGTGCGACCGGAAGGCATCGAAACCTTCGGCCTCCCGGTACTGCCAGAGGCGATCGTTGACCAGCACCTGGTGCGGCGGCTGGGCCTGGAGCGTGACCAGGTCCGCGTCGCCGTCGCCGTCGAGGTCGGTGGCCAGCACCTGCGACGAAGGCCGGGCCGGGCCAGCCAGCAGCGGCTCGGCGTCGTCGGCCAGGCGGCGCCAGCTGCCGTCGAGATTGTTCGACAGGAGCTCGTTGGGACCGTCGGCGTTGGCCAACCACCAGTCCAGGTCGCCGTCGTGGTCGGCGTCCAGGGCGGCCACGTCGGCGCAGGCGCCGCTATCGTCCAGCACATCCTCGGCGGCCGGCGTCCAGTTCGTCCCGCTGCGCTGCAGCATCCGGTTCTCACCGGCGCGGCAGAGATACACGGCGAGGTCGTCCGATACGTCGGGCACACCCCAGGCGACGGCGTCGACGTCGGCAATGCCGGCCAGCGGGTGGTCCTCGACGCGTTCGAACGCGCCGTCGCGCTGCAGCCAGACCTCGGTCCCGGCGCCGCTGCCGGCGGCCAGCAGCAGGTCCTGGGCGCCGTCGCCGTCGATGTCGGCGGTGGTCAGGCTGGCCGGTCGCCCGACCGCATCGATGCGGCCGTGCCGGAGCGGCTCGGCGAACAGCGGACCGGTCGGGGCGTCGTCCGGACGTGCCCGCTCGCTTCGGCCGACGGCCCGGGCCTCGGCCAGCGGGCCCATGCGCGTGTAGCGGAACTCGGCCAGGTGGGCGCGCGGATTGTCGGCGAAGCGCTGGTAGTCGGCCAGCATCACGCGCGCGGCGTCGGCATCGCCGAGCTGGCGCAGGCTGAGGGCGGCCCCGTAGTAGGCGCTGCGCAGGTACGGATCCAGATCGATCGCGGCGCGGTAGAGCGCAAGCGCGTCGTCGTGGCGGCCGAGCTGGGCCAGCGCCTGGGCGGCGAAGTAGGCCACGTGCGGATCGTCGGGCCGCGTTTCGCGCACGGTCGAGAACCGCGCCAGGGCGGTCTCCGCGTCGCCGAGGTAGAAATGCATCAGGCCGGCGACGTAGGCAGCCGAGGGGTTGCCGGGATCGTCGGCCAGCACCGCCTCCGCCATGGCCAGCGCGCGTCGCTCATCGCCCTCGTTCTGGCGATTCAGGGTGGCGATCGCCTCGTTGACGCGCACCTCGTGCCAGTCCGGGCGCGCCGCGGTCAGTTCGGCGAAGATCGCGCGCGCCTCCTCGTTGCGGTACTGCCCCATCAGCGCCACGCCCTCGTTGTTCCGGACGATCTCGGCGTCCGTCGGGCCGTGGTCGCCGCCGCAGCCGGCCAGCGCGGCCGCGAGCAGCAGCAGGGCGAAGGCGTGGACGATCCGACGCGTCATTCGATGCCGTCGTCCAGTCGCGAGCGAGCCTCGGCGATGCGCTCGTTCAGGGAATCGATCGAGATCGCGCCGGGCCCGGCGGGCGCCAGGTAGTCGCGGCTCATGTAGCCATGCGCGGAGCTCCGCAGGTGGCTGCGCATGTCGTGGCCGCGTCGGCGCTCGCGCTCGGCCCGCAGCGCGTCGATGTCGATCGGGGCGACGACCACCTTCTCGCCGGGCCCGGGGTCGGCCTGGGCCAGGATGCGGCCGTCGTAGTCCACCGCCATGCTGCCGCCGGGCCAGGAGAACGGCGGGTAGTGCTCCATTCGCGCGCCCTGGTTGGCGGCAAGCACGTACGCGGTGTTCTCGAGCGCGCGGGTCCGATTGACCATCGTCCACCAGTCCATCGGCTGCTGGGTTCCCCAGGGGTCCATGTACGCCGACACGCGGATCAGCACCTCGGCGCCGCGGAAAGCCAGTTCACGGATCGTCTCCGGAAACAGCCAGTCGTAGCAGATCGCCACGCCCAGTCTGCCGATGTCGGTGTCGACCACGGGAAAGATGTCGTCGGGGTAGTCCGGCAGGTCGTGCGGGCTGGTGTGGACCTCCCACGGAATCCAGGTGTTGAGCTTGCGGTACTTGGCCAGCAAGCCGCCCGGCCCGACCAGCGCGGTCGTGTTGAACACGGCCCCGGGGAAGCGATCGTCCCGCTCGAGGAAGGACCCGGTCTGGATGTAGCAGCCGTACTTCGCGGCCAGCCTTGCATAGGCCTCCGTGTGCTCGTTGGGCAGTTCCACCGCGAGATCGGCATGCAACTTTGCCGGGTCGTCGTGGATCGGCACGGCGTGCGCGAACTCCGGAAACGCCAGCAGGCGCACGTCGAAGAACGGCTCGTAGCCGACGATCGTCTGCTCGGCGATTTCGCACATGCGGCGGGTCCGCTCCGCGATCTGGTCGCGGTGCCGGGGCGCCGGGAAATCGGTCTGGCAAGCGGCTGCGTAGTACAAGGAATGGGCCTGCGGGGCGTGTTCGGACCAGCTCCGGAAGCATAGCACCGAGACGACCGGAGTCGCGCTTTCAGCCGGCCTGGTCCCTGAGGAAACGGAACAACGTTCGATAGTTCTTTCCATGCCGCTGTTCGGGGTCCTCCACACCGCCTTCCCGGCGCGCGGCCCGGACCAGGCTGCGCAGCTGCTGGACGTCGCAGTCGGGATGTTCTTCGACGAACGCGGTGACCGCGGCATCGTCCTCGATCAACCGCTCGCGCCAGCGCTCGACGCGATGCAGCGCCGCGGCATCGGCCTGCGACCCGGCCTCTCGAGCCTCCACCGCAGCGCGGATCGGCGCCGGGTCGATCCGGCGCATCTGCTTGCCGAGGTACTGGAGCTCGCGTTTCTTCGCCCCGTGCTTGCGGATGGCGTTGTAGCGCTCGATCGATTCGCGCAGCGCCTCGGGCAGGTCCAGGGCCGCGCGGTCGGCCTCGGGCAAGCCCGCCAGCGCCCGACCGAGCTCGCGCAGCTCGAGGGCCTCGTTCTTGCGCTGGGTCTTGCTGGGCTCGCCGCTGCGCTCGTCGCCCGGTTCCGGGGCGTCGGTCCGATGGTCGCTCATCGGCCCTTGAACTCCGGCGCGCGTTTTTCCATGAAGGCCTTCATCGCCTCGGCGAAATCCTCGGACTGCATCAGCATGCCGTTGAGCGTTGCCGCCTCGCGGTTGGCGGACCTCACCGAGCCCGCGATCCGCCCGTCGAGTACCTGGCGGATTCCGGCCACGACCAGCGGCGGGTTGGCCGCGATCCGCTCGGCCCGGGCCAGCGCCTCGGCGCGCAGCGTGTCGCGGTCGCCGTAGACATGATTGACCAGCCCGATCTCGCGCGCGGTGCCTGCATCGATCGGCTCGCCGGTCAGCGCCAGCTCGCGGGTCCAGCCCTCGCCGACCAGGAACGGCAAGCGGCCCAGCCCGCCGAGGTCCGCGACCATGCCGACCTGGACTTCCTTCAGCGCGAAGCGCGCATCGTTCGTCGCCAGACGGATGTCGCACGCAGAGATCAACTCGATGCCGGCGCCGATGCACCAGCCGTCGATCGCGGCCACGACCGGCAAGCGACCCGCAGCCAGCGCATCGAAGCCGCGCACCATGGTGGCCGCCTGATCGGCGATCGCCGACCTGCCCGCCGCCCCGCCCTCGAGCATCGGCCCGATCCCGGCGGCCATGCCCTGCAGGTCCAGGCCGTAGCAGAAGTGCTCGCCGTCGCCGGTCAGCAGCAGGCAGCGCACGGAGCGATCGGCCTGCAGTTCGGCCACGACCTCGGGAAACTCGCGCCAGAAGTCCGGGCCCATCGCATTCCCGTGCCCCGGACCCGTCAGGGCGATCTCGGCGACATGGACCGCGGGCCGCTCGATGCGGACGGAGCGGTGCTCGGTGCTGGAGGAACTCATCGGAAACGGTCTCCGGGGGCCGGAGACCGAGTGTACCGGGTTCTCAGGGGGACTCGAAGCCGTCAAGGAACAACGTGCCAGCAGGATTGCGGGCCCTTGCCGGAAACCCTCCGATCGTTTGTTAACGTAGGAACGCACACACAGCGAAGAGGCCATCATGAGCAAGCAGTGGATTCTGGTCGCCGAATCGGCACGCGCGCGCCTGTTCGTCCGCGCAGCACCGCGCGGGGCGCTTCGGGAAATCGAGGACTTCGATCACCCCGATTCGCGGAAGAAGGGCCATGAACTGGAAACCGATCGCAGCGGCGCGGTGGACCAGTCCCACGGTCATGCGCTGTCGGATTCGCGCGAAAAGGGCGCCGCGCAGCGCATCGAGGCCGAGACCTTCGCGCGGCAATTGGCCGACCACCTGAGAACGGCGCGCGGCCGCAACGAGTTCGAGCAACTCGTGCTGATCGCGGACCCCCGCTTCCTCGGCATGCTTCGCGACCACCTCGACGACGCCACGCGCGATTGCGTGGTGGCGAGCATCGACAAGAACCTGGTCGGCGAATCGGTCGAGCGCATCAAGGACGAGATCGACGACATCTGACGAGCGCGCGCCTGCTCGGCCTCGATGCAGCGAGGCGGCAAGGCGACCCCGTTCAGTCGCCCTCGGCCCGCTTGATCCACTCGAGCGGCAGTTCGTGCTGGCCGGCCGCGTCACCGACGTACAGCACGTCGTCGGCGATCATCAGCGACCAGTCGATCTTGCGCGGCAGGTCAGCGGCCAGCGTCCCGACCTCCGGCGGCAGCGCCGCGATCTCCAGGCCGGGCAGCTGCGCCACCCGCGGCACGACCGATTCGCGCCAGACTTCGACCGGGCCGTAGGCCAGCACCGACGCCCGCGGATGGTGACGCGCGCTGCGCGTCATGCGGTCGGCGTCGGGACGGCCGACGTCGATCCAGTGCTCGACCTGTCCGTCGAGTGAATGCCGCCACAAGGCCGGCTCGTCGACCTCCGACAGACCGCGGCCGAAGGCCAGGCGCTCGTCCCACCACAGGCCCCAGGCCAGCAGGCGGGCCGTCATGCGCAGTTCGGTCTCCGAGGGATGACGTGCCACGGTGAACGAATGCTCGCCATAGTTCCCGCGATCCGTGTCGCTCAGCGAAATCCGGACCCGGTACGGCGTCGAACTCAGGGCCATGAGCAAGGCTCCGACGCCGATTCACGGCGGTGTTGAAGAACGAGCGGGCGCCCGGCTGGCCGGGCGCCCGCAGGATGAGGGGCAACGCCTCCGCGTCGAAGCACGCCCCCTCAGCGGCAGAAATCGTCCTCGGTCTCGTAGATTCGCTCGATCTGGAACTCGCCGGAGCCGAAGCCGGTGGTCGACGTGAACGTCACCGTCGCCTCGTTGCACGAATCGAAGCGGATGTACATCCGGCCCCAGGGCTCGATATTGATCGTGCCGTTGTTGAACCCGGTCTGGCGGATCTGCTCGAAGGTCGGCCCATCGGTCTTGAACAGGTCCATGCCGACGTCGTTGTCGGGGAAGTCCTGTGCCGTGCCGATCATCCACTGCTGCGTGCCATCGTCATCGTAGGTGAACCAGATCGCGACCAGCTGGTTCCGATCGGTGACGTCGATCATGAAGCCTTCCGCGGCGCGGTTCACGACCGTCCAGTTGCCGCCGAGTCCGCGGCGACGGACGTTGCTGTCCGACGGCGTGGCCAGGATGGCAACGCGGTCACGACGGAAGGTGTCGACCGGAGGCGTCGTTCCGTTCGTCTGCGTAATGTCCGAGCAGCTGCCGGTTCCGATGTCGTAGAACAGCGTACTGCCGGCCGGCTGCTCGCGAATCCGGTGGGTGAAGGTCACGTCCGTGCCGACGCCGACCGGCGCGTTGCGGAAATCGAAGGTCTGCGGTAGCTCGTCGGAGGGGTCCTCGATCGTGAAGGCCGCCGCCTCGGCACCGATGATCGCGCCGTCGTACTGGTCCTGGCGGGCGATCAGCTCGACCACGTAGAAGCCCGGCGTGCTGGCCGAGTAGGTCAGCGTGACGCGGCCCAGGCCGTCGCTCGGATAGTTCTCGAGAATGATGCCCCGGGTCACCGCATCGCCTCCACCACCGGCCGGGCAGTCGTAGAGCGGCGGCACGGGCGGCGGCGTCGAGGCAACGATTTCGGCGACCAGGCCATCGGCGAACGTGCCGCTGGTCGCGTCGCGATCACCGGCAAACAGGCCCTTGGTGTCCGCGTCGCCGGCCACGGCATCGGTCTCGAAGGACGCGCCCAGCGGACAGCCCTCCACGGTGATGTCCAGCAACAGGTTGTCGCCCTCGTCGCCGAAGTCGAAGCCACCGCCGTCGACGACCAGCAGGTCGAAGGGATTCGGTCCCGTACCGCTGGTTCCGGCGAACAGTTCGAGGTCGGCGTTCCAGACCACGCGCCGGTCGAGGCCGACGTTTTCGTCGAAGTCCGTGCTCATGGTCCCGGCCGTACGGTTCGTCGACGAGAGGGTGATGACCGCATTCTGCAGCGTCAGCGGCCCGACCGGCGATTCCGCCCCGTCGAGGCGGAACGCGATCGAACCGATGGTGCCGAAGAGTCCCTGGTCACCGTTGAAGATCTGCTGGTACCGGAACCCGTTGGCGCAGGCCGTGGCGTCTCCGAACGGCAGCGCGCTGCTCGAATCGCCCTCGGTGTCCTCGAGGCCGTTCGGCACGGTGAACACGGCGACGGCGGCGAACGCCGGCGCCTGCAATGCGACAAGCAGCGTCCCGAGCCCGAAACGGACGGGACGACTCGATCTGCTGGAACGAGTGGTGGCTCCCATGATTCGATTCTCCTGTTCGACTCCACGCTAGGGTCCGGACACTCCGTACCGGACGTGCACCGGGCGGCGGGCGCGGTCACCGTCGCCAACGCTCCCCCGGACGCGCAAAGGTAGCACCGGCGGAACCGATCCGCCAGACATTCGCGCGCCGCCGGAGCGAACGAGGGCGGTGAAATCGGGACTTCCGGCACTTGCCCTTCCCCCCCGTTGCCCGTCAATGTGGAGGGCTATCGCCCGGGAAACGCCCATGCCCCTGATGCAGACCCTGATCGGAACCGGCCGGCGGCGCTGGATCACGCTCGCCGCCGCCGCCGTGCTGGCGCTGTGCGCCGTGTACCTGTTCTGGCTGGATCACGAACCGGATCCGTTCGACCCGCTGGTCCGCGCCGAGGCCCGGGCCGAGCGCGCCGGTCATGACGTGGTCACCGGCTACGTGACCACCAGCGCGCTGATCGATGTGATGGACACGCTGCTGAACAAGCGAGGCGGCTACCTGAACAACGACCTCATGCCGCCGTGGATCGTTCTCGACAACATGCCGTCCTGGGAGATCGGGGTGATCTACCAGGCCCGGGACCTCGCCCGGACGCTCCGCAACGACTTCAGCCGCTCGCAGACCCAGTCGGCCGAGGACCGGGCGCTGGCGATTGCCGATCCGCAGTTCAGCTTCGACTACGGCTCCTGGTGGCTGCCTTCGACCGAGGGCGAATATCGCGAGGGCATCGAGCAGCTGGAAGACTACCTGGATCGCCTGGGCTCCCCCGACGGCGAGGCGCGCTTCTACGATCGAGCGGACAACCTGCGCGAGTACCTGGCGCTGGTGGAGAAACGGCTGGGCAACATGGGCCAGCAGCTGTCGGCCAGCGTGGGCGACCGTCGACGCAATACGGACCTTTCCGGCGACGCCGCCGCGCGCCCTTCCAGCGACCTGGGGCGGGAAGTCCGGGTCAAGACGCCGTGGTTGCGAATCGACAACGTGTTCTACGAGGCGCGTGGGACGACCTGGGCGCTGATCCACTTCCTCAAGGCGCTGGACCACGATTTCGCGGCCGTGCTTCGCGACAAGAATGCCGAGGCCAGCCTCGACCAGATCATCCGGGAACTCGAAGCCAGCCAGCGGCCGGTCCGGAGTCCGGTCATCCTCAATGGTGGCGGCTTCGGCATGTTCGCGAACCACTCGCTGGTCATGGCCAATTACATTGCCCGCGCCAACGCGGCGGTCATCGACCTGCGGCGGCTGCTCGAGCAGGGCTGACGCGGCGGGGGCAGGAAGGGTCGGGCCGCAGGAATGCACTCCGGCGGTCTGATAGGCTGGCTACAGCGAAGATCGTGCCCGTTCGCGGAATGCCGGCACGCAGGGGAGGAACGAATGGATCGACCGTCCACCAGGGCCTGGCGCAAACCGGTCGGCGTGCTTGCCGTGTGGTTTCTAGCCGCCTTCCTCGCGGCCTGCGGGTCGCCCGAGCCCCCGATCCGCGTCGCGACCCTGCCGTGGCCGCCCTACGACCTCGTGCATCTTGCGGCAACTCTCGACCGGCTCGACCCGGGGCAGGTCGAACTGGTCGAATTCCAGACCCCGGCCGAGGCCGTCCGTGCCTTCCGCTACGACCTCGTCGACGCCATGCTGGTCACCAGTCACTTCGCGCTCAGCACCGCCGCCGAGCGGCCGGACAGCCGCATCGTCTATTTCATCGACGTCAGCCTGGGCGGCGATGCGCTCCTTGCACGGCCGGCGATCGAGTCCGGCGACGAGCTCCGGGGCGGACGGATCGGCGTCGAGGCCGCGCCGCTCGGCACCTATACGCTGATCCGGGCGCTCGACCACCTGGCGATCGGCCGGGACGAAGTGGAGATCGTCCAGATCGACACCCCCGACCAGGCCGAAGCGTTCCTGGCCGCCGAAGTCGACGCGGTCGTGACCTACGAACCGACTCGTTCGCTGCTGCTCGCAGAAGGCGCGAACTCCCTGTTCGACAGCGAGCAGATTCCCTTCGAGATCATCGACGTCGTGGTGACCCGCGAGTCGGTCATCGATGAACGAAGCGATGCGCTCGCGGAGCTGGTCCGGGCATTCGACCGCGGCCTGGCCACCTGGCGCGAGCGACCGCAATTCACCGCCGAGGAACTCGCGCGGCGATACGCACTGGACCCCGATGAAATCCGGTTCGGCCTGGACTCGGTCGCCCTGTACGGCCTGGCGGAGAACCGGGGCATCTTCGACGACCCGGACGGTGCCGTCCTGCGCGGCCTGACCGAGCAATGCCGCGTCATGCTGCGCGAGGGCCTGCTGGCCTCCCAGCCCTCGACCGAGCGACTCCTGGACCGTCGCATCGTCGACCGGGCCCTGGCGCAATGACGCTTCGCCTGCCGCTTCGCTTCGTCGTCCCGCTGCTGATCCTGGCCGTGGGGGCGATGATCCTGACCTCGGCCTGGACCTTCGAGCTGCGAGCGATGAACCAGAGCCTGCTGGCCGTCTCCGACCAGCAGCTCCGGTCGAATGCGTCCTTCATCGCTGCAGAGGTCGAAGCGGCCGTTCGCAATCGTAACTTCGGTGAAGCACGCGCGGCACTGGAGCGGGCCATCGCGATTCCCAGCCTGCGGTCGATCCACCTGGTCGACCCCGACGGCACGATCCGCTTTTCGTCGATGCGGGCCCTGGCCGGGAAGACCTTTACGGAGGAACCGGAGACGCGCCAACTCCATCTCGAGGTTCCGTTCGGTCCAGGCAACAGCGTGACCGTCCACACCGACCCGGATCGTGCACGGCTGGTCGGGCGTTTCCCGGTGCAGATGCGCGCCGAGCCGGGCGAGCTGATGCCGGTGCGCTCCGGCGCGCTCTATCTCGTCCACGACCTATCGGACATGCTGGCCGAGCACCGGGCCGCACTGAATCTCCGGATGGTTCGGCGCACGGTGCTGCTGGTGACCATCGCGATCGGGTTCTGGCTGCTGCTTCGCCGGCTGCTGCTGACCCGCATCGACCGCCTGATCCGCACCACGCGCGAGGTTGCCCAGGGGAAATTCGATGTCAAGTTCGACGACCGGGGACGCGACGAGCTCAGCGACCTGGCGCGCGAACTCGACCGCATGACCGCCGGACTCCGCGACCAGGCGGAGCATCTGAGCTACCTGGCCGATCACGACGCGGTGACCGGACTGCTGAATCGCGTCGGATTCGAAGCCGCGACCGAAGTGGCGCTCGCCGATGCGCGTACGCGGCGAAGCCACTTCGCCATCTGCCTGCTCGACATCGACAGTCTTCGCGTGATCAACGACACCCAGGGCCACCTTGCCGGCGACGAGCTGCTGCGGGACTTCGCCGGCCTGCTCGAAGACGCGCTTCCCGACGCGCTGGCCATCGCCCGCGTCGGCGGCGACGAATTCGCGGCCCTGATCGACGTCGACCACGGCGAACCGCTGGACACGGTCGGCCGTCACATCGCCGAGCACATCCGCGCGTTCCGTTTCGAGCGCAAGGGCGAACGATTCGGAATCCAGGCCTCGACCGGGATCATCGCTCTGACGCCGGAGATCCGCGACTCCGGAGAAGCCCTTAGCGCAGCCGATGCGGCTTGCTACCGGGCCAAGGAAAAGCAACGGGGCAGCATTCACATCGGTTCCGCCGACGCCATGCGCAGCGACCTCATGGAAGGCAGCATGCGCTGGGTCAGCCGGATTCACGAGGCGCTCGACGAGGACCGCCTGGAGCTCCATGCCCAGCGAATCGAAGCGATCGGCGATGGCGATCACTCCCTGCATTTCGAGGTGCTGGTACGGATGCGCGACCGCGATGGTTCGCTGATCGAGCCGAGCCAGTTTCTGAGCTCGGCGGAACGCTACAACCTCGTTGGCCGGATCGACCGCTGGGTGATCGCCAGAACGCTCGAATGGCTCGACCGGAATCACGACGCACTGGAGCGCATCGCGACCTGTTCGATCAACCTGTCGGGACTCAGCCTCGCCGACCCCGGCCTGTTGTCCGAGGTTTCCGATCGCCTGGCCCGTCACCCGCGGATCGACCCGGCCATCCTGTGCTTCGAAGTGACCGAGACCGCCGCGATCCGGAATCTCGACCAGGCCAACGGTTTCATCGTCCGCATGCGCAGAATCGGCTGCCGATTCGCTCTCGACGATTTCGGTACCGGCCTGTCGTCGTTCGAGTACATCAAGCGCCTGCCCGTCGACATGATCAAGATCGACGGCATGTTCGTGCGCGACATCGTCACGGATCCGGTCGATCGCGCCATTGTCAAGGCGATCCATGAAATCGCCAGCGAAGTCGGTATGTGGACCATCGCCGAGTTCGTCGAAAGCGACGAGATCCTCGAAGCCCTCCGCTCGATCGGCGTGCATTTCGTCCAGGGGTTCGGCATCGCGCGTCCCGTACCCATCGACGACGTCCTCGTGGCGACCGCGAACGGCGACGATGCTGCGCCGCAGCGTCGCTCGGCCGACTGAGCGCCCATTCCGTCGCGGACTGCAAACCGGGAGCTCGGTGCAATGTGCTGCGTCCCGCTTTCGCCGGACGGGTTCACACGCGATCGGCATGCTGGGGTTCCCTCGACGGCTGCACCGGACGACCCATGACGAACGCGGAACTGATCTGGCTGGGTTTCATCGCCAGCCTGCTGGCCGGGCTGGGCACGGCCGTCGGCGCCCTGGGCGTGGTCGCGGTCCGACGGCTGTCGCCGAAGCTCGAGGATGCGCTGCTCAGCGCGGCCGCGGGCATCATGCTGGCGGCGTCCTTCTTTTCGCTGCTGCTGCCGGCGATCGGCTACGGCGAGCAGTATTTCGGCGGCACCCAGCGTGCGGTACTGGTGGTGACCGCCGGCCTGCTTGCCGGCGCCATCGCGCTGCACCTCGTTCATCGCTTCGTTCCGCACGAACACTTCGTCATCGGCCGCGAGGGCCCGGACGTCGACACGGTGAGCCGGATCTGGTTGTTCATCATCGCCATCACCCTGCACAACTTTCCCGAGGGCATGGCGGTGGGCGTCGGCTTTGCCGGCAACGACATCGACAACGGCATCTCGCTGGCCACCGGCATCGGGCTGCAGAACATTCCCGAAGGTCTGGCGGTCGCCGTTTCATTGCTGGCCGTCGGATACTCGCGGCTCGCGGCGTTCTCGGTCGGGGCGCTGACCGGCCTGGCCGAGCCCATCGGCGGCCTGTTCGGTGCCGCCGCGGTCTCCCTGGCCGGCCCGATGATGCCGTTCACCCTCGGCTTCGCCGCCGGTGCGATGCTGTTCATCATCTCCGACGAGATCATCCCCGAGACCCACCGCCGGGGCTACGAGACCATCGCCACCTTCTCCCTGCTCGGCGGCTTCGCGGTGATGATGTTCCTGGACGCCACCTTGGGGTAGAAAAACTCGATTGACCGCAGATGAACGCAGATGAACGCGGATCTGGAACAGCAGCCCATGGATAGAAACAGCTTTGGCCTCAGGCGACGGTAAGAGCAGGTCGAAATAGACAGAAAAAATTCAACCGCAGATTACGCAGATAAACGCAGATAAGGAAAAGAAACCCCGAAACCTTGGAGCCGGGGGCAGACTCGACCGTGGTTGCAAGTTTTCATCCGCGTCCATCTGCGTTCATCTGCGGTAGAAGTCGTTCCTGCGTCGACGCGCGCTGAGCGCTCAATCATTGCCGGCACCGAGCTCGCACCCTTCACTGGTGGAAGGTTTTCATCTGCGGTAGAAGTCGTTCTTGATTCGACACGCACTGAGCGCTCAATCGCTGCGAGCACCGAAGACGTGTTTCTTCGACATCCAGAAGTTGAAGCACATGCCGACCACCCCGCCGACCCACACCCCGAGCAGCGGCGCGATCGCGGCGGCAAGGCCGCGGACC
Source organism: Halomonas denitrificans (assembly GCA_019800895.1). Taxonomy (NCBI): domain Bacteria; kingdom Pseudomonadati; phylum Pseudomonadota; class Gammaproteobacteria; order Oceanospirillales; family Halomonadaceae; genus Halomonas; species Halomonas denitrificans. The sequence continues at coordinate 939,624 of JAHVKF010000001.1, forward strand.
TCCAGCCGGTCGGCCAGGGTGACGATCAACGCATAGACGGCCAGGTTGAGCGCGCCGCCGAACGCGTGGACGCTGAAGAAGCGGAGCAGCTCGTCCCACAGCACCCGGCCGCGCTCCAGGTGGTGGAACGTGAAATAGCGATTGAGGATATAGCCGGCGCACATCGCGGCGAAGTAGGAGATCAGCCGCGCCGTATAGACGTTGAACGGCGGCAGGTCCTTGAGCAGGTACAACAGGCCGGCGTCGAGAATCGCGATGGTTCCACCCACGCAGGCGAAACGCACGAAGGTCGCCCGGGAACTCGAGGACTTCGCAACGCGCAGGAGCAGATTGGATTCGTCGGAAGAAGCGATCGGGATGCTCGACATGGACCGGACAGCGCGCATTCTAATCGACTCGGAGTTGACCGATTCGGACGCGCGGCATTCATATCGGTCGGACCGGTGCTACGTTCGGTCGGATGATGAGCGCAAAGACGCGAAGGCCCGAAGAGAAAGGCGGATGCGTGGAACCCCCCCTCGGCCAGACATCCAACGAATCGATTCCTGAATCGACTGCGTACTCTGGAAATCGGATCAACCTGGAAATGCTTGCCGGCCGCGGCTCTTTCCAGGAATGACCTTTCTCTTCGCGCCCTTGCGTCTTCGCATCTTCGCGTCCTTGCGATCATCATCTACCGGACGCGATCGAAACCCGGGCTTTACGCTGATGCCGGAGCAAGCGATGATGCGCGGATGCCGCATTTCATCCTGACCCACCGCCGCGCTGGCAAGCGCGCGGATCATCAGCATCACGCCGGGCGGGCCGCGATGGCCGATGCGATGGACAAGCACGTGGACCGCCTGGCCTCGGACGTCCGTACGCACGAGCCGCACCACGATACCGCTCGCCACGTCGCCCGCTTCGAGGCCGACCATGACGATGTCCGGGCGATCGACTGGCATCCGGCATTGATCTGCGAACCCCTGGTCCCGCACTTCATCCGCTCCCGGCACGCCAGCGACACGGGCCGGGCCTTGCCGCACGAGCTGTCGATTCCGCTTCGACGGGAAGGGGACGATCGACTGCTGGTGCGAGTCGTCGACGAAGCGGGCGTGCCGGTGGCCGACGTGGATGTCTTCGCCTACTTCGGCTCTGCGTCGAACCGTGTCCAGGCCGCGACCCGGACCGACGCGGACGGCGTCGCGACGCTCGACCACGATCCCGAACGCCCGCTGCTGGAGCTCGCCGTTGCACCCGCATCGCACTGGTGGCCGCAGGTCATCGAGCACCGGAGTGGCGCAGAACCGGAGATCCGAGTCGATGTCCGGCTCCAGCCCCTGCCCCCTTCGGAACGGGGCCTCGGTTGGTGGCACCGGGAAGCCGGCCTGGACGCCGTCGACCTGCAGCGCGGAACGGGGATCGCGGTCGGCGTGGTCGACTCGGGGCTGGGCCACCACCCCGCTCTCGCCCACGTCCACAATCTCGGCGCCTTTCTCGACGGCGCCCATCTCGCCGACGGCGGCGACGACCGCGGCCACGGCACGCACGTGGCCGGTGCGATCGGTGCCCGACCGACGGCGAGCAGCGACTACGCGGGGCTGGCACCGGGCGCCCGGCTCGATGCGTTCCGGGTCTTCGGCCCCGATGGCAGCGCCCACCAGGGCGATATCGCGCGGGCGCTGGACGTGCTGGTCCACGACCGGGACTGCCACCTGGTCAACCTGAGTCTGGGAACGGTCCACCGCTCGGAGATCGTCGCCGACGCGCTGCTCGACGCCGTGGAAACGGGAACCCTGGTGATCTGCGCGGCCGGCAACAGCGCGGGCCCGGTGGAATTTCCCGCCGCGCTCGACGAGGCGGTCGCCGTCACGGCGTTGGGCCGGATCGACCAGGCACCGGCCGGAACCCTGTCGGCGCACCGGGTTCCGGACGATGCCCGGCTTCGCGCCGATCCGGTGTTCATTGCCAATTTCAGCTGCAGAGGCGAATCCGTCGACGTCGCCGGACCCGGCGTCGGAATCATCTCGACGGTACCCGGCGGCGGCTGGGCGGCCTACGGCGGGACGTCGATGGCCGCGCCCCAGGTCACGGGCGCTCTGGCCGTCCTGCTGGCGGAAGACCCCGACTACCTCGCCCTCCCCGCCGGCCCCGACCGCAGCGCCCGCGCCCGCGCCATGCTTCGCGCGCACAGCCAGGACCTCGGCCTCGACCGTCGCTACCAGGGCCACGGCCGGATACGGAAAGGCTAGAGGATGGACGCAAAGGCGCGAAGGTGCAAAGGAACGCGAAGGGACTACGTTCGGGATTTCGAGTCGGGCGTTCAGACCCATTCAGCACTGTGCTGACAATCGCGACCGGAGCAGCGTCGATAACGAGCTTCGCGGAGCGGAGGCGGAGATGCAGCTGGCAAACATTCGCATTGCATCGTCCCGGCATTCGATGGCTCGAATCGAACGGACCGTTCGTCCTGCTTCAGGCCCCTCTGTGCGTTTCTTCGCTCCGTCGCGCCTTCGCGTCTATCCTCTAGAACCGCAGCCCTGATGCCGGCCAGTCATTCCAGTCGAGCGAGGGCGATCAGCTCGTGCGGCGGTGTTTCTGGAAGGCGGCTTCGGCGCGGCCGGTGGGGTCGAGGCCGAGGCGGCGGAGGCGGTTTTCGTCGGCTTCGGGGACGCCGATCGGTGGAACGTAAAGTGTAGAGGCCTGGGTGAATTCGAGGTCATGCAGCTGATCGAGCGGAACCTCGTCGGCGCGCGTTCGATCGAAGGGGCCCACCGCGGCTTCGTAGACGATGACGCGGTGATCGGCCGGGTACGACTCGGCCAGCACGAGGGCCAGCGCACGAACCCAGGCCGGGTCGGTTTCGAAGGTCGAGCGCGACAGGTCGCCGAGCACGGCCAGCTGCCACAGCACCAGCGGCGTCCGCGCATCGATCGTGCGCGGGTGGACGAGAAAGTCGGCGGCCTCGTAGGTCTGCAGGCCGGAGACGCCCGGATCGATGCCCAGATCCGCAATCAGGCAGTCCTCGGCCGATACGCCCGGATACATCGTGGCCTCGAAGCCTTCGGCTCGGGCGCGCCGGATCGCCTCGTGGGCGGGCCAGACGAACACACCCGGATGGCCGTAGAACGCGGCGCACACGTGCTCGCCCTTGCGCACCGGCTCGAGCATCGCGTCGACCATGCGCTCGTAGCTCTCGTCGCGCGGCCGGCCCTTCGAGTAGTGGACCTGCAGCGACGCGATATTGGCGTTCAGATCACGCAGCACGCCGAGCGAGAACGGATCGGCCATGACCGCGAACACCCGGTGCGCCTGGCGCACCAGGTGGCGTGTCTCGACGGTCAACTGGCCGGCCAGGCGAATGCCCGTTCCGACCACGCTGAGCCGACCGCCGGAACCCGACATCGCTTGCTAAAGAACGATGAAGTTCATGTGCGCGTCTTCGGCGCCGGCTTCCTTCTGCAAGGCATCCTTGTCACCGTCGCGCACCATCTTGCGGTGTTCTTCGGCCAGGTCGTGCTTCTCCATGACCGCCTCGGGGTCGTCCTGGAACTGCTTGCGCGTTTCCGGGTCTTCGGCCATCGTGCGGATGAACTTGCTCAGGTTTTCCTTCGACATCGTGCTTCTCCTCTCGGTGGTGGGGAATTCGAATCGGTCGATTCGAGGTCAAGCGGAATACGGGGCCAGGCAGTCGGTGTTGCCGAGCCAGTCCGGCGCATCGAGCCCGAAGGCCTGCTGCAGCATCACCTCGGCCGAGGTCAACGCACCCTGGACCCAGCCCTGGTAAGCGCTGTAGGCCTCGCCGCAGACGTGGATGCCGGCATGCCCGCGCAGCGTGGCGGCCGCCTCCCAGCTCTTCCAGCCCGGAGACCAGGCATGCCACCCGGCGTAGTACGGCGGGGCGGCCCAGTCGACGAAGATCCCGTCGACGGGCTTCGGCACATCGACGCCGTGCATCTCGGAAAGCTGCCGGCACAACTCCGTGGCAGCGCGCTCGGGAAGCGGAGTCGTCAGTTCGACGCCGCGGCCGTCCTCGCGCATCAGCGGGGGCCAGAACGACACGGCGCGCTCGTCGCCGAAGGCGCCGAGCAGAAGGCCGTCGCCCGTCGCAGGGTCCTGGCCCAGATAGAAACACTGGCGCAGCGGCAGATCCGTGTGCGAGGCCGAGAAATGGCCCAGCTCGATGTGACCCGGCCCGTCCGGCACCCGCTCCCACCACGGCTCGTCGAACACCATGAAGATCTTGCACGCCGACGTTCCGAAGGACGAGGCGAGGGCCTCGTGCATGGCGGGTTCGGCGTCGAACTCCAGGCGCTCGAGGGCACCGGTCGGCAGCGCCAGGATCACACGCCGGGCCAGGACCGGAGGGCGACCGTCGGCGAACTCGATGCGCTTCGAGCCGTCCCCCTGGTCGCGGACCCGCGTGGCGAACGCACCGGTCTCGACCCGGACTCCCGCGTCCTCGGCGCGGGCCCGCAGGCGCTCGGGCAGCCGCTCGTATCCCTCGGCCAGCCGGTACCAGTTGCCGACGAGGTCGGCCAGGGTCGAGAACACCGCGTCCAGGGCGTTCCAGTTCGAGAACAGGGCATAGGTGCCCTCGACGTCGGCCAGGGCGAGGCGCGCCTCGTTGCTGACCACGCGGGAGACCAGGTTCCAGAACCCCCAGGCGTGAAGCGGCCGGCCGTCGAACTCCACGGTCCGCAGGTAGGCCACCGTATCGGCCATCGTTGCCTTCTTGTCGAAGGGCCAGACGCGGTCGATCTCCGGCGCGATGCGGCGGACGATCAGGAGCAGGAGTTCATGCGGCTGAAGGCCCTTCTCGTCGTCGGCCAGCCGATAGGGAAGCTCGCCCGGCTCGGCGAAGTCCGCCATCCGGAAGCGCGTCGCACGCAGCCAGGCGAAGTCGGCCTCGGGCGTCACGGCCTGGACCTCGAAGCCGAGCTCGTCCTTGCAGAGACGATAGACCAGGTCCTGGGCATCGCTGAAGAACATGCCGCCGAGCTCCGCCGGAATCGAGTGTTCGTCCTTGAGGCAGACCGAGTACAGCCGTCCGCCGGTGCGCTCGCTGCCTTCGAACACCGAAATGGCCGCGCCGTCGACGCCGCTGGCAGCCAGTCGCCAGGCGCTGTAGAGGCCGCTGACGCCGCCCCCGATGATGGCCGTGTCGAGCACGGCGTGCTGCTGTCCGCTCATGAAGTCTCCCCTGCGTTGCTATCGACCGCTGCGCGCACTCGCGCTACTCGTCTTCGTGTCGCACGACCCGGTTGCGGCCCTCGTCCTTGGCACGATACAGCGCGCGGTCCGCGCGCCGTAGCGCCTCGGACCGGTCCAGTCCTTGCTCCAGCTCGGCCAGCACGCCGATCGAGACCGCCATCTCGATCCGGACTCCATCGTAATCGACGGGCCGCTCCGTCGCCGCACGATGGATCCGCCGCGCGACCTCGACGGCGGCAGAGCCGCTGAGCGAGCGCAGCACGATCGCGAACTCGTCGCCACCGAGCCGGCACAGCACGTCACCGTCGCGCAATTCGCGCAGGCATCGGCGGGTCAGCGAACGCAGCATCATGTCGCCGGCTTCGTGTCCGTGCGTGTCGTTGATCTGCTTGAAATGATCCATGTCCAGCAACAGCAACGCGCCCTCGATACCGGAGTGCCGGGCGTCGTCCATCATCGCGCCGAGATAGCTCTCGAAGAAGCGTCGGTTGTAGGCGCCGGTCAGGGAGTCCTGGTTGGCCAGCGTCATCGCCCGGTGCTGCTCGTGCTCGGCGCGGATGCGCTGCTCACGCAACTGGCCGACCCGGTAGGAAAGCCCGAGCGCGAGAATCATCGCCTCGAGCACACTGCCGACGTAGAGCGCGTACTCGGCGATCGGTGTACGAGGGATCGCCTCGACGCCGATCAACGAACGGATGAAGCCTCCGCCCAGGAACGCTCCCCAGGCGGCGAGAAAGATCCACGCGGCACTGGAACCTCGTCGTCCGGCCAGCAGGGCGGCGCCGATCAACGCGAACACGGTCACCGAGCTCAGCAGCTGCGAGGCGGGACCGAACACGGCGGCCGCCTTCAACGGCACGAAGGCGGACACCACCGCAAGAGCGAGGAAGACCAGGGCGATCGCGGACAGGGCCCTGCTGTACTTCGGAATCCGATCCTCGGCACCGGCGAAGACCTGGAAGAACCGGATGGTCGCCGCCATCATCAGGCAGCTCAGGACGACGATGACCAGCAGCTCGCGCTCGCGAAGCCCATCGGGCAGGAGCGGCTGGAGCAGCCCGGCGTCCATGCCCATGAACAGCAGCACTGCAGTCATGGCCAGGACGTACATCCGGTGCCCGGGCGTGCGCAGGTTCAGGTAGAGCACGAGGTTGTAGAAGACCAGCGCGAACATCGCGCCGAAGTACAGACCGAAGGCCCACATCGCGGTCGAACGATCGGCCAGGTATCCGGTCACGGGCTGCACCGATACGTCGAGCGGCCCCAGCGAGCCCTGCAGCGTCTCGGCACGAATCAGGAGTTCGGCCCGCTGCCCCGGCGCAAGTTCCAGCGGGTAGACGAGATGCCAGGCGAGAATCTCCGTCGGGCGGTAGTCCGCAAGGCCGTTGCTGTAGGTGGCATGACCGCCGTCGGCCGTCGGCACGTACAGCTCGAGGACGCGGAAGTACCGTCGCTTGACCTCGAGAACCCAGGAGCCGCTCGCGGATGCATTGGCCTGCAGCGGAATCCGCAGCCAGACCCGCCCCTCGGGCGGCGTCTCGAACTCGCCGAGCGGGCGGAACCCGTCGGCGGCCAGCACATCGGCGGCGGAACGCAGCGTTCCGTCGTCGACGCGGACCAGCGCCTCGTCCTGGAGCCGAAGCGTCTTCCCGTCCATGGGCAGAGTGACGACGGTCTGCGCGAACGCGTTCCCGGCCGCCACCAGCAGGACGGCGAGCAGCACCATCCTGCAGTTGAACGCTGCGTGCCTCAAGATGTCGCCTCTTCCTCCGGGGTCGGTGTCCGGACGACCGCTGCCGCCCATGCCGGCCGTTCAGGCTGCGGCTCCGCAACCGGCCTGCGTTTCGATCAACCGGACCGATGGAAGTCTACTGGAACGCTTCGCCTCCCGCGACCCGGGTCTGCCCGCGGCGGGCCGGCTCAGAGGGACGACGCCGGCACGCCGTCGCAGCGCTCGACTTCGCGCTGCCCGACCTCGCGGTCGCCGCCGACCCAGCACTGATCGAGCACGGAGCAGTAGCAGACTTCCGTTGCCCAGTCTTCGCTCAGCGAGCGCATCAGGTCGACGGCGTCGACCTCGCTCAGGGCCGAGTCGGCCGGGTAGCGAAGCTCGAAGGGATTCAGGGTTTCACCGGCCGCCATGATTCGCCCGGTCGAGTACTGCACCGAACGATCCGCGCCGTCGGGCATACGCTGGAGGAGATCGCTGATGTCGTCCACGATCTCGTCGCCGCTGCGCAGGGTCAGGCGCTCGATCCTTGCAGGACCGACACCGGCGTTGTGCAGCTTCAGGCCGATCACGAGATCGCCTGAACTTCGGTCGACATAGCCTTCGGTCTGAACGGCCGGCCAGACGGATGCACGCACTTCCTGCCGCATCACCCGGCCCTGGTCCCAGCTCACGTAGAGCGCCGCGACGCCGACCACGATCGCAACGATCGAGCCGACGGTCTCGAAGTGCCGATGCCACGGCTTGCGGTCCTGCCCGGTGTTCGTCCCCATCTCCGCCTCTCCCTGGCAATCCCGCCACTCCCGGACAATCTTCTGCCCTGCGCCGCGCGTGCCGGACCTACTTCTTCTTCGGCGCGTACAGGTCCGTGATCGTGCCTTCGAACATCTCCGCGGCCATCATCACCGATTCGCTCAGGGTCGGGTGCGGATGGATCGTCAATCCGATGTCTTCGGCCGTGGCGCCCATCTCGATCGCCAATCCGATTTCGGCGATCAGGTCGCCGGCGTGCAAACCGACCACGCCGCCGCCGATCACCCGGCCGCTCTTCTCGTCGAACAACAGCTTGGTGAAGCCCTCGGACCGGTCCATGCCCAGCGCGCGGCCGCTGGCCGCCCACGGGAACTTGCCGACGCCGAAGTCCAGGCCCTGCTCCTTCGCCTGGTTTTCGGTCACGCCGACCCAGGCGACTTCCGGATCGGTGTAGGCCACCGATGGGATGGTCCGGGCGTCGGCGGCGCGCTTGTGGCCGGCGGCGACTTCGGCCGCGACCTTGCCCTCGTAGCTGGCCTTGTGGGCCAGCATCGGCTGGCCGACCAGGTCGCCGATGGCGAAGATGTGCCGCTGGTTCGTGCGCATCTGGCCGTCGACCTCGATGAAGCCGCGATCGGTGACGGTCACACCGGCCTCGTCGGCGCCGATCGAATCGCCGTTCGGGCGGCGGCCGACGCAGACCAGCACGCGGTCGAAGTCGGCGGTCGATGGCGCGTCCTCGCCATCGAAGGTCGCGGTCAGCGCCGAATCGCCGGCATCGACCCCCTCGACCTTGGTCTCGAGGTGGAACTGCACGCCCTGCTTCTCGAGATGCTGCTTCAGGGGCTTGACCAGGTCCGGGTCGGCACCCGGCATCAGCTGGTCCATCATCTCGACCACCGTGATCGTCGACCCCAGCGCGCGGTAGACGCAGGCCATTTCAAGCCCGATGATGCCGCCGCCGATGATCAGCAGGCGCTCCGGCACATCGGTCAGCTCGAGCGCACCGGTGGAGTCCATCACCCGCTCGTCGTCCCAGGGAATGCCGGGAATCTGCATCACGCGCGACCCGGCCGCGATGATGCATTGCGCGAAGGACACCGTCCTCGATTCACCGTCGTGCTCGACGGCGATCTCGTGCGACGAGGTGAACGCGCCTCTGCCCGTGATCACCTCGACCTTGCGCTTCTTCGCCATGCCGGCCAGGCCGCCGGTCAGCTTGTCGACGGTGGCCTGCTTGAAATTCCGCAGCTTGTCGAGTTCGATCTCCGGCTCGCCGAAGGACACGCCGTGCTCGGCCAGGTGCGCCGCCGAGTCGATGACCTGGCCGACGTGCAGCAGCGCCTTCGACGGAATGCAGCCCACGTTCAGGCAGACCCCGCCCAGGGACTCGTAGCGCTCGATCAGCGCAACCTTGAGGCCAAGGTCGGCGGCGCGGAACGCGGCCGTGTAACCCCCGGGGCCGGCGCCGAGCACCACCAGGTCGAAGTCGGCATCGGTCGGCGCGTCGCTCGACCGGGGAGCGGCGGAAGACTTCCTGGCCGGGGTCGCTGAGGGCGACGAGCCCTTCGATTCGGATTCCGGGTCGCCGGTCTCGTTGTTCGGCGAGGCCGATTCTTCTTCCGACGTCGCGTCGGCCTTCGCGCCCTCGCGGCCCGAGTCGGAATCGTCGCCTTCCCCGCCCGCGGCCTCTTCGACCTCGAGGACGCCGATCACGTCGCCTTCGGAAACCTCGTCGCCTTCACTCACCTTCAGCTCGACCAGCCTGCCGGCTGCCGGAGAGGGCAGGTCCATCGTCGCCTTGTCCGACTCCATCGTCAGCAGCGACTGCTCGGCCTCGACCGTGTCGCCCTCGGACACCAGCACCTCGATCACCGGCACCTTGTCGAAGTCGCCGATATCGGGGACGCGGATTTCAGTTCGTTTGCTCATGACTCACTCAGATTCAAAGGCTGGCTTTACCGCAGTTGAACGCGGATGAACGCAGATTGAAGATCAAAAACAAATCGCCGGACCCCTTGCAGTCCAGTGCTTGCCCACGCCTTCGATTCGTGCAGTCGATGCTGACATTGGGCGGTTGTGCTCTTGCCTTTCATCCGCGTTCATCTGCGTCCATCTGCGGTAAAAATCGATTTCTAAAGAATCAAACGACGGATATCGCCGAGGACGTGGGCCAGGTACTGGGTGAAGCGGGCCGCGTCGGCGCCGTCGATGACCCGGTGGTCGTAGGACAGGGACAGCGGCAGCATCAGGCGCGGCTCGAAGGTCTCGCCGTTCCAGACCGGCTTCGTCTCGGCCTTCGAAACCCCGAGGATCGCGACTTCCGGCGCGTTGATGATCGGCGTGAATGCCGTCCCACCGATGCCGCCGAGGCTGGAGATCGAGAAGCAACCGCCGGTCATTTCGTCTCGAGACAGCTTGCCGTCGCGCGCCTTGCCCGACAGCTCGGTCAGGTCGTGCGCCAGGTCCAGCAGGGATTTAGAGTCCGCGTCGCGGATCACCGGAACCATCAGGCCGTTCGGCGTATCGACGGCGACGCCGACATGGAAGTACTTCTTCCAGACCAGCGACTGGCCGTCGGCCGACAGCGAGGTGTTGAATTTCGGATACTTCTTCAGGCCGGCCACCACGGCCTTGATCAGGAACACCAGCGGGGTCATCTTCGTGCCCGCCGCTTCCGCGTCGGCCTTGCTGGCCTTGCGGAACGCGTCCATCTCGGTGATGTCCGCCTCGTCGAACTGGGTCACGTGCGGAATCGACACCCAGTTGCGATGGAGATTGGGGCCGGAAATCTTCTGGATCCGCGACAGCGGCTTTTCCTCGATCTCGCCGAACTTCGCGAAGTCGACCTTTGGCGCGTCCGCGACCGCCAGGCCGCTGCCCGACGACGCCGTGCCGCGGCCGCCGTCTCCCTGCATCGTGGCCTTGACGTGTTGCTTCAGGTCCGACTCGGTGATCCGGCCGTGGGCGCCGCTGCCCTTCACGCCGGCGAGGTCGACCCCCAGTTCGCGCGCCAGCTTGCGGACCGCCGGCGAGGCGTGCGGGATCGACGACGGGTCGCGACCCATCTCCGCGAAGGGCACCGGCGGCGGCTTGAGCTCGCCGTCGCCGGACGATCCGGCCGCCGAGCCTTCGCTCGAGGCGTCGGATCCGGACGACTTCGGTGCGTGCGATTCCTTCGGCGCCGATTCGTCCGAACGCGACCCTTCCGACCTGGAAGAACCGTCCGATGCTTCGTCGCGTTCGGACCCGGTGTCCTCCCCGGCGCCGCTCGACTTCGAAACCTTCATCCGGCCGATCACATCGCCCTCGGACACCTCGTCGCCGACCCCGACCTCCAGCTCCAGGATCGTGCCCGACTCGGGCGCCGGGATGTCCATGGTCGCCTTGTCGGATTCCAGCGTCAGCAGCGACTGCTCGGCCTCGACCGTCTCGCCCTTCTCGACCAGCACCTCGATCACCGGCACCTTGTCGAAGTCGCCGATATCGGGTACGCGGATCTCGATCGTTTCCGACCCGCCGTCGCCGGCGCCATCGTCGCCGCCGGTCGATCCGTCGTCCGATCCGCCGTCGGGGCCCGCCGCCGGCGCGCTGCCCGAATCGTCGGCCTCGCGCTCCTCGGAGGTCGATCCGGAGCGCTCGTCGTTGCCGCCGTCGTTCGATCCCGCGCCTTCGTCCGCGGCATCGTCATCGAGCTCCATTTCGCCGATCACGTCGCCTTCGGACACCTCGTCGCCTTCCTTGACCGACAGCTTGACCAGCTTGCCCGCCGCCGGCGACGGCACTTCCATCGTCGCCTTGTCCGATTCCAGCGTGACCAGCGACTGCTCGGCCTCGATGGCGTCGCCCTCGGCGACCAGCACTTCGATCACCGGCACCTTGTCGAAGTCGCCGATGTCGGGGACGCGAATTTCGGTTCGTTTGCTCATGGTCTACTCGAATTCAAGAACTGGATTTACCGCGGATGGACGCAGATGAACGCAGATGAAACCCAAACAAGGACCCGCCGATCCGTTCATGCGCTCTTGATCGACAGATTCGCCGTTCGTTGACTACACCTTGACTCTCGCCTTTCATCCGCGTCCATCCGCGTTCATCTGCGGCAAAAATTGTCAAACCGACGTCGGCAGCGGCTTTTCCGGGTCGATGCCGAGCTTGTCGCGGGCGGCGAAGAGCTCGGAGCGGCTGATTTCCTCGCGCTGGTACAGGCCCGCAAGTGCTGCGTAGGCGATGTGGTAGCGATCGACCTCGAAGAACTTCCTCAGGTTCTCGCGCGTATCCGACCGGCCGAAACCGTCGGTGCCCAGCACCAGGTAGTCGCGGTGCGGAATGAACGCCCGGACCTGGTCGGCGTAGCCGCGGATGTAGTCCGTGGCCGCGATCACCGGCCCCTCGCGGTCGATGAGCAGCTGGCTGATGTACGGCAGCTCGCCCTGCTCCTCCGGCCGCAGGCGATTGGATCGGTTGACCGCAACCGCCTCCTTGCGCAGCTCGTTGAAGCTGGTGACCGACCAGATATCGCTCGCGACCTTGAACTGCTCTTCCAGGATCTCGGCCGCGGCGATCACCTCGTTGAGGATGGCGCCGGAGCCCATCAGCTGGACCACCGCGCGACGTTCACGATCGCCCTTCTCCCAGCCGGCGTCCCTGAACAGGTACATGCCTTTCCGGATGCCGTCCTCGCAACCCTCCGGCATCGGCGGGTGCTTGTAGTTCTCGTTCAGCGTGGTGATGTAGTAGTAGACGTCTTCCTGGTCCACGTACATGCGGCGCAGGCCGTCGTGCAGGATCACGGCCAGCTCGTAGCCGAAGGTCGGGTCGTAGGTCACGCAGTTCGGAATGGTGCCGGCCAGCACGTGGCTGTGTCCGTCCTCGTGCTGCAGGCCTTCGCCGTTGAGCGTGGTTCGGCCCGAGGTGCCGCCGATCAGGAAGCCGCGGGCGCGCATGTCGCCGGCCGCCCAGGCCAGGTCGCCCACCCGCTGGAAGCCGAACATCGAATAGAACGCGTAGAACGGAATCATCGGCAGGCCGTTCGACGCATAGCTGGTCGCGGCTGCGATCCAGGAGCTCATCGAACCGGCCTCCGTGATGCCTTCCTGCAGCACCTGCCCGGCCTTGTCTTCCTTGTAGAACGCCAGCTGGTCCGAGTCGACCGGCTCGTAGAGCTGGCCGAAGGGCGCGTAGATTCCGATCTGGCGGAACAGGCCTTCCATGCCGAAGGTCCGGCCCTCGTCGCAGATGATCGGCACGACGTTGTCCTTCAGGTTCTTGTCGCGCAGCAGCACGGCCAGGACCCGCACGAAGGCCATGGTGGTGGAGATCTCGCGATCGCCCGATCCCTTGAGCACGGTCTCGAAGGCCTCGAGGTCGGGAATCTCCAGCTTCGGCGCCTCGCTGGAGCGCTGCGGCAGGAACCCGCCCAGCTTGCTCCTGCGCTCCTTCATGTAGCGGACTTCGTCGGAGTCGGCACCGGGATGGTAGTACGGCACGTCGGCCAGGTCCTCGTCGCGGACCGGCACGTTGAAGCGGTCGCGGAAGTACTTCACCCCCTCGTCGTCGAGCTTCTTCTGCTGGTGCGAGATGTTCATGCCCTCGCCCGACTGGCCCAGGCCGTAGCCCTTGATGGTCTTGGCGAGGATGACCGTCGGCGCGCCTTCGTGATGGGTGGCGGCGTGATAGGCCGCGTGGATCTTGTACGGGTCGTGGCCGCCGCGGTTCAGGCGCCAGATGTCCTCGTCGCTCATGTCGGCGACCAATTCCTTCAGCTCGTCGTACGCGCCGAAGAAGTGCTCGCGGACGTAGCCGCCGTCCATGGCCTTGTACTTCTGGTACTCGCCGTCGATCGCCTCTTCCATTCGCTTGCGCAGCAGGCCCTTCGTGTCGCGGGCCAGCAGCGGGTCCCAGTACGACCCCCAGATCACCTTGATCACGTTCCAGCCGGCCCCGCGGAACACGCCTTCGAGCTCCTGGATGATCTTGCCGTTGCCCCGGACCGGACCGTCGAGACGCTGCAGGTTGCAGTTGACGACGAAGATCAGGTTGTCGAGCTTCTCGCGCCCGGCCAGCGAGATCGCCCCCAGGGACTCGGGCTCGTCGCATTCGCCGTCGCCCATGAAGCACCAGACCTTGCGCTTGCCGGCATCGGTCAGCTGCCGGTTGGTCAGGTACTTGAGGAACCGGGCCTGGTAGATCGCCATGATCGGCCCCAGGCCCATCGAGACCGTCGGAAGCTGCCAGAAGTCCGGCATCAACCACGGGTGCGGATAGGAACTCAGGCCCTCGCCGTCGACCTCCTGGCGGAAGCCGTCGAGCTGCTCCTTGCTCAAGCGGCCCTCGAGGAACGCGCGCGCGTAGATGCCCGGCGAAGAATGGCCCTGGATGTAGACCAGGTCGGATCCGTCCGGATGGTCGGGTCCCTTGAAGAAATGGTTGAAGCCCACGTCGTAGAGCGTGGCTGCCGAGGCGAAGCTGGCGATGTGGCCGCCGAGCTCACCGCCGCGCCGTGCCGCGCGCACGACCATGGCCATGGCGTTCCAGCGGATGATCGACCGGATCCGCCGCTCCAGCGCGCCGTCTCCGGGCATGTTGGGCTCGCGCGCCGGCGGGATCGTGTTGATGTAGGCGGTGGTCAGGTCGAACGGCAGGTGGGCACCGGAGCGGCGCGCCAGTTCGACCAGCTTGTCGAGCAGGAAGTGGGCGCGCTCGGCGCCCTCGCGGTCGATCACCGCTTCCAGCGATTCCAGCCACTCGCGGGTTTCTTCCGGGTACTGGTCCTTCGGATCGGAATACTGGTCTACCATGATGCTGTGTCTACCCTGCCCGGTTCTGGTTCGGACTGCACATTGTACGGGTTCGCCGTCCGTGTCGCGCCCGAAGCGGCCGGGTCGCCCGCAGCGAGGATGCGATGACCATGCAAGCGACCGGATGGCGACTGGACGGCCGCCGCGCCCTGATCACCGGCGGAGGCCGCGGGATCGGCTGGGCCACCGCGCGGACGCTGGCCGAGCGCGGCGCGGAGGTCTGGTTGATGGCCCGCAGCGAGGCCGAACTCGACGAACGGGTCGACGAGCTGCGCTCGCGCGGCGCCCGGGCCCACGCGCTTCCCGGGGACGTGTCCGACCCGGAACGCCGCCGGCACGCCCTGGACCGCCTGCTCGACGCCACCGAAACGCTCGACATCCTGGTCAACAATGCCGGGTTCAACATCCGCAAGGCGGCCATCGACCTGGCGTCCGAGGATGTGCGCTCGGTGCTGGAGACCAACCTGCTCGGCGCCTTCGAGCTGACCCGCGCGCTGTACGGCCCGCTGCGTCACGCCGATGCCGGCTGCGTGGTCAACGTCTCCTCGGTTGCCGGCCACACGCACCTGCGCACCGGCGCCGCCTACGCCATGAGCAAGGCCGCGCTCGACCAGCTGACCCGCAACCTGGCCTGCGAATGGGCTGCCGACGGCATCCGGGTCAATGCAGTGGCGCCCTGGTACATCGAGACCCCACTGGCCGGGCAGGTGCTCTCCGACCCGGACTACCTCGCCGAAGTGCTCGCCCGGACCCCGCTGAAACGCATCGGCCGCCCCGAAGAAGTCGCCGCGACCATCGCCTTCCTGTGCATGCCCGGCGCCGCCTACATCACCGGCCAGGTCCTCTCCGTCGACGGCGGCTTCAGCGTCTACGGCTTCTGATTCGGGCCTCGCTCGGCTCCGTTGGCCCGGCCGCTAGATGATGGACGCAAAGGCGCAAAGGAGCGAAGAGCACGAAGAAGTGCTGATTTGAAGGAAGGAAACCGAGGATGCGCCGGCTCTCGATCACCGCGTTTTGCCACACACTCAGAATTGCACTTCTCAATTTCTTTCCCTTTGCGTTCCTTCGCTCCTTCGCGCCTTTGCGTCCATCCTCTAGAAGAAGGTGCCACCGCCCCGAACGAAGGCACAAAAAAGGCCGCGGGCGGGGCCGCGGCCTTTTGACTGGAGAGGCGGGTTCGCCTTACCAGATGCTCAGGCGCTCTTCCGGCGGGAGGTAGAGCTCGGCGTCCTCGCCGATGTCGAAGGCGTCGTACCAGGCGTCCATATTGCGGACGATGCCGTTGACGCGGTACTCGGGCGGGCTGTGGGAATCGTTGATCAGGCGCGAACGGCGCGACTCGTCGGTCTGCAGGTTCCGCCAGACCTGGGCCCAGGCCATGAAGAAGCGCTGGTCGCCGGTGTAGCCGTCCAGCACCGGCGCGTCGCCGCCCTGGTGTTCGTCGACGTACATCCGGTAGGCGTGGTAGGCAATCGCCAGGCCGCCGAGATCGCCGATGTTCTCGCCCAGCGTCAGGCGGCCGTTGATGGTCATGCCCTCGACCGGTTCGTACTGCTCGTACTGGGCGACCAGCCGATCGGCCAGCTGCTCGAAGCGCTCGCGCGACTCGCCGGTCCACCAGTTGCGCAGCACACCGTCGGCGTCGGACTTCGAGCCCTGGTCGTCGAAGCCGTGGCCCATCTCGTGACCGATCACCGCGCCGATGCCGCCGAAGTTGACCGCCGGATCGGCGTTCGGATCGAAGAACGGCGGCTGCAGGATGCCGGCCGGAAAGACGATCTCGTTGCGCGACGAAGAGTAGTAGGCATTGACCGTCTGCGGGCTCATGAACCACTCCCAGTGGCGGGTCGGCTCGTCGAGCTTCTCCACGGCATCCGCCCGGTACCACTCGCCGAGCCTCCGCGCGTTGCCCACCAGGTCGTCGGGGCGGATCTCGACCGAGCTGTAGTCGTGCCAGCGATCCGGGTAGCCGATCTTCGGTGTGAACGCCGCCAGCTTCGCCAGCGCCTCTTCGCGGGTCTCGGCGTCCATCCAGTCGAGCGAATTCAGGCGCTCGTCGAAGGCCCGGCGGAGATAGCCGACCAGCTCAAGCATCTGGTCGCGGGAGGCCGGCGGAAAGTGTCGTGCCACATAGACCTCGCCGACCTGCTCACCCATCCTGTCGCTGACGAACTGGATCGCCCGCTTCTCGCGTGGACGCTGCTCCTCGACGCCGTTGAGGCGCTTCTGGTACAGCTCGAAGGCGGCATCGGCGAAGTCATCACCGAGCAGCGGTGCGGTGTTGTTCAGGAAATGGAAGGCGTGCCACGACGCCCAGGTCTCGGCCGGAGTCACGGCGAACAGTGCCGACAGCGCCTGGATCGCCGTGTCGGTCCCGACGACGACTTCCTCGATCGCATCGAAGCCCTGCTCGGCCAGGAACGCCTCCCAGGCGAAGCCCGGGGCGAAGGCCTCGAGCTCGTCGACGCGCATCAGGTTGTAGTTGGCCTCGCGATCGCGACGCTGGGTGCGGGTCCAGTGCGCGTCGGCGATCGACGTCTCCAGTGCCATCACCGCCTCGGCGCGCTCGCGCGGACGGTCGATGCCGGCCCGCTCGAAGGTGCCGGCGATGTAGTCGACGTAGGCCTCGCGGTGGCCCGGGAACGGCTCGTCGTCGCGCTCGTAGTAGTCCTTGTCGGGCAGGCCGAGCCCGCTCTGGGTCAGATGGACCAGGTAGCGCTCCGGGTTGCCCGAATCCAGCGTGACGTAGGCGCCCACGATCGAAGCGGTGCCGAGCCGACCCATCCAGCGGGCCACGGCCTCGTGGTCGTCGAGTGCGAGCAGCCGGTCGAGCTCGTCGCGGATCGGGTCCAGTCCGAGCTCCTCGATCCGGTCCGTGTTCATGTAGGCGGCATGCATGGCGCCGATCTGCTGCAGCGGCGAGCCGGGGTCGGCGTCGGCCTCGGCAGCCTCGGCGATGATCTCCGCGACCCGCTCTTCCGATTCGAGCGACAGTTCGGCAAAGGCACCGTAGCGCGAGAACCCGGCCGGAATCTCGTTGTTCTCGAGCCACGCTGCGTTGACGTAGGCGAAGAAGTCGTCGCCCGGGGCCACGGAATCGCTGATGCCCTCGACATCGATGCCCCAGGTGCCGATCCGGGCCGATGCATCGGCCTGCGGCTGGGAAGCTGACTCCGCTGCAGGCTCGATGGCAGCGACCGGCTCGCTCACCTCGGGGGCCGCAGACGGCTCGGGATCGGATGAACAGCCGGCCAGAACTGCGGCCGAAAGAGCCACAGCCAGGGCGGCGGCAAGGGGGTGCTTGCGCATGGGGTCACTCCTGAGATTTCGTTCAGCGGCAGAAGCGCCGCAGGTGGACGAAAATTACCCCATCGACGTGAATCCGGCTTGTGCCGATGGTCATGCAGCGCGCCGCCAGCTACATCACTGGCCAGATCCTCCCCGCCGACGACGGCTTCAGCGTCCACGGTTTCTGACGTCGGCCTCGCTCGGCGGACTTGCCAGCGGCCTTTAGATGATGAACGCAAAGGCGCAAAGCAGCGAAGAAACGCAAAGGGATGAAGTTTTGAAGGAATGATTCGGAGTGCTCAATCATGAGCATTGCTCGTCGTATGGCGCATAAACGGTTCTGACTTTTTCATGCAGATCTTCTTCGCGCCCTTCGCTCCTTTGCGCCTTTGCGTCCATCATCTAGGGGAATGGGCCAACGACCCCGAACGACAGCCCCATAAAGGCCGAGGGCGGGGCCGCGGCCTTGGGAGCTGCAAGCTTTGAAGGCTCACCAGGTGCTCAGGCGGTCTTTCGGCGGGATGTAGAGGCCGGTGGGTCTAGGCGGTCGGCTGCGCGACTTCTCTCAAGGCCTCGTCCGGCAGCACATAGGAGCTGCCGATCAGCGGGTGACCGGGCTCGAGCAGGCTGGGGAAGGTCAGCCCCGGCAGCACCTTGACCGCGAAGATTTCCTCGACCGCGTCGCTGAATCGCAACAGGCCGACCGTCTCGCCGGTGTCAAGATCGATGATCCAGACTCCGCTGCGCCGGTCCGAGCCGTCGGAGGTGATCGGGATTCCTTCGAAGGTATTCGTCTCGCGGACCTGGGAAAGGCCGACGATCGCGTACTTGTCGACGAAGTCCAGCCCGCGGGTGAAGCCGGGCATCTGCGCCAGGCGCTCGGTCTTCGTCGTCTTCGGGTCGTACCACGACAGCGCGCCGTAGCCCGACTCGAGAAACCACACGCGGTCGCGATACCAGCGAGGCGAATGGGGCATCGAGAGCCCCTCGACCAGCACCTTGTCGCGGACGATGTCGTAGAGCAGCCCACCGGCGTTCTTGTTCTCGCGCCAGCCGCCGGCGGTGTCCGTGCGGCCGAGCGCGGTCACGTACCGTGGCCGGTCGTCGACGACGCAGAGGCCGTTGAGGTGGCAGCGGTCCTCGATCGCGTAGGCCGAGACCCACGGCGGACGCCAGCGCGGGACGAAGCTGTGGTCGAGGTCCAGCGTCGACAGGCAGGAGAAGCGCGTGTTGACGATCCAGAGCTCATCGCCGGCGAAGTCCAGTTCGTGGATGTCGATGTTGCCCGTGTAGTGGATCGAGCGCGGAATGAAACAGGCATCGTGCCTGCCCTTCGGCTCGACCTTGGGCGCGACCGCCGGCGTGTTGCGGAATTCGTGGACTTCGTTGTTGGTGCCGATGACCAGCCGATTGTCCTTTGCCGCGATGCCCATCGGGCGATTGAAGGAGCAGAAGTGGGTGTTGAGCTTGCCCTGGTCGGCGCGCAGCAGGACCACCTGGCCCGCCTGGTAGGTCGACACGGCGATGCTCAACCGACCCTTGTCCAGCAGGGTCAGGAAGCTGGCCGAGAATTCGCTCTTCAGCGCCTCACCCGGGTTCTCGCGGATGCGCTGCGCGAGCGCTTCCCGTCGCTTCTGCTCGGCCTCCGCCTTCGCCTTCCTCGCCTGCTGCTCTGGCGTCAGTTCGTCATCCGTGCTCGATTCGCTCACCGCGCATGTCCAATCAATGACCGGGGCGCTACCATACCGGTTTCCCGAGACCGGGCCAACACGCCATGCCCTCCTTCGATTACGACATCGTCTGGCGGACGCTCGACGACGCGACCCGCGATCGCATCGTCGCGTTCTGGCAGACCCACGGCGCGATCCGCGACGAACAGGCGGCCCGGGCCCGGGTGGACCAGGTCGTGGCCGTGGCCCGAAGCGAAGGCGGCGAGATCGCCGGCGTCTGCACGGCGATCGACCTGGTCGTTCCGGATATCGGCGAACCCCTGTACTACTACCGGACCTTCATCGCGCCCCCCTTCCGCACCGGCTTCGTCGTTCGCCGACTTCTGTTCCTGGCCGTGCAAGCCCTGGAGGAGCATGCCCGCCGGGATCCGGAATCGAGCGCGAAAGGCGTCTATCTCGAGCTCGAGAACCCCTCCTTCGCACGCCATCTTCGCCAGGCGGTCTGGCCGCGGCGAGGGCTGGAATTCGTATTTATCGGCCGCAGTGCCCGAGGCCTGGAGCGGCGGGTCCGCTGGTTCGAGCACGCCCGCATCGGCGATCGCTCCGGAGATCGCTCGACCGGCTGATCGGGTCCGATCCTGGCCCGGCTCGACCTGCACGGGCCCGCGGCGGCACCCGAAACGACAGCGGCCGGGGAAGGCCCCGGCCGCTGAATCAAGCAATCACGCTCCGTCGAGCGATGTCAGCACTCCCGCCTCGATCGGCTGCGGAAGCCGAAGAAGGCCGCGATGCCCAGCAGGCCCGACATCAACAACAGGCCGATCCGGTCGAGGGTCGGCACCGGTAGACCGGTCACCCCGAAGATTCCGGCCTCGACCGAGCCGATGTCGCAACCGGAGCCGAAGGGTCGGGCTTCGCCGCGCTGGTCCGTGGTCACGGCTCCACCGCAGCCCGCACTGCCGTTCGGCACCGCATCGATCACCGGGCTGCCGGCCTCCGGCAGCCGCGACTGCGTCGGTCCGCCGTTGTCGGCGAGCGGCTCGAGGTCCGGATCGAGACCGAGAAGGGCCACAGTCGCCGCGTCGGCGTTCAAGGTTCCGTTCGTCGGCGCAACACCGACCAGCGAGAACTCGGCATTGATCGTCGCCGCCGGATCCATTGCCACGTCCGGCTCGGAGGCCGCCGTGTTGCCCGAGACGATGGTGGCATCGTGCTGCATTCCGGTACCGTACTGCAGGTAGAAGAACCCGCCGCCGGAGGTTGCCGACGAGTTGCCGGTGATCGTTGAGAACTGGACCGTGGACGAACCGTACGCCGCGATGTAGGCCCCGCCACCGAGGTCGCCGGCGGCGTTGCCGACGATTGTGGAGTTCGACATCAGCGCGTCGTATTTCTGCGAGTACAGGACCACGCCACCGGCGAATCCGCCTGCGCTATTGCCGGAAACCGTCGAATCGATCAACGACGACGCCCCGCCCTGCAGGAACAGCCCGCCGGCGACAGAGGTCGCGCTGTTGCCGGAAATCGTGGAGCGCTCGACCGTGACGTCGTAGCCCGCGATCAAGCCGCCACCAAGCGATCCGCCGCCGCCGCGCTGCAGCATGCGGGTTTCGAACGGCATCGTGAAGTCGCTGCTCGCTGCACGATCGGCCAGGAGGGGCGCGGCGCCCCGCGGCGCGGTGCCCGCCGAGTTACCGGAAATGGTCGCGTCCGACACGGTAATGTTGCCGTAGCCAATCAGGTAAACCCCACCGACGTCCTGCGCGGCGGTGTTGCCGGAAATCGACGAGTTCGAGACATCGATGTCGCCCAGGGTCAGCGCGGTGACTCCACCGCCGATCACGGCGGTATTGCCGCTGACCGTACAGTTGTCCATCGAAAGCGTGCCGAGGTAGAGCAGCAGCCCGCCACCGGCATCGGCGAGACCGCCGCCTCCGCCGGTGACCACGCCGCCGGTCAGGGTCAGGTCGTTGAGCGTCAGGTCAGTGTAGTAGCCGTACATGACCCGCGACCCGCCTGCCGCGTCGATGGTCACACCTGCGCCGTCGATGGTGATGCTGTCCGGTCCCGTGCTGGTGACCAGCTGGCCGCTGGACAGGGTGATCGTCTGGCCGGAAATCGCCGACATTTCGATCGTGTCGGCCTCCATGTTCGCGTTGGCGTCGGCCAGGGCCTGGCGCAGGCTGCCCGGCCCGGCGTCGGCGTTGGTCGTGACGTTGAACGTGGCCGCCTGCGCCGAGGTGCCGGCGAGTGCGGCACAGATCGACGCTGCCAGCAGCGCCTTGTTGTGCGATATACGCATGTTCGAATCTCCCGATGGTCTGCCGTATCGTGGTTTCAGCCCCTATCCCGATGAAACCTACACAAGCAGCGCGGAGAATTCAATTCCGGTTATATGAAATTCCGGACAACCCGCTCGGTGCGCGCCGGCCCCGGACGGGTCGGTGGACGGGTCGGCACCAGTCCGAATCGACGCGGAACGCACGGGCAGGCCCTCCTGGTCCCCGGCCCGGTTTCACGTCGTAGGAGACGTACGCGGGGCCCGTCCGGCAGGACCGGACTCACCGGACGGGAGAGAGCGGCGACCCGGTCAAGCGGACATAGGCCGCTTCGCCCCAGGCGTCGAGGATGCCGTCGACAAAGATCACCGGCGTCGTTTCATCGCGCGTGGTCCGTCCGTCACCCTCGACCCGCTGCGTGCGATAGAACAGGACCGTATAGGCCTCGCCATCGATCGGGAACGCCTCGCTCATCGCCGGGGGGTGCGGCATCCGCGATTCCACCTCGGCGCGCGTCATGCCGATCTCCAGCATCGAAATCGCTTCGCGGTTCTCTCGCTCGAGCCTGGCCCAGTCGTCGCGTCGGTCGCTGTCGTTGCCGATGGCGACGACACAGCCCGACAGGATGGTCGCTGCCGTCAACAGCACCAGAAGCCGGCTTGCAGATTTCATCATTGGAACTCTCCCTCGATGGTTGTTCCGATCGGATGTCGATCGACGGGCGGTTCGTTGCGTGTCGATCGCCCTTCGATCACGAGCAGTCGATTATCCGGAGCGAAGCTGAACCGCGCCTGAGCCGGAAGTCATTGGAGCACGACACATCGACCCGAAGCCGGCCGCGGGCGACGCTGAGCCTTCAAAACAGAACGGGCCGGCGCAAGGGCCGGCCCGTTCGACGAGGTCGTCGATGGAGAGGGAGGTGCGGCGAATCAGCCCTCGACGCGCCGCTTCTCGACTTCCTTGCGGCCCTCGAACTTGGCGCCCAGGGCGACCGCACGGTCGTCGTCGATGACGTCTTCGGACAATTCGAACACGTCGTTTTCCTCTTCCTTCATGTGGTGCTCGAGCGCGTCTTGGAACTTCTTGAAGGTCATCAACCAGGCCGGATTGCTCATGTCCGTCGACTTGAGCTCCTCGAGATAGTCGCTGGCTTCCTTGTGTTCGGAGACGCTGTGACGGGTCTGCGGCTGCGACTCGACCGATTCGATCAATTCCGAGTACAGCGTCTGCTCTTCGGCGGCCGCGTGCGATTCGACGTCCCTGGCCAGGACCTCGAACAGGCGCCGGCGCTCCTCGCTGTCGCCGGATGTATCGACAATCTGCCGCATCAGTTCGCGGTGGCGGTCGTGGTCGGTTTTCAGTTTCTGATAGATGTTCATGCGTTCAACCTCGATCGTTCACGATCGTTCGAGTGTCGTCGGATTCAGGTCGTTGTCTTCAGGGAAACGGGGCGGCGGACCAGGTCCGGCCCGGCGACGTGCAGGGGCGGTGGCGCCCCTGCACGCCAGGGGAGCGTCAGCGTCTGGCGATGATCCAGACCGCGTGGATGATGCCCGGGATGTAGCCGAGCAGGGTCAGCAGGATGTTGATCCAGAACTGCGCGCCGATACCCACCTGCAGGAACACGCCGAGTGGCGGCAGGAGTATCGACAGGATGAGCCGGAGTATGTCCACGGTGTTTCCTCGGATGAAAGCGTGGAGTGCAGTCTGCCCTGCCGGCCTCCCGACCTCATTAACCTAGGTCAATCGGCGACTGCATTTCACGCCGGACCCTGCACTTCCGGCGGGTTCCGGCGGGTTCCGGCGACTTCAGTCCCCATGCGTGAAGTCGGGATACGCCTCCATCCCGCACTCGGCGAGATCCAGGCCTTCGCGCTCGTCGTCCGGGTGCACCCGGATGCCGATCGTGGCCTTCAGTGCCGCCCAGACGCCGAGGCTGGACACGAACACGAAACCACCGATCAAGCCGATCCCGGCCAGCTGATCGATCAGCGTGGCCTCTTCGTCGGACAGGGGAACGAGCAGCAGGCCGAAGATGCCGCAGACGCCGTGGACGGAGATCGCGCCGACCGGATCATCGACCCCCGATCGATCGAAGGCCACGATCGAGGCCACGACCAGCACGCCGGCCGACGCACCGATCAGCACGGCGAGTCCGGGCTCGGGCGCCGCCGGTCCCGCGGTGATGGCGACCAGGCCGGCCAGCGCGCCGTTGAGCGCCATCGTGAGATCGGCCTTGCCGAACAGCACGCGCGCCAGCAGCAGCGCGGCAACCAGGCCGGCGGCGGCGGCGAGGTTGGTATTGACGAAGACTCGGGCGACGTTGTTGGCCGAATCGACGCCGTGGATCGACAGCTCGGAACCGCCGTTGAAGCCGAACCACCCCATCCACAGGATGAACATGCCGAGCGTGGCCAGCGGCAGGTTGGCGCCTGGAATCGCCCGCGGGCGTCCGTCCGGGCGGTACTTCCCGGCGCGCGGCCCGAGCAGCAGCACACCGGCCAGGGCCGCGGAAGCGCCGGCCATGTGCACGATGCCGCCGCCCGCATAGTCCGAGTAGCCGATCTCGTCGAGAATGCCGCCGCCCCAGGACCAGTAGCCCTGCCACGGGTAGATGACCCCGGTCATCACCACGGCGAAGGCAAGAAACGCCCACAGCTTCATGCGCTCGGCGACCGCCCCCGATACGATCGACATCGCGGTGGCGACGAACACCACCTGGAACATGAAGTCGGCCAGGGTCGAGTACGCCGCCTCGCTGCCGGTAACGACCACGTCAGCAGGCACGTGTTCAGGAGACGTGCCGAAGCCGACGCCGGGCCAGAGCGCGTTGATCCCTTCGCCGGGATACATCAACGAGTAGCCGATCAGGTAGTACATCAGGCAGGAGATGGCGTAGAGGGCCACGTTCTTGGTCAGGATCTCCACCGTGTTGCGTGCCCGGACCAGGCCCGCCTCGAGCATGGTGAAGCCGGCGGCCATCCACATCACCAGCGCGGCGCAGACCAGCAGATAGAAGGTATTCAGTGCATATTCCAGTTCGGTCATGGAGGTTTCCTCAACCCGGGACGACGTGTTCGATGGGGCTCGGGGGGGGGCGGCCGGGCTCAGAGCGCGGACTCGTTCTCCTCGCCGGTGCGGATCCGTACCACTCGCTCCAGTGCGGTCACGAAGATCTTTCCGTCTCCGATCCGACCGCTTCGGGCAATCTCGGTCACGGTCTCGATGACCCGTTCGACCTGGTCGTCGGGGACGGCGATCTCGAGCTTGATCTTGGGCAGGAAATCAACCACGTACTCGGCGCCCCGATACAACTCCGTGTGACCCTTCTGGCGCCCGAAACCGCGCGTTTCGCTGACGGTCATGCCCTGCACACCGACTTCGGCGAGCGCTTCGCGGACATCGTCGAGCTTGAACGGCTTGATGATCGCGGTGATCAGTTTCATCGGAGGTTCTCCCGGCGATTCGACGGCGGCATCGATAGCGATGTTGCAGGGGGAACTGCAAGCCGCGTGCCAGACGACGGGGCGCCGGACTGCCGGCCCTCGACCCCGCCAACCGGCCACCCAATGCACCGGGACCGTGCGCCGGGGGGACGCGATGCACCGTTGCGGTGCGTTCAGTCCTTGCGCTTGCGACTCAGGGTATTGCGGCCGATGCCGAGTCGTTCGGCCGCCTCGGCCCGTCGTCCTCCGGTCATCTTCAGCGCTTCATCGATGAGCACCCGCTCGAGCCGGTCGACCGCTTCGCGCATCAGGCCGCGATCCCCTGCAGCGAGCCGATGGCGGGCCCAGGATCGCAGCGGGTCGCTCCAGTCCGGGGACTCCGCCGACAGATCGAGCGCGAGATCGTCCTCTTCGATCTGCCGGCCGGGCACCAGTGCGGTCCATCGACGGCAGCGATTGGCGAGCTCGCGCACGTTGCCGGGCCAGCCGTAGCGGGCCAGCCGAGCGTGCGCAGCGGCGCTCAGCCGCTTGGGCGCGACGCCGACGTCCTCCGCGGCACGGGCGAGGAAATGGTCGAGCAGCAGCGGCACGTCCTCCGGGCGGTCGCGCAACGGGGGAACGGTCAACGGAACGACATTGAGGCGATGGAAGAGGTCCTCCCGGAACGCCCCCTCTTCCACGGCACGCTCCAGATCGCGGTGCGTGGCGGCCAGGATGCGTACATCGACCCGAATCGGCGCACGACCGCCGAGCCGGTAGAAACTGCCCTCGTCGAGGACGCGGAGCAGGCGCGACTGCAGCGCGATCGGCATCTCGCCGATCTCGTCGAGGAACAGCGTTCCCCCGTCGGCCTGCTCGAAGTAGCCCTTGCGCGCCGCGTCGGCCCCGCTGAACGCGCCCTTTTCGTGACCGAACAGCTCGGACTCGAGCAGCTCGGCGGGAAGCGCCGCGACATTCAGCGCGACGAACGAGGCCCCGACCCGGGGCGACGAATCGTGGAGCGCCCGGGCGATGCGCTCCTTGCCGCTACCGGACTCTCCGGTCAACAGCACGTTGAGCGAGCTGTTGGCCAGCCGGCCGATGGCGCGGAAGAGCGCGCGCATGACGGGACTCGCCCCGACCAGTCCCGGCGGAGGGGCGGGGCGCGATGCATCGACGCCCGACGCACCGGCCTCGAGCGCGCGCTCGACCAGGCCGACCGCATCGTCGATATCGAACGGCTTGGGAAGCATGTCGAACGCGCCGGACTTCAGGGCCTCGACGGTCGCGTCCAGGTCGGCGTAGGCACTCATGACGATGACCGGCACATCCGTGGCCGCGATCAGGGCGTCACCGCGGGTGCCGGGCATTCGCAGGTCGGTCAGGACCGCATCCGGGCGATCCGCATCCGGTCCGCCCTCCCGCAATGCCGCGAGCGCTTCATCGGCGGTCGCGAAGACCCGCGGCGTTCGATCCGGACCGCGGAGCGCGTGCTCCAGCACCCGACGAATGGACGCGTCGTCGTCGACGATCCAGACCGTGCGGGGCGAGCCACTCACGGCGAGGGGCCGGTGCGATCGGACGGTCGCGACCCGGCCTGCACCGGCAGCAGGATGCGGAACACGGTCCGGCCGGCACGTCGCTCGTGATCGATTTCCCCGCCGTGGCGATCGACGATCTCCTGGGCGATCGAAAGGCCGAGGCCGGTCCCGTCGGGTCGACCGGTGACCAGCGGAAAGAACAGCGAGTCGACCAGGTGCTCCGGGACCCCTGGACCGTCGTCCTCGACCTCGATCGCCACTGCCAGGCGGTGGGGCA
Source organism: Halomonas denitrificans (assembly GCA_019800895.1). Taxonomy (NCBI): domain Bacteria; kingdom Pseudomonadati; phylum Pseudomonadota; class Gammaproteobacteria; order Oceanospirillales; family Halomonadaceae; genus Halomonas; species Halomonas denitrificans. Next base: position 966,579 of record JAHVKF010000001.1, read on the forward strand.
GGCCCTGCAGCGTGGAGCCGGAGGCCGCCCGGGTCCGGAAGGTGATCCGGCGCGCCCCTGCCTGGCAGGCGTTGCGCGCGAGATTCAGGACCGCCTGCTGCAGCCCCGGAGCGTCGATCGACACGCGAGGCAGACTCGGATCGAAGTCGCGGAGGAACGTCGGCGCCGCGGATCGACCGCCGCTGCGAACTTCGGGCAGACCCGATTCCCCTCCGGCGGCCAGCAGGCGCATCACGCGGTCCACCGGCTCGTGCACGTTGCCGGGGCGGGGCTCGACTGCGCGAGACCCACCGAGCAGCTGCTCGACCAGGCGCTCGAGCCGATCGGCTTCATCGCAGACGATCGCCGCGAGCTCGCGCTCGTCATCGCCGCGGCACCGGCGCGCCAGCAGTTGGGCCGCTCCCCGGAGACCGGCCAACGGGTTGCGAACCTCGTGCGCAAGTTGCCGGACGACGCGCCGGGAAAGCGCACGGCGGGCCTGGCGATCGCGATCCTGCATCGCGCGCCTGCGCGGTGCAGCATCCTGCAGCTCCAGCAGAATCGCACCGTCCGGCAGCCGGGCGGCGCGTGCATCGAGCCATTCGGCCCCGCCGGGGTGCGACCAGGCGAGATCCTGACTGGCCATCGGGCGACCGTCGGCGCGAACGCGGCTGATCACGCTCGCCAGCCCGGAGGCCTCGACCGCACCGCGGAACGTCGGGTCCCTGGCGGCCCGGTCGGCCGACACCGCCAGCAGGTCTTCGGCGGCGGCATTCAATCGGACGACCGCGCCATCGGCACCGAACACGACCAGCGCGGTCTGCAGGTGATCGAGCCATTCCGGCGCCGTGACCGCTTCCGCGATCGCGCGGACATCCGCCGAGGCGCGCCGGTCCGGCGGGGCCGAGGGCCGGACGGCCGTTCGTTGACGAGTCATGTCGGCATGCTGGATCAGGCGCGCAGCGGGTGGCGGGACGTGGCTCGAGCATAGACGATGGGGGCGGCCGTGGACCAGCCTTCGCTCGCCGCCCACCGCCCACCGGCCACCCGTCCACGGCAATCTGCGATGATTCGCTCATGGATGAAACGACCCGCAACGACCCTCCCCGCTTTCCCTGGCGCAACTGGGCGATCACCAATTTCGTATTGATCGTCATCGGCTTCGCCGCCTGGGCCTGGATCGACTGGCGCTACGTCACGGATCTCTGGATGCCCGAGGCCATGATCAAGGCCAACGGCATCCTCGCCTGGGCCCTGCCGATCGCCGCGCTGTTCCTCCAGTACATCGTCCTGCGCCGGCAGACGCCGGGACGGCAGACCGCCGGGGCCCTGGGCGGCGCCATCCTGGTCATCGCGGCGTGGTGGACACTGCTCCTGACCGTCGGCGCCTGGTTCCACGTCGAGATCGGCGGCACGCTGGACTGAACCCGTCGACCGGGATCCCGGTTCGGGGGCGGGAGGCGTGCCCACCCAGCGCCCGATACACCGAGCCCCACCCGTGCTCGCGGAGGATCGAGTGGATTTCCTGTTGAGGTCGGCAGGGACTTTTTAGTACGCTCGGGTCGGCGTTGGTGAACAGGAATTCGTACAAAGCCCCCCGCGAAAATCGCCGGAGCGGCCGTGCGTGGGTTCACTTTCGAACTGGCAACCGAAGGAATCCCGCTCATGAACTCGATCACGTCCTCTCTCCTGCTGGCTTTCACGCTGGTCACAGCGATCGGAAGTTCGCTCCCGTCGCTCGCCGGCGAATCCACGCTCGACCTGGCCGAGCGCGCGCTCGACGGCGACCTCGATTCGGCGGCCCGCCTGCTGGAGCGCCACGACAGCAGCGAACCGATGCGGCTGGTCGCAGCCATCGCGCACCGCAAGACGCGCGACGATGCGCGGGCGCTGGAGCTGATGGAGGAAGCCATGGCGAACGGCTACCTGCCGGCGCTCTGGGTTCGCGTCGTTCATCACGTCGAGCGTCATGAATGGATCGAGGCCTACGCCTGGGGCCGACTCGCGATGCTGGTCAGGAAGCACGAAGCCGAGGACGAGATCGATGAGGACGCGTGGCCGATGGAGTGGACCTGGCAGTTCACGCAACAGGCCGCGAGAAACCTCAGGGAAGAGCAGTTCCCGCTGGCCGATCGCCGCACGGAGGACGTCGTGGCGCGCTGGTACGCCGACCTGACCACGGATCGGGCGGACCGCGAGTATTCCGGCCCGGCGTTCGAAAAGCGACGCGCTCCGACCTACCCGCGCGACGAAGCGCACTCGAGGGAGACCGGCTGGTCGCTGCTGATGATGCAGTTCGAAGCCGATGGGGACGTCGCGCGGGTTCTACCGATCGCGCAGACGCATCCTGCGTTCTCGGAACGCGCCGAAGCCGCCCTAGAGCACTGGGTGATCGACAGTTCGACCCTCGACGAGGGCGACCTCGACCGGGGCTTTGTCCAGCTCGTCGAATTCGGCCTGAGGAATTGATCGTGCGCAGGAGCTCCGGCGCGGTGGTGGCAATGGTTGTGACGATGGTTGTGACGATAGTCGTGGCAATGGACGTCGCCTACGGGTCGCCGGCGGCCGCAAGCGGAAACGACGCCGATGCCCGTACCGTTCCGCCATCGGAGCGGATCGAGCGGATGGGCCGTGCCGTGAGTGGCGACCTCGCCGAACTGGCCGAATTGCAGGACGAGGACGACGCGAGCCGATGGGCGCAACTCGTTCGAGGCCTGGCCCTCGGTGCAGCGGGCCGGGACCGGGAGGCGGTCGAGGCGCTGGAGCATGCAGCGCGGTCGGGCCACAATCTTGCGCCACGCGTGCTTGCGCTGCACCACTACGAGCGCAACCAGTGGATCGACGCCTACGCGTGGGCCCGCGTCGCGATGGAAGTCGATGCCGCGCTCGGCGACCTGGAGATGGCCGACCTGCAGGGGGGCTGGTCGCTGTACCTGGCCGTACAGTCCGCCGAGTCGCTGGACGCGGAACAGCACGGCGACGCGGACCGTCGGGCGCGCGACCTCCTCGCCGAGTTCCTCGATCCGCTCGTGGCCGAAGATCTCGCAAGAGACGACGCCAAGGGCTTCGAAGGCGAAGACGTCGTCGCTCGCCGACGCCCGGTCTTCCCCCGGTCGATGTGGGAAAACGGGCGGCCCGGATGGGCCTACGTATACTTCGCGATCAACCGGGACGGAAGCGTCGGGGAAACGCTCGCGCTTGCCGCCTCCCACCCTCGCTTCGGGCGCGCCGCGGCACGGGCGGTCCGGAAGTGGCGCTTCGACACGGAGGCCTTCGACGACCTGCCGGCCACCGGATTGCAGTTAATCGACTTCGACCTGCGCTGAGGCCTGTCAGCCCAGCAACGCATCCGCCGCGGCGCGGACCCGCCGCTCGTCGGGCAGGACCAGGTTCGCGGCGTCGCCCAGCGGGATGTAGCAATCCACGCCGGTCACGCGCCGGATCGGGCGGTCGGCAGCGCCGTGCTCGACCAGGCCCGTGACCAGGCCCTCGCCGATGCCGCCATCCGGGCGGCCCTCGTCGAGCACAAGGACCGCGCCGCAGGCCTTGGCATGTTCGGCCACGGCGGCCACGTTCAGCGGCTTCAGCCAGCGCAGGTCCAGGACCCGCACGGCCGCACCGCGCTCCTGCTCGATCTCCCGGGCAACGCGAAGCGCCATCGGCACGCCGTTGCCGAAGGTGGCGATGAGCAGGTCGCACGCGTCCTCGTTGTACACGCGCGGCTCGAAGGGCTCGAGATACTCGCTCGGCTCCGGGTAGGCGAAGGACCACTGGCCGTCGTCCTTCTCGTACAGGTCCTTGGTCATGTACAGGGCGATCGGCTCGATGATGGCGGTCACCCGGCCGTCGACGGTGGCCAGGGCGGCCAGCGTGCGAAGCATCCGGGCCGCGTCGTCGCCGCGCGACGGGCAGCCGACCACCAGGCCGGGGATGTCGCGCAGCGCGGCGACCGAGTTGTCGTTGTGGAAGTGGCCGCCGAAGCCCCGCTGGTAACCCAGGCCGGCGATCCGCGCGACCATCGGATTACGGAAGCGATCGTTGGAGAAGTACTGCAGGGAGCAGGCCTCGCCGCGAATCTGGTCGCAGGCGTTGTGGAAGTAGGCCAGGTACTGGATCTCGGGAATCGGCAGGTAGTCCATCGTGCCGTAGCCCTGGGCCAGGCCCAGGATCGTGGTCTCGTCGAGCAGTGTGTTGAAGACCCGGGCCTGACCGAAGCGCTTCCACAGGCCCTTGGTGATCGTGTACACCCCACCCTTGCGCGCCACGTCCTCGCCGAACACCAAGGCCTCCGGGCATTTCAGCAGCAGGTCGTGCAGCGCGCGGTTGATCTGGATCGCCATGTGGCGCGGGGCGTCGTCCTCGGGCAGCCGTCCGCCGAAGCTGTCCAGGCGCTCGGACTGCGGTGCGGTCCGCCCCGCCTCGTTGGCCACCTCGTCCGGCGAGTACGGCGCCAGCGGTCGCACTACGTCGTCGACCTCGGTCAGGCGCGGCCGCCCGTCGGCCCGGTCGGCTTCGTCGAGGCACTGGCGGCGCAGGGCCTCGTAGCGGTCGCGGATCCGGGCCGGCGTGGTCAGGCCGCGGGCGACGAGACGCGTGGCCGAGGTCAGCAGCGGATCGAGCCGTTCCTCGCGCTCCAGCTCGTCCGGTGGCCGGTACTCGATCTCGAAATCGGTGCCGGCATGGCCCATCAGCCGGGTCGTGTTCAGGTGCAGGAACACGGGGCGCCGGCGGCTGCGGCAGAACGAAACGGCGTCCTGCACGGGCTGCCACCCGGCGGCCAGGTCCAGGCCGTCGGCGTAGCGGTATTCCATGCCGTAGCGTGCGGCCATCGATCGTGCGATCCACTGGGCCGGCGTCGGCACCGAAATACCCACCCGGTTGTCTTCGCAGACGAACAGGATCGGCAGCGGCAGGCTCTGGTGGGCGGTCCACGCGGCGGTGTTGAAGGCCGCCTGGGCCGTTGCATGGTTCGCGCTTGCATCGCCGAAGCTGCAGACGACGATCGCGTCCTCGGGGACCGGCAGCTCGTGGTCGATGCGGCGACCGTGGCTGATCGCCAGGGCGGTACCGACCGCCTTCGGCAGGTGGCTGGCGATCGTCGAGGTCTGCGGCACGATCCACAGCCCGCGGTGCCCCCAGACCTTGTGCCGACCGCCGGACGCCACGTCGTCGACGGCTGCGGCAAAGGACAGGCAGGTATCGCCGACGAAATCGGCGCCGGGCAGCTTGCGATAGCGCTCGGCGACAAACGCGCCGGAGCGGTAGTGGAGGAAGGCCGGGTCCGTCGCCCGGGTGGCCCGACCGACCATCGCGTTGCCCTCGTGGCCCGAGGAGCCGATGGTGTAGAAGACCTTGTTTTCCTGGCGCTTCACCCGCGCCATCAGGTCGAGCTGGCGCGACGTCAGCTGGCTGTCGAACAGCTCCAGCAGGTCCCCGTCGTCGGCCCCCGGCGGCTCCCGCCGCGGCGGATCGCGCTCGAGCGCATCGAGGTGGTCGAGAAACTGCCGATCGACCACCTCGGCACGGTTCAACTGGCGGGCACGAGACTGGCTCATGCGGACTCCCTGGCTCCCAATGGCCGAATTGTACTGGCGGCCTGCGGGAAACTCACGGGATCGACGGCCTGGATTCGCCGCTGACACTTCACCGCTGGCGGGCGGCGCCGCCGATCAATCGTCGGCGGGCTCCGGCGCGGTTCGCTTGTCGGCGTACATGCGCTGGTCGGCGACGGCGAGCAGCACTTCGATCCGGTCGCCGTCGTCGGGGTGGAAGGCCACGCCGGCGGCCGCGCCCAGTGGACAGTCCGGGGCCAGGTCCGCACCGGCCGAACCGATGCCTTCCAGCAGTTCCTCCACGCGGGCGCGAACCGCATCGTCGGACTCCGCGCGCTCGATCAGCATCGCGAACTCGTCGCCGCCGAGCCGGGCGACCAGTTCGCCGTCCTCGGCGCGTGCCGACAGGCGTCGGCCCACTTCGGCCAGCACCCGGTCGCCGACCGAATGCCCGTGGGTGTCGTTGACGGCCTTGAAGCCGTTCAGGTCGATGTAGGCGACCGCCAGCCGGCCGCCGTTGGCCGGGCGCCCGCGCAGGATCTTCTCGATCCGGGTCCGGAACATCCGGCGATTCGGCAGGCGGGTCAGCGGATCGTGCAGCGCCTGCCACGCCGCGCGGATGCGCCGGTCGACCAGCAGGAAGGCCAGCACCGCCAGCAGCAGTGCGGTGATCCATCCGGTCACCCGCAGCAGGGGCGAGCCGGCAGCGAGTTCGGCCGCCGCCTCGACGTTCAGCGAGGCCAGCTCCCAGTTCCCACCGGGCACGGCGATCTGCTGGATCACCGGCGACCGATCGAACACGTCCGCATCGCCGCGGATGATCGGCGCCTCCGGGTCCGTGGTCGGCGCCCAGCGCAGCGCATGCAGGGTCCCGTCGACGGACTCCGAGAAACCCGCCGCGTCGAACAGCGACTCGCTGTCGATGACCAGCGTGAGCACGCCCCAGTAGCGCGAATCCTCGAGGTACACCGGCGTGCGCACGATCAGGCCCCGCCCGCCCTGGACCAGCCCGATCGGACCGACCATCACCGTGCGTCGTTCCTCCATGGCACGCCGAACGGCCGGCCACTGCTCGGGCACCTCCTCGTAGCGGAGGCCGATCGCGGCCTCGTTGCCTTCACGGGGGTAGACGTAGCGGAGCACGTTGTCCGGCGCCAGGCCGACGTTGCGCAGGTGCTGACTGTTGCGATAGATGGCGCGCAGGACGCCCTCGACGCGCTCGCCCTCGAGCAGGTCCTCGTGCGCCGACACGTAGGCCGACAGGCCGTTCATCAGGTACAGCGTGGCGTTGAGCTCGCGCTCGATGCGCGCCCGCATGGCCGCCGACTTCTGCAGGGTCAGTCCGCGCTCGATCTGCGCCCGCCGGTCCTCCTCGACCTGCTGGAAGCGCTGCAGGACCAGCACGGTCGCGACAAGCACGAACACTCCCGCCAGGACAGCAGGCCATCGGGACGGGGTGTGGGTCGAGGAATCCGCTCGCATCGGACCATGGTAGTGCGCCCGGCGCCCCGCGACCAGCGCTCGTGGCCGATCGGTCGGATATCCTGCCCGAATGGCTCCCGACACCGCGCCCGGCCCGCTGCCGATCGACCCCCTGCTCCCGGAGCTCGGACGGGAACTCGAGCGCTCGAACCGCGTGCTGCTGCAGGCACCGCCCGGAGCCGGCAAGACGACCCGGGTGCCGCCGGCGCTGCTCGACGCGGCCTGGCGGAAGGGACGAACCCTCGTGATGCTCGAACCCCGTCGGCTGGCCGCCCGGTCCGCCGCACGCTTCATGGCCCGGCAGCTGGGTGAGCCCGTGGGTCGAACGGTCGGCTTCCGCACGCGCTTCGAATCGAAGGTCTCGTCCGGAACGGCGATCGAGGTCGTCACCGAAGGCATCCTGTTGCGTCGGCTCCAGGCCGACCCCGAACTGGCCGACGTGGCCTGCGTGCTGTTCGACGAGTTCCACGAGCGGTCGCTGAACGCCGACCTCGGCCTGGCCCTGGTGCGCGAGTCGCAGGCCGCGCTGCGCCCGGACCTGCGGGTCGTCGTGATGTCGGCAACCCTCGACACGGCGCCGCTGGCCCGCCTGCTCGACGATGCACCGGTACTGACCAGCGAAGGCCGCGGCTTTCCGGTCGACGTGTCCTATCGGCCGCCGCGCCGCGACCAGCGGATCGAGGACGCGGCCGCGGCGGCCGTGCGCGCAGCCCTCGAGAACGAGCCGGGTTCCGCGCTGGTCTTCCTTCCCGGCGTCGGCGAGATCAAGCGCGTGGAGCAACGGCTCGCGGGCACCCTGCCGGACGACGTGGAGCTCTGCCCGCTGTACGGTGCGCTGAACCCGGACCGGCAGGACGCGGCGATCGCGCCCGCCGCCGAAGGCCGGCGCAAGGTGGTGCTGGCCACATCGATCGCCGAGACCAGCCTGACCATCGAGGGCGTGCGCATCGTGATCGACGCCGGCCTGGAGCGCCGGCCGCGCTTCGATCCGGGATCGGCGATGACCCGGCTGGTCACCGAGCGGGTGTCGGCGTCGTCGGCCGAACAGCGACGCGGACGCGCCGGCCGGATCGAGCCCGGTCACTGCATTCGCTTGTGGAGCGAGGGCGAGCAGGCACGACTGCGACCGCACTCCTCACCGGAAATTCTCGACGCCGACCTCGCGCCGACGGTGCTTCAGCTGGCCCAGTGGGGAACGACCGACCCGACCGGACTCGACTGGCTCGACCCGCCGCCGCGCGCCCACTGGGACCAGGCCGTCCACCTGCTCCGGACCTTCGGCGCCCTGGACGAGGCCGGACGCATCACGGTCCACGGTCGCGCCCTGCTCGAGCCGGGACTGGACCCGCGCCTCGCCCAGCTGCTGGTCGGCGGCCGTGAACGGCAGCTCGGCCGGACCGCTGCCGCGCTGGCCGCGCTGCTGTCCGACCGCGACCCGTTGCCGCGCAGCGCCGGCAGCGACCTCGAGCTCCGCCTCGCGGCCATCGAACCGTCCGACACGGCCGACGCCCATCGCGGCCGACTGCACCGGGCGAGGCAGCTGATGAAGCGCCTGGCACGCGAGGACGAGCGCGGGCAGGACCGAAGTGGGAAAAGGGAACGGATCGACCCGCACGCCGCCGGTCGCCTGCTTGCCCTGGCCTGGCCGGACCGGATCGCCATGCGCCGCCCCGGCGGGCCGGCGCGCTTCCAGCTGGCCAACGGCCGGGGCGCCTGGCTGCCGGACGACGACCCGCTGGCCGGCTGCGAGTTCCTGGTTGTCGCCGACGTGGACGGCCGGAAGCGCGAGGCGAAGATCTTCCTCGCCGCGCGGATCACGCGCGACGAGCTCGACGCCGAACCAGCGCTGCCGATCGAGCGGGTGACGGAGTCCGATTGGGACGAGGACCGCGGCACGGTGGTGGTCCGCAACCAGCGCCGGCTCGGCGCCCTGGTGCTCGACGAAACGGTCGAGGCCGCGAAGGACCCGGAGGCGATCCTCGACGGTCTGCTCCGGGCCGTACGTCAGCGCGGGCTGCAGGCGCTGGCGAGCGATGCGGCCACCCGGCCCTTCCGCCAGCGGATCGAATGGCTGCGCCGACACGGACGCGAGGACTGGCCGGCCTTCGACGACGCAACGCTGCTGGCCGAACTCGAGGACTGGCTCGCCCCGTTCCTGCCCGGCGTCGCGCGTTGGAAGGAGCTGGCCGCGATGGACCTGCGCCCCGCGCTGGAGCATCGCCTGGGCCCTGCGGAGAAGACCGTCCTCGACCGCGAAGCGCCGGTCGCGCTGGAGGTCCCCGAGGGCTCGCGGATCCGCCTCGACTACGGCGCGGAGCCGGGACCGGCGCTGGAGGTCAAGCTCCAGGCCGTGTTCGGCTGGACCGAGACGCCGCGCGTCGCCGCCGGTCGCGCCCCGGTCGTCCTGCACCTGCTGTCGCCGGCACAGCGCCCCGTGGCCGTGACCGCCGACCTGGCCAGCTTCTGGAAGAACGCCTATCCCGACGTGGTCAAGGAGATGCGCGGCCGCTACCCGAAGCATCCCTGGCCCGACGACCCGCTCGCCGCCGAGGCCACGATGCGGACCAAGCGCCGGGGCGGCCCACGCTGACGGCGCGAATCGGCGAAAATAGCCGGCCTTCTTCCCAGACGGAATGCCCGTGAAGCTTCTGCAGGTCATCACCACCGGCGGCACGATCGACAAGATCTACTACGACGAGAAGTCGGACTACCAGATCGGCGAGCCGGAAATCGCGCGCATCCTCAGCGACATGAAGGTCGCGTTCCGGGTCCAGGTCCAGCCGCTGCTGCGCAAGGACTCGCTCCAGCTCACCGACGGCGACCGCGACCTGATCCGTCGCGCGGTCGAGGCCAGCGAGGCGAAGCACATCCTCATCACCCACGGCACCGACACGATGACCGACACGGCCCGGGTGCTCGAGGGCTTCGACGACAAGGTCATCGTGCTGACCGGCGCGCTGAACCCCGCGCGCTTCATCGGCTCCGATGCCGTGTTCAACATCGGCTGCGCCGTCGGCGCCGTGCAGGCTCTCCCGCCGGGCGTGTGGATCGCGATGAACGGCCGCGTCTGGGACCCGAAGAAGGTCCGCAAGAACCGCGAGGCGAACCGCTTCGAGGCAGCGGAGTAGTCATCAGGCTTCACCTGGCCTCGGGGGCCGGCGTTGCCGGGCGATCCCTGGCCTGAACCCCTTCGCTCGCGAGCTCACTCCCACAAGCAGAGGCCTGATTCACCATCTGCGCTCTGTCTGTGGGAGTGAGCTTGCGAGCGAACTTCCAGGTAGCCCGGGCCTTCGCCCGCGAGCGGCCGCCAAGAGGAAACCGCTCCAGTCAGGCGCTCCGGCTAGAGGAGTGAGCCCGCGAGCCAACGCCCAGGGCAGCCCGGCCCGTCGCCGGAGGCTGCCCTACAGGCGACCGGTTGCCGCAATCCTCAGCTCTCGAAGCCGTCGATGAACACGACGTCGCTGACGTCCCCGTTGAAGCGCAGCAGGGTCGAGCCGTCGAAGGCGTAGACGTTGCCGTCTTCGTCCTCGCCGAAGGAGCGCAGGCCGAAGCCGATCGTGTCGAAGGTCTCGAAGGCCCAGGAACCGCCGTTGTCGTCGCCGAACCAGATCTCGCCGGTGCAGTAGTCGCCGAAGATGTATTCACCGCGCAGGCTGACGACCGGGCCGCGGTAGCGGTACCCGCCGGTCACCGAGCATCCGCCGGTGCCCGAGTGGCTGTATTCCATCACCGGGAACAGGGTGCCGGGCGTCGGACACGGGCCTGCCGTGGTGTAGGTCGACGTGCCCTCGTAGCAGCGCCAGCCCAGGTCGACCGCGTTCTGGCCGCGTGCGAGCGGGGCCGGCACAAGGTCGATTTCCTCCCACTGGTTCTGCCCCACGTCGCCGATCCAGACCTCGTCGGTCTGGCGATCGAAGCTCCAGCGCCAGGGGTTGCGAAGACCGAAGTAGAAGATCTCGCCGCAGTTGGATGCGCCGCCGGCGAAGGGATTGCTGCCGGGCACCGCGTATTCCGCCGAACCGTCGCCATTGGCTCCGCACAGGTTGTTCGCCCCGGCCGGCGTCGTGTTGTCGACATCGATCCGCAGCATCTTGCCCAGCAAGGCCAGGGAATCGTCCAGCGGCGCATTGCTGCCGCAGGACGTGAACAGATCGGCCGGATCCAGCGTCTGGGCCCGGTTGCACGGGTCGCCGCCGCTGCCGCCGTCCCCGAGGCCGATCCAGAGATAGCCGTCGGGCCCGAAGCGCATCTGGCCCCCGTTGTGATTGGAGAAGTCCTGCGACACGGTGAGGATGATCCGGTCGGGCACCGAACTGCCGACGTTCGGGTCGCCGGTCACGCTGAACTCCGCGATGATCGTATCGCCGACCCGCGTTCCGGCCGGGCGCGTCGATCCGGCCGAATAGTGCATGTAGAACTTGCCCTCGCCGTCGGCGCCGGAGACCTCGTAGTCCGGATGGAAGGCAAGATCGAGCAGGCCGCGCTCGCCGCCGGAGGTCACGCGCGAGCCCAGGTCAACGAAGGGCGTCGCCAGTACCGAGCCGCCGGCATCGATGACCCGCACGGTGCCGCCGAGCTCGACCACGAACAGCCGCCCGCTGCCGTCGCCGGCATGCTTCAAGCCCACGGGCGTGGAGAAGCCGGGCAGGCCCGGTACGGGGTCGAGCGTCACATCGGCGGGAATCTGTGCCGACGCCGGCACGGCATGAACTACGGCGATCGCCAGGATCGCCAGCAAGGCCCCTTTCTGCATCGCGTCTCTCCTGGCTCGAGTCGATCGTCGAGTATATCGACCGACCGGGCCCGGCGATGCGACGCGGTTCACATCATGCCGAGTCCGCGGCAGAATGAGCCGATGCCGAATCCCTCCCTTGCCCGGGTCGCCAGCGGCCATCCCGAGACGACCGCGGCTGCGCTGGACATCCTGCGCGACGGCGGCAACGCGGTCGATGCGCTGGTCGCCGCGGCCTGGACGGCGTGCGTGGTCGAACCGATCTTCTGCTCGCCGGGCGGCGGCGGCCACGCGATGATCCGCCTTCCCGGCCGCGCGCCGGTGATCGCCGACTTCTTCGCCCATACCCCTCGTCGGCGGCGGCTCGACGACCTGGAGTTCTACCCCATCCACGGCAACTTCGGCACCGACGTGCAGGAATTCCACGTGGGCATGGGCGCCGTGGCCACGCCGGGCCTGGTTGCCGGGCTGTTCGCGTTGGCCGAGCGCTACGGCACGCGGCCGATGTCGGTCCTCGTCCAACCCGCCGTCGGACTGGCAGAAACGGGCTGCTCGCTGAATTCGACCCAGGCCCATGCGCTGGAGATTCTCGAGCCGATCGTTCGCGCCACGCCGCAGGCCGCCGGAATGTTCGGCCTGGCCGCACAGGACGCTCCGCTCCCCGGTGTCGGTGCGGTCGTGCGCAATCGGCCGCTGGGCGAATGGATCCGTCAGATCGCCGCCGACGGACCGGACGCCATGCACCACGGCGAGCAGGCCCGGGCGATCGCGGAGGATTCGCGCCGCCACGGCGGGCACCTCCGCCTCGCCGACCTGGCCGGCTACCGCGTGCACTGGCGCCGGCCGATGAAATGGACCGCGGGCGAGGCCACGATCTGGTCGAACCCGCCGCCGGCCTTCGGCGGCCTGATGGTCGCACTGATGACCACGGCACTCGAGCAGCGCCTGCCGCCCGGCACCGCGTTCGGCTCGGCCACCCACCTCGACGGCCTGATCGGCGCGATGCGATCGAGCCAGGACGACCGCCGGCGCCTCGAGCAGCCCGAAGCGCTGGCCTGCAGTCGCAGGCTGATGCAGACCTGGCGCGCGTTGGACGGCGAACTGCGGGTCGGCCGGGGCACCACCCACATCTCGATCCGCGACGCCGACGGCGGCTTCGCCGGCATGACCGCCTCGAACGGCGAAGGCTGCGGGCGCGTCGTCCCGGGCGCCGGCTTCATGCTCAACAACATGCTCGGCGAGGAGGACCTGAACCGGCCGGGCTTCCACAACTGGCCGCTGAACCGTCGCCTGGCTTCGATGATGGCGCCGACGCTGGTTTCCCATCGCGGTCGACGCATCCTGCTCGGCAGCGGCGGCTCCAACCGCATCCGCACCGCGATCGCCCAGGTGCTGGCCAACCTGATGCACTTCGGCATGGACCTCGGCGACGCAATCGATGCACCGCGGGTGCACCTCGAGGGCGAGCGCCTGGCGATCGAGCACCCTCACGCGTGCTGGCCCGGAGCGGTCGCTCCCTGGCTCGACCGACGGCAGGAGTCGCTCCGTCGCTGGCCGCGGCCCAGCCTCTATTTCGGCGGCGTTCACGCGGTCGCCGACGACGACGCCGCGGCCGACCCCCGGCGCGGCGGCTGCGCGCGGAGCCTCGAACCGCGCTGAGCCGCACGTTGCGGCCGTCACGGCGCGGGCGTAGGATGAAAATTCCAGACCGTTTCGCCCCAAGCGGGCAGGAGCATGACATGACTGGACCCAACCGGAAGCTCACCTCCTCCGCAGCAGCGGTTTCCATCGGCCTCGTTGCAGCACTTGGCCTCGGCGGCTGCGCCACCACCGCCGGCCACAACGCCACCGCCTCGAGCGAGGGCCCGACCCGCTCGGACCTGTACGTCTACCAGGTCGACCGGGCGGCCGAACGCAACGGCGTTCGCGTGATCTGGGTGCATCCACCGAAGGGCGGCGAAGCCGTTTCCCTCGGCTATTCGCTCGAAGCCACCGTCGGCGACGAAGGCGACAGCGACGGCTGAGCGACGACCCGGCGGGTCGCCGTAACCGCCGACCGACAAGACCCGCGCCGGCTCGTCCGGCGCGGTTTTTTTTGCCTCGAAGCCGTTCGCTCGCAAGCTCACTCCCACAGGGATGATTGCCCGGCGGAGCGCAACACCTCCCCGGCCGCTCCAAGGCGGGCCCCGTGGGAGTGAGCTTGCGAGCGAATCAACCGAGCCGAGCGGTGAACCGAGCGGCAAACCGAGCAGCACTGCTACAACTCCAGCGGATCCACGTCGATGTGCCAGCGCACCTTCTGCGCCTCGGGCAGCTCCTGGATCAACGGCTGGAGGTCGGCGAGCACGCGCTGCAGCCGCACCCGGTCCGGCGTCATCAGCCAGAGCTGGTAGCGCCAGTGTCCGGCCCGCCGCTGCAACAGCGCCGGCAAGGGGCCGGCCACCCGGACCGAAGCGTCGCCGATCATGCCGGCGACGCGGGCCAGCATTCGCTGCGCCACCGGCGGTTGCTGGGCCTCGGCGCGGACCATGGCCAGCGCCCAGGCCGGGGGCAGCTCGGCGGCGGCCCGCTCGGCGCGCAGCAGCTCGGCCAGCTTCAGGTAGTGGCCGGCGGCCATCGCGGTCACCAGCGGATGCTCCGGGTGCCGGGTCTGCAGGATGAACTCGCCGGGGTGTTCGCGCCCGGCCCGGCCGGCGACCTGGAACACGGTCTGGGCCAGGCGCTCCGGCGCGCGGAAATCGCCGCTGAACAGCGACACGTCGGCGTCGAGCACCACCGCCAGGCCGATCCCCGGGAGGTGATGGCCCTTGGCCAGCATCTGGGTACCGACCAGGATGCACGGGTCGCCCCTGGCCACCTCGGCCAGGAGGTCCTCGAACTCGTCGCGGCCGCGCATGCTGTCGCGGTCCACCCGGCGTACGGGCACGTCGGGAAAGTGGCCCGCCAGGGCGTGCTCGATGCGCTCGGTACCGCTGCCGGCCGCCGAAAGGCGCGGCGCCTCGCAGTCCGGACAGCGCGGCGGCACCGCCCGCTGCTGGCCGCAGTGATGACAGCTCAGCCGTCCGGCCTTGCGGTGCCAGGTCAGGTGCGCGCTGCAGCTCGTGCAATCGGCCTGCCAGCCGCACTCGTCGCACATCAGCACCGGCGCGAAGCCGCGCCGATTGCGGTAGACCAGCACCTGTTCGCCGGCTTCGAGGCGTCGGCGGATCCGGTCGACCAGCGCCTCGGTCAGGCCCTCGCGACGGGTCGCGCCGCGCAGGTCCTCGATGCGCCAGCGGGGCAGCTCCGCCTTGCCGGCGCGGCGCGGAAGTTCCAGCATCCGATAGCGGCCGAGGTGGACGTTGTGCAGGCTTTCCAGCGACGGCGTGGCCGAGCCCAGCACGATCGGAATGCCGAGGCGGCTGGCGCGCAGGACCGCCACGTCGCGACCGTGATAGCGCATGCCGTCGAACTGCTTGAAAGACCCGTCGTGCTCTTCGTCGACCACGATCAACCCCGCATCGGCCAGCGGCAGGAACACCGCCGATCGGGTGCCGATCAGCACCTTCGCCTCACCGTTCTGCGCGGCTTCCCAGGTGGCCAGGCGTTCGCCGTCGGACAGGCCCGAGTGATAGACGTGGGCGGCGCAGCCCAGGCGGCGCTCCACCCGCCGCACGAGCTGCGGCGTCAGGCCGATCTCGGGCAGCAGAAGCAGGACCTGCCGCCCGCGACGCAGGACCGCCCGCGCGGCCTGCAGATAGACCTCGGTCTTGCCGCTGCCGGTCACGCCGGCCAGCAACAGGCCGGCGAAGCGACGGCGAGCGGCCAGCACCGCGGCAACTGCCGAACGCTGTTCGCCATTCAGCTCGGGGCCCGGCTCGGGATCGGGCGCGGGGGCATCGCAGGCCTCGACCAACCCCGCGTCGAGCATGCGCCGCATCGCGTCGGAAGGATGGCCGGCCTCGATCAGCGCATCGCGGCGGCGCGGGCCGTCGCGCAGCGCCTCGGCCAGCTCGGCCTGGCGCGGCGCGCGGGTCAGCTCGGCGGCCGCGCCTTCCTCGGTCAGGCGAAGGAACGCGGCCGCCGGCGGGCGGAACGGATCGGCGCGCCGCAACGCGGCCGGCAGGGCATGGGTAACCAGTTCGCCGGGCGGGGCCGCGTAGTACCGGGTCGCCCAGGTCAGCAATGCCAGCAGTTCGTCGTCGACCCGCCCTCCATCGAGCCGTTGGAGTACCGGCTTGAGCCGGCTCTCGGCCACGGCGGCGGCGTCGTGCCGCTCGATCACCACGCCGACCAGCCGGCGCCGGCCAAAGGGCACGAGCACACGATCGCCGCGAGCCGGCAGGGGTCCATCGCTCGGGGGCAGGTAGTCGAACAGGCCGTGCAGCGGAACCGGCACGGCCACGCGCAGCACCCGGGCGTTCATCGTGCCGCGCTCATCGTTCGGCACCCAGGGTCAGGCGAGCATCGAGGCGGCCCCATCGGGCGCGGACTGCGAGTCGCGACCGCTGGGGCCGGTCTTCGTATCGAGGATATCGGGCCGGCGGACGCCGGCGCCGTTCGGGGAACGCCACGGCAGGAACCGCGGCGTTCAGTCCATGCCGCCGTCGCCGGGCAGCTGCAGGTCCGTCGCCTGGACCAGCCGGTGCTGGCCCGCATCGAGCTCGATCAGGTCGGCGAGGATACGCACGGACTCGAGCAGCAGCACGTCGGGCTCCTCGACCGCCTCGGCATCCTCTTCGGCCGCGCCATCGCCGTCCGGGTCGGTCGCAGCGCCGTCATCCGATCCGTCGGCTGATCCGTCGATCTCGGCGTCGCCGTCGTCGCCGCCGTGTATCCCGCCGTAGCGCGCCTTGCGGCGGGCTTCGGCTTCCTCGTATTCACGGCGCCGCTCGTCCTCGAGCAGCGAGACCGAGGTGCGATCGGCCAGGGCTTCGAACTCGCTGAACTCGTCGATCAGGTCGCGCAGGTCCGAGTCGCTTTCGCGGCGCGCCAGGTGACGCTGCTCGGCCAGGGGCACCAGCGGGGTCAGGTCGGCGACCGGCCGGAAATCGGCCTCGGTGATCTCCGTCCACGGGAGCGCGTGGTCCAGCGCCGACTCGCCGTACTCGTCGGGATCGCCGTAGGTCGGCAGGCGGATGTCCGGCAGCACGCCCCGGTTCTGGGTCGAGCCGCCGTTGATGCGGAAGTACTGCGCCATGGTCAGCTTGACCTGGCCCAGGCGCATCTCGTCGAGGTTGTTCGAGTAGTCGTCGAGGTTCAGCAGGTTCTGCACCGTGCCCTTGCCGTAGGTCGGCTCGCCGATGATGATGCCTCGGCCGTAGTCCTGGATCGCCGCGGCGAAGATCTCCGAGGCCGAGGCGCTGGCCCGGTTGACCAGCACCGCCAGCGGACCGTCCCAGGCCATGCCCGGCTCGCGATCCTCCTCGACCTGCACGCTGCCGCGGCTGTCGCGCACCTGGACCACCGGACCTTCGTCGATGAACAGGCCGGTCATCGTGGTCGCCTCGATCAGGGCGCCGCCGCCGTTGTTGCGCAGGTCGACGACCAGGCCGTCGATGCCTTCGGCGCGCAGCTCCTGGATCAAGCGTCGCACGTCGCGGGTCGACGAGCGGTAGTTCGGTTCGTTGCGGGCCCGGCCGCGGAAATCGACGTAGAACACGGGAACGTCGATCACGCCGATGCGTCGGGTTTCGCCGTCGATCTCCACTTCCTCGATCGACGAGGACGCCGCCTGCTCCTCGAGCTTCACTTCGTTGCGGACGATATCGATGATCTTGGTCGGCCCCTTCAGGCCCGTGTCGCCGGGCAGCACTTCGAGCCGGACCTCCGTGTCGCGCTCGCCGCGGATCAGGTCGACCACGTCGTCCAGGCGCCAGCCGACCACGTCCTGGAATTCCTCGTCGCCCTGGGCCACGCCAACGATGCGGTCGCCCGGCTGCAGGCGGCCGTCGAGATCGGCCGGCCCGCCGGGGACGATCTCCTGGATTTCGACGTATTCGTTGCTGACGCTGAGCAGCGCACCGATGCCGTCCAGCGACAGCTTCATCGAGATCTCGAAGTTCTCGGCCAGGCGCGGCGACATGTAGGACGAGTGCGGCTCGATCGCCATCGCGTAGGAATTCATGAAGAACTGGAACACGTCCTGCGCGTTGAAGTCGCGCACGCGACGCTCGATGTTGCCGTAGCGCTCGCCGAGGGTCTCGCGAATGTCGTCGACCTCGCGCTCGGCCAGCATCAGGCCCAGCCAGTCGTTCTTCACCCGCTTGCGCCAGAGGTCGTCCATCTCGGCCTGCGAGTCGATCCACGGCGCGTCTTCGCGGTCGTACTCGTAGCGCTCATCGACGGTGAAATCGAATTCGCCCTCGAGCAGGCTCCGGGCGTAGTCGATCCGCTCCAGCGCGCGTTCCCGGTAGCGATTGAAGATCGCGTAGGCCGGATCGAGATCGCGCATCTTCAGCGCTTCGTCCAGGCCCGTGCGGTAGCGCTCGAACTCCTCGATGTCGGCCGCCGTGAAGTACATCCGGTTCGGGTCCAGCGACTCGATGTACTGCTCGAACATGCGCTCGGACAGTTCGTTGTCCAGGGCCATCCGGCGATAGTGGAAATTGCCCATGAACCGGGTCGTCAACTGGGTCGCGAAGCGGTGCTCGACCGCCGGCGA
Source organism: Halomonas denitrificans (assembly GCA_019800895.1). NCBI lineage: Bacteria > Pseudomonadati > Pseudomonadota > Gammaproteobacteria > Oceanospirillales > Halomonadaceae > Halomonas > Halomonas denitrificans. Next base: position 984,967 of record JAHVKF010000001.1, read on the forward strand.
AAGCGGGTCGGGCAGCGGCTCGATGCTGGCGACCGAAAGCCCGGCAAGGCCGGCGACGAGTGCGAATGCGAATGCTGCGTTGAGGATCTTCATGGATTCTGGGACCGGTGCGGGGCGGTTCGAGTTTCAATTATTTCCTGCGTGGATCGACTGCATGAGCGCCGCAGGACGCGGGCGCAGGGCCGATTGCCCGTTGCTACAAGCTAGCCCACGTCGGACAAGAGCTTGTGAGAACCATCATCAGGCGGCGCTTCGCGGCAGTCAAGCCCCAGCACACGGGCCAGTACGGCGACGAAGTCGGCCCGCGCCCGATTGAAATCGATGCCGCCGGCGCGGTCGGCCAGCCGGGTCATCGGCTGGCCCGCGTAGCCGCAGGGATTGATCCGGTCGAAGGGCGACAGGTCCATGTCGATGTTGAAGGCCAGGCCGTGGTAGGTGCAGCCCCGCCGGACCTTCAGGCCGATCGAGGCGATCTTGGCGCCGTCGACGTAGACGCCCGGGGCGCCGTCCTTGCGCGCACCCTCCAGCCCGTAGGCGGCGAGCTGGCGGATCACGGTCTCCTCCAGGTCGCGGACCAGGCAGCGCACACCCAGCCCCATCCGCTCGAGGTCGAGCAAGGGGTAGGCGACCAGCTGGCCCGGTCCGTGGTAGGTGACCTGGCCGCCGCGGTCGGTCTGGACCACCGGGATGTCGCCCGGCGCGAGCACGTGCTCGGCCTTGCCGGCCAGTCCCTGGGTGAACACCGGCGGGTGCTCCAGCAACCAGAGCTCGTCCGGGCTGTCGGGTCCACGCCCGTCCGTGTAGTCGCGCATCGCCTGCCAGGTCGCCTCGTAGGGCACCCGTCCGAGCCAGCGCACGACCACGGTGCGACGATCGTTCACGGTCGATGCCTCACAGCGTCATGACCACGATGTCGAGCTCGCGCACGGTGGCGTAGACCGCCTCCAGTTCGCGCCGCGAGGCCACGTCGACCTCGACCGTGACGCTCTGGAAGCGGCCGTTGCGGCTTGGCCGTACCCGGACCTGCTCGCGGTCGAAGCCGACCTCGAGCCGGGCGATCGCGGTCAGCACCTGGTCCAGCGCCTGCTCGCGGGTGCGGGTCATGATCTTGACCGGGTAGCGGCACGGGAACTCCAGCGCGCCTTCGGCATCGAGGCTCAGGTCGTCGTCAGTCATCGCCGCCGAACAGTCCGCCGAACCACAGGCCGATCCCGTCGGTGGTGCGTCCCCACCAGCCGGCGCGGGGAACCTCCGTCTGGACCACCAGCGGCTGCTCGTGCTCGAGCTCGCCGTCCAGGGTGATCTGCAGCGAACCGAAGCTCTGGCCCGCCTCGAACGGCGCGACCGGACGACTCGGCACGACCAGCTCGGCGCTCAGCCGATCCTGTCGGCCGCGCGGGATGGTCACGTAGACGTCCGAGGCCACGCCCAGCGCCATGTCGTCGACCCGTCCCTTCCAGACCTCGGCCCGGGTCAGTTCGTCGCCGGCCGAGTACAGCTTGAAGGTCTCGAAGAAGCGGAAACCGTAGTTCAGCAGCGATTGGCTGGCCTCGGCGCGCGCGTTCTCGCTGGCCGTGCCCATCACCACGCTGACCAGGCGCATGCCGTCGCGCACCGCCGAGGTGGCCAGGCAGTAGCCGGCGGCTTCCGTATGGCCGGTCTTCAGGCCGTCGACCGACGGATCGCGTCTGAGCAGCAGGTTGCGGTTGGGCTGGCGGATGTCGTTGTAGGTGAAGTCGGCCTGCGAATACCAGCCGTAATACTCGGGAAACTCGGCGATCAGCGCGCGCGACAGCGTGGCGACGTCGGCCGCGGTCGTGTAATGGGCCTCCGACGGCAGGCCGGTCGCGTTCTCGTAGTTCGTCCCGCTCATGCCCAGGCGCTGCGCCTCGGCATTCATCATCTGGGCGAACACCGCCTCGGAGCCGGCCACGTGCTCGGCCAGGGCAACGCTGGCGTCGTTGCCCGACTGGATGATCACGCCCTTGAGCAGGTCCTCGACGCTGACCTCCGTGTCGACCTCGACGAACATCCGCGAGCCTTCCGTGCGCCATGCCTTCTCGCTGATCCGGACCATCTCGTCGAGGCTCAGGTTGCCGTTGGCGAGCTCGCGGAACACCACGTAGCTGGTCATCAGCTTGGTGATGCTGGCCGGCTCGACGCGCATCGCCGGCTCCCGCGCGGCGATGATCTCGCCGGAGTGGAAGTCCTGCAGCACGAAGCTGGTCGCGGCCAGGTCCGGGGCGGCGGGAATCGGCACCTGGGCGGGCGCGCGCCCGGCCAGCGCCAGCAGCAGTCCGAAGCAGAACAGGAATGTCTTGGTGTGGGTCATGTCGCCTTTGTCGGTCGGTTTCGTGTGGGGTTGGAACGTCGACCGGCCCGTCGGTTCGATCGCATCCGCATCGAACGATGGAGTCGGGGCGCCGGTCGGCGGCTTCAAGTCGGGTCCGGGCCGGATGCCCAGCGGTCTCGAGGCGCGCGCCTACGGATAGACGAACACCGGCACCTCCAGGCCCAGCGCGATGATCCGTCGGGCCAGCGCCTGGGCATGGGCAGCCTCCCAGACCGGGCCGACCCGGACACGCCAGACCCGTCGCCCGCCGGACCAGCCGCGCTCGATCCGCACGTCCTCGATCTCGGCCCGGCGCAGCTGGCGGGCCACGTCTTCGGCCGTGCGCTCGCGCGAGAACGCGCCGGCCTGGAGGACCACTGGCAGCTCGCGCGGCGCACTGACCGCATCGGCCGGCACCTCCTGCTGCGCGATCGCCCGAACCTCGACCCGCGCGGTCCCGGTCTCGAGCACGCCGAGCAGCACGGCGGCCGCGTACGACAGGTCGATGATACGGCCCTCCTTGAACGGCCCGCGGTCGTTGACCCGGACCACCAGACTGCGGTCGTTGTCGAGATTCGTGACCTCGACCCAGGTCGGCAGCGGCAGCGTCTTGTGCGCGGCCGAGACCTGGTACATGTCGAAGGGCTCGCCCGACGAGGTCGGTCGGCCGTGGAACTTGCTGCCGTACCAGGACGCGATGCCGCGCTCACGGTAGCCGGCTGCCGTCGGCAGCACCTGGTAGGTCCGGCCCAGCACCGTGTACGGCGAGTGGTTGCCGTAGCGCGCCCGCGGCTCGGGGCGCGGCTGCGGCACTTCGATCCGGCTCGGGTCCAGCGGCCGCCCGGCGCCGTCGGCGGGCTCGCGCAGCTCGCGCCCGCCGCAGCCGACCAGAAGTACGATGGCCATCAACGCGGCGGCCCGCCGCCAGAGGCTGACGGGTGCCGGTCCGGCATGGCGAGGCGCTGCGACACGGCCCGCGCTCATCGGCCGGCGGCCCCGGCGTAGGTGGCCAGGCTCGGGCCCTGCTCGACCCCGGCCTCGCTGGCGATCGCGGCGGCGAGCTGCGACACGGCCATGGCATACAGCGGCGAACGGTTGTAGCGGGTCATCACGTAGAAGTTGGTCAGGCCGATCCAGTACTCCGGACCGGTCTCGCCTTCCAGTTCGATCAGGGTCGCCGGCGTATCGCCGGCCAGCCCGCCGGCATCGAACTCGATGCCCAGTGCCGCCAGGCCGTCGAGCGTGTCGGCCGGCTTGATCGGAAACTCGCGGTCCAGGGCGGCCGGAACCGCCTCGACCGGCAGCGCGGTCGGCTCGTCGGGCCGCCAGCCGTGCACGTGCAGGTAGTTGGCCACGGAGCCGAGCGCATCGGGCAGCGACTGCCACAGGTCGCGCGAGCCGGACTCGTCGAAGTCGACCGCGTAGGCCCGGTAGCTCGAGGGAATGAACTGGCCCAGGCCCATGGCCCCGGCGTAGGAGCCGCGCACCTCCTCCAGCGGCAGGCCCTCTTCCTCGGCCAGGCGGAAGTACTCGCCGAGTTCGCGGGCGAAGAACGCGCCGCGGCGCGGGTAGTAGAAGCCCAGCGTGGCCAGGGCGTCGAGCACCCGGTAGCTGCCGGTGATCGTGCCGTAGTTGGTTTCGACCCCGATGATCGCCAGCACGAACGGCGCCGGCACGCCGAAGCGTTCGGCCACGCGATCGACCAGCTCGCGATGCTCGTCCCAGTATTCGGCACCGGCGCGGATGCGCGTTTCGCCGAGGAAGATCGGCCGGTACTCGTGCCAGGGCTTGCCCTCGGCCGGCCGGGTGATCGCATCGATGATCGCCTGCTGGTATTCGGCGCGCCCGAGCACGGCGCGGACGTAGTCGGCGTCGAGACCGTGCTCGGCGACCACGCGATCGACGAACGCTTCGGCGCCCGGGTGCGGCTCGGCGCCTCCGCTGTCGGTCGGCTCTGCGGACGCGGGCGCCGCCGTGCTCTGTGCCGACACCGGCGCGCCGAACACCCATGGCCCGAGCAGCAGCGCGCCGACCAGCAGTGCCGGCCCAATCATTCGAGAAACCAGGACTCGCATCGTCACTCCGTCGAAGATTTCGCCCGCATTCCGGGCATTGCAGGAAGGGCCCGTCGATTGCCGGCCCGCCCGACCCGCAGGACGCCCGTCATCGCATCAGCTTCCGGCGACTGTACAGGCCCATGATGATACCGAAGCCGGTCAACAGGGTCGCCGCCGACGTACCGCCGTAGCTGATCAACGGCAGCGGGACGCCGACCACCGGCAGCACGCCGGACACCATGCCGGCATTGACCAGCAGGTAGACGAAGAACAGGAACACCAGGCTGCCCCCGAGCATCCGACCGAACACCCCGCGGGTCTGGCCGACCAGGTGCATCGCGCGCAGCAGGATGGCCACGTAGAGCAACAGCACCGCGGCCACGCCCAGGAAGCCGAACTCCTCGGACAGCACCGCGAGGATGAAATCCGTGTGCGGCTCGGGCAGGAACTCCAGCCGCGACTGGCTGCCCTCCATCCAGCCGCGCCCGGTCAGGCCGCCGGTGCCGACCGCGATCTTGCTCTGGATGATGTTCCAGCCCTCGCCCAGCGGGTCCGATTCGGGGTTCAGGAAGGTCAGCACGCGGTTCTTCTGGTAGTCGTGCAGCTTGCTCCAGATCAGCGGCATCGCCGCCACCAGCCCGGCCAGGCCGAGCAGGATCCAGCGCCAGCGCACGCCGGCGAGGAACAGCACCATCACCCCGCCGCCAGCGACCAGCACCGACGTCCCGAGGTCGGGCTGGACCACGATCAGGCCGGTCGGCACGCCGATCAGCACAGCGCAGGCGGCGAAGTCCTTCAGCGTCGGCGGCAGCGGCTTCTGGTGCATCCAGGTGGCCACCATCAGCGGCACCGCGATCTTCATGATTTCCGAGGGCTGGAAGCGCAGCAGGCCGAGGTCCAGCCAGCGCTGCGCACCGCGACCGACGCCGAACAACAGCACGCCGATCAGCAGCGTGATGCCGCCCGCGTACAGCCACGGCGCCCAGCGCCGGTACGCGCTGGCCGGAACCTGGGCCGCGATCAGCATCAGGACGCCGCCGATGCCGAGCCGGACCGCCTGCCGGACCACCAGCGCCATGCTGCCGTCGCTGGCGCTGTAGAGCACCAGCAGACCGAAGGCCATCAGCGCCGCCAGCAGGCCGAGAAGCCAGCCGTCGAAGCGCAGCAGCCCGGGCCGCAGGTCGATCGGCCCGGTGCTCACGGGGCACCCCCTCCGACATCGGCCAACCGGTCGGCCGGCGACGGTTCGTCGGCGCCGTCCTCACCCAGCGCCCGGGCCAGCACCTCGGCCGCGATTGGCGCGGCCACCGTGGCCCCGCCGCCGCCGTGCTCGGCGACCACGGCGACCGCGATCTCCGGTGCATCGACCGGGGCGAAGGCGATGAACAGCGCGTGGTTGCGCAGGAACTCCGGGAGATCCTCGCGCTCGTCGGCGTCTTCGTCCTGGGGCCGGCCGAAGACCTGGGCCGTGCCGGTCTTGCCGGCCATCGGGACCGGCACGCGGTCGGCGACCGCGCGGGCGGTTCCGCGATTGCCGTAGATCACCGCCTGCATGCCGTCGAACACGGTCTGCCAGTGGGCGGAGTCATGCTCGATGACCTGGACCGGCTCGGCCGGGTCGACGAGCCGGGGCGGCGCGGTGCGGCCTCGCCCCGCCAGCGCCGCGGTCATCGCCGCCAGCTGCAGCGGCGTCACCACCGTGAAGCCCTGGCCGATGCCGGTGATCACCGTCTCGCCTGGGAACCAGGGCTCGTTCAGCGTGCGGCGCTTCCAGCTTCGCCCGGGCAGCACACCGGCGTACTCGCCCGGCAGGTCGATCCCGGTGGGCTGGCCGAGGCCGAACAGCGCCAGCTCGCGCGAGATGGCGTCGATGCCGAGGTCGGCGGCCAGCTGGTAGAAGTAGACGTTGACCGATTGCTCGAGCGCCGCCTCGAGATCGACCCAGCCGTGACCGCCGCGGCGCCAGTCCCGGTACTCGCGCGAATGCCCGGGCAGCCGGAACACGCCGCTGGAGAACACCCGCGTGTCGCGGGAGATCAGGCCGGCGTCGAGACCGGCCAGCGCGATGAACGGCTTGATCGTCGACCCCGGCTCGTAGCCGCCGGACAGGAAGCGATTGAACAGCGGCCGGTACGGGTTGTCGAGCAGCGCACGGTAATCGGCCGACGAGATCCCGTTGACGAACAGGTTGGGGTCGTAGCCGGGCTTGCTGACCAGCGCGAGCACGTCGCCGCTGGCCACGTCGAGGGCGACCACCGCACCGGAGGACGTGTCCAGGGCCTGCATCGCCGCGCGCTGCAGGTCGAGATCGATGCTCAGGCGCAGGTCCTCGCCGGGCACGGGGTCCGTGCGATCCAGCACCCGCACGACCCGGCCCTGGGCGTTGGTCTCGACTCGCTCGATGCCGGACCGCCCGTGCAGGCGCTGTTCGAACTGGCGCTCGATGCCGGTCTTGCCCGTGTGGGTGGTGGCGCGGTAGTCGTCCGGGTCGAGTCGCGCCAGGTCGGCGGCATCGAGCCGGGCCACGTAGCCGACCACGTGCGCCAGCAGTTCGCCGTGCGGGTAATAGCGCGTCAGGTACGGCTCGATCTCCAGGCCGGCGAGCTGGTGACGCTCCAGCGCAAGGGTGGCGACCTGGTCCTCGCTGAGGTTGGTCTTGAGCGTGACAGGCTGGAACGGACGACTGCGCGTCAGGTCCAGGGCGAAGCGTTCGCGCTCGTCCTCGCTCAGCCCGACCAGCGCATCGACGCGCGCCAGCGCCTCGGCCCGGTCGTCGACGCGCTCGGGCACCATCACCAACCGGTAGGCGGCCCGGTTCTCGGCCAGCACCCGGCCGTGCCGGTCCAGGATCAACCCACGGTTCGGCGCCACGGCCTGCAGCCGTACGCGGTTGTTCTCGGCCCGCGCCGCGAACGCATCGTGGCCGGCCAGCTGGAGCTGGGCGAAGCGGCCGAGGATCGCGAGCAGGGACGCCAGCATCAGCAGCGTGACGATCAGCAGCCGCCGGTCGACCCGGCGCGCGTCCAGCGGGTCGATCGCCCCGGTCGACCAGCGCTTCATGTTCGGGCCCCCCGTCGATGGGAGCGCAGCGCGTCGAGCAGCAGGAACAGCCAGGGCCACAGGGCCACGCCGACCAGCGGCGGCAGCCAGAATGCCCAGCCGGGCCAGGTCCGCTCGAGCAGGCCGACGATCCACAGGTGGACGATCCGGTCGTTGAGCAACAGCGCTCCGACCGCCAGCGCCTGCTGCCAGGGGGGGAAGAAGCGGATCCGGTTGCGGAAGCGGCCGACCAGGAAATTGAGGATGACGAGGCTGAGCGCATGCCGGCCCAGTAGCGTGCCGGTCAGCACGTCGAGCAGCAGGCCCAGGCCGAAGGCCGCGCCCAGGCCGTGCAGGCGGCCGGACTCGAGATGCCAGTAGATCAGGACCAGCGCGAGCCAGTAGGGCCGCAGGGGCTCGAGGAGGTCGGGCAGCGGCACCACCGTGAGCACCAGCGCGGCCAGCAGCGAGCCGGCGAACACGAGCGGACCGTCACGCTCCTCGCGGCGGCTCACGGCCCACCTCCATCGACGTCGCCGGCCGGATCCCCGTTGCCGCTGCCGCCGCCGGCGCGGTCATCGACCTCCGCGGCGCCGGCGTCCGGGGTCGCGGAAACCTCGTCGGGCGTCGTACCGTCGGGGTCGGACGCCGGGCGCTCTCCGTCCGCGCCAGGGTCCGGCACCCCGGCCGCGTTCGCATCGACCGCGGACGGCGCCGGTTCCGCGTCGAGGATCAGCACCAGGCGATTGCGGTCCATCGCCGACAGCGGCTCGACCCCGGCGCGGGCGAAGGGCTCGCCGCTGGGCCGGTCGAGTTCGACCACGCGACCGACCGGCAGCCCGGCCGGAAATCGACCGCCGAGGCCGGACGTGACGACCAGGTCGCCGATCTCCAGTTCCGTGTTCATCGGCAGGTCGTTGAGGCGCATCCGGTCGACCTGCCCGGTGCCGTAGGCAATCGTCCGTTCGCCCGAGGGCAAGGCCTGGACCGGCAGCGCATGGTCGGGATCGGTCAGCAGGATCACCCGGGCGGTGGCGGCGAAGACGTCCTCGACCTGGCCGAGCACGCCGCGGTCGTCGATCACCGGCATGCCGACCGCGACGCCGTCGCCGCGGCCGCGCTTGACCAGGATGCGGTGGGCGAAGGGGTCGAGATCGATGCTGACCAGCTCGGCGGCGAGGTACTCGCGATCGATCCGGCGGCCCGCATCGAGGAGCGAACGCAGGGTCCGGTTCTCGATCGCCAGGTCGGCCAGCTCGCCGAGCGCGGCCTGGCGCTCGACCGCTTCGCGTTCCAGCGTGCGCACGCGGTCGACCAGCTCGCCGCGGCGCGACCAGAATTCCTCGAAGCGCTCGGCGCCCCGGAACGGCAGATCGACCAGCAGGACAAGCGGCTCGACCAGCTGGCCGGCCAGGGAGCGGACGCGGTCGACGTAGCGACCACGGTAATCCAGCGCCATCAGGGTGATCGCGAGCAGCGCGTAGGCCATCAGGCGCGCGGTGCCCCCGGCGGCGCCCAGCAGCGCGCGGCGGGAATACGGACTATTCACTGCGGTCCCGGTTCACCGCGTCACGGCTCAACTGGGAAAGAAGAAGTCGCCGCGATTCTCGTCCATCATCTCGATCGCCCGGCCGCCGCCGCGGGCGACACAGGTCAGCGGATCCTCGGCGATGATCACCGGCAGGCCGGTCTCTTCCATCAGCAGCTTGTCGAGCTGCTTGAGCAGCGCGCCGCCGCCGGTCAGCACGATGCCCGTCTCGGCGACGTCGGCGCAGAGTTCCGGCGGCGTCTGCTCCAGCGCGTTCTTGACCGCGCTGGTGATCGACGACAGCGGTTCGCTCAGCGCCTCGAGCACCTCGTTGGAATTCATCGTGATCATCTTGGGCACGCCCTCGGCCAGGTTCCGGCCCGAGACCTCCATTTCGCGGGTCTCGTTGAGCGGATAGGCGCAGCCGATCTCGAGCTTGATCCGCTCGGCGGTGGCCTCGCCGATCAGCGTGCCGTAGGAGCGGCGCACGTAGTTGATGATCGCCTCGTCGAAGTGGTCGCCGCCGACCCGGACCGAGTTGGAGTACACGATGCCGTTGAGCGAGAGCACCGCGACCTCGGAGGTACCACCGCCGATGTCGAGCACCATGGAGCCGCGCGCCTCGTGGATCGGGATCCCGGCGCCGATCGCAGCGGCCATCGGCTCCTCGATCAGGAACACCTCGCGGGCGCCGGCGCCTTCGGCCGATTCCTTGATCGCGCGCCGCTCGACCTGGGTCGACGAACACGGCACGCAGACCAGCACCCGCGGGCTCGGCCGCAGGAAGCGCGACGAGTGCACCTTCTTTATGAAGTGCTGCAGCATCTGCTCGGTCATGTCGAAGTCGGCGATCACGCCGTCCTTCATCGGCCGGACCGTGCGGATGTTGCCCGGCGTGCGGCCGAGCATCTGCTTGGCCTCGATCCCGACCGACGCGACGTTCTGCGGGCCGCCGGGCCCGCGATCCATCCGGACCGCGACCACCGAGGGTTCATTGAGGACGATGCCCTGGCCACGCACGAAGATCAGCGTGTTGGCGGTGCCGAGGTCGATGGAAAGATCGTTGGAAAAGAGACCGCGCAGACGTTTGAACATGGAATACCGGCAACTGGGGAGTGGAACCGAGGCGAACACCGCCTGGGGCGGGCCGTGTTCGCGCGTGCATGCGCCGTAGTGTACGCCAATCGTCCAGCGGTTCCGCCCCGGATCCGCGTTCCTCCGGGGCCGGTTGCGCGAACCGCGTCACACTCGACGGAACCAGCCTCGCCGGAGGGGCGTTAAGCCTTCGTTATACTGTCGCGCTGACTTGACTCCAGGACGTCTCCTCCATGTCCATCCTGATCTGCGGCTCGCTGGCCTACGACAACATCATGGTCTTCCCCGAGCGCTTCAAGGACCACATCCTTCCGGACAAGACCCACATGCTCAACGTGGCGTTCCTGGTCCCCGAGATGCACCGGAATTTCGGCGGCTGTGCGGGCAACATCGCCTACGGCCTGCAGCAGCTCGGGGCGACGCCGCTGCCGATGGCGGCGGTCGGCGCCGACTTCGATCGCTACGCCGAACGCCTCGACGAACTCGGCATCAGCCAGGCCTACGTGCTGCGCGACGACGACCATTTCACGGCCCAGGCCTATATCACCACCGACCTGGACGACAACCAGATCACCGCCTTTCACCCGGGCGCCATGGACCAGAACCATCGAAACGTCGTGCCGACCGACGGCACGGTGGCCTGGGGCATCATCTCGCCGGACGGCAAGCAGGCGATGCTCGACCATTCCGACCAGTTCAAGAGCGCCGGCATCCCGCACATCTTCGACCCCGGTCAAGCGCTGCCGATGTTCAACGGCGACGAACTGCGCGGCCTGGTGGCCAATGCCGACTGGCTGACGGTCAACTCCTACGAGTGGGAAATGATCGTGAAGAAGACCGGCTGGACCCGAGGCGAAGCGCTCGCCGGCCTCAAGGGCGGCCTGATCGTGACTCACGGCGGCGAAGGTTCCAAGCTGCTGACCGCCGACGGCGAGGCAGACATCCCGGCCGTCCGGCCGGAACGCATCGCCGACCCGACCGGCTGCGGCGACGCCTACCGTGCCGGCCTGCTGTTCGGCCTCGAGCGCGGCTGGAACCCGGTCGACGCGGCCCGTCTCGGCTCGCTGATGGGCTCGATCAAGATCGCCCACAACGCGCCGCAGGGCTACTCCCTGGACCTGAACGATCTGACGGCCCGCTACAAGACCGAATTCGGCAGCGCAATGCCGGCCTGATCGTCGCTCTTGCGCACATTTGACTGGTTGATCGCTCCACTTTCGACGACGTTGTCAAACATCGTCGCCGTCCCGGTCCGGCCGATCGCCAACGCCGTGATCTGCCGCCGGGCGGTATCCTTCGCCCCATGAAGATCGTTGTCATCGGGGCCGGCGTGGTCGGCGCAACGAGCGCGCTGGTGCTTGCCGAGCGCGGCGCCGACGTGACCCTGGTCGACGCCGCCCCCGAACCCGCCCTCGGCACCAGCTTCGCCAACGGCAGCGGCATCACCCCGGGGCACGCCGAGCCCTGGAACCCGCCGGGCACCGCCCAGCGCCTGATCGGCGCCTTGCTGCACCGCGACCTGCCGTACCAGGTCCGCCCGAGCGCCCTGCCGGGACTGCTGCGCTGGGGCGCGGCATTCCTGCGCGAGTCGGCGCCCGGTCGGTACTACGCCAACGCCTCGCACTGCATCCGCCTGGCCGTGCACTCTCGCCGATGCCTGGCCGACCTGCGCGAGCGCCACGGCCTGGCCTACGACCAGGTCACCGAAGGATCGCTGGAGCTCTACCGCAGTCCGGACGCTCTCCACGACGCGGTCGAGCTGCGGCGACGGATCGGCAACGCGGACGTCGAGTTCGATCTCCTCGAGCCCGATGCGCTTGCCCGGCTCGAACCCGCCCTGGCCCCGGTCGCCGGGCAGTTCCACGCCGCCCTGCTGTTTCCGGCCCACGAGTCCGGGGACGCGCGCCTGTTCAGCCGCGAGGCCGTGCGACGGGCCGCCGAACTCGGGACGCGCCTGCGGCTCGGCGAGCGGGTGGAAAAGATCCTGCGTGATAACGGACGATTGAAGGGGATCGAAACCGATCAAGGCACGATCGACGCCGATCGCGTCATCCTCTGCACCGGAACCGACACGGGAGCGCTGCTCGAACCGCTCGGCCTGCGGGTGCCGATCTACCCGGTCCAGGGCTATTCGATGACTCTCGACGTGGCCGCAGACGGCCCGGCCCCGCGCCTGCCGATCCTCGACCTCGCGCGCCGCTTCGTCACCGCACGCCTCGGACCGCACCGCCTGCGGATCGCGGGCCTGTCCGATTTCACCGGCGGCGACACCACGCTTCGTCCCGAGCGCCTGGCCGTGCTCAAGGAGTCTGCCGCGGCGCTGCTGCCGGAGCTGGCCGACGCCATCCGGGCCGGCGGCGAGGACTGGACCGGCCTGCGCCCGATGACCCCCGACGGGCCGCCGCTGATCGGCCCGACGCCGATCGAAGGCCTGTGGCTGAACACCGGCCACGGCGCGATGGGCTGGACCATGGCGGCCGGATCGGCCGACGTGCTGGCCGATCGCCTGTTCGGCGATGCGCCGAAGATCTCGGCCGAAGGACTGGACGCCCAACGCGTCTTCGGCTGACCCGCGGGCCGGCCCGCCTATTGACAAGCCCGGGGCCGCACGCAACAATACGCGGCTTCCCCGTGGCTACGTAGCTCAGCTGGTTAGAGCGCGGCACTCATAATGCTGAGGTCGGTGGTTCAAGTCCACCCGTAGCCACCATTTCCCTTTCCGATTCGTCCGCCCCGCGCTCGCGGTGCCCGGGCTCTTCGCTCGCAAGCTCGCTCCCACAGGAACCGCCAAGGCCACCGCCATTCCTGTTGGAGGCCTTTAGCGAGCGCATGGAGAAGGCCGCCTGTGGGAGTGAGCTTGCGAGCGAAGGCCGAACCGGGACGCTTCCTGGGGGAGCGGGCCTTGCCCGCGAAGGCATTCCGGCAGATCGCCTGCAGGCAGGCTCCCACAGGAGCAATTCAGCGCGCCGCCCTTCCTGTTGGAGGCCTTTAGCGAGCGCATGGAGAAGGTCGCCTGTGGGAGTGAGCTTGCGAGCGAATCCTCGGACTGCCTTTTCGCTCGCAAGCTCACTCCC